>DASXUH010000251.1:0-2828 GCA_036504935.1 Geothrix sp. | reverse complement strand
TGGCCGGTGATGCCGCGGCCCATGTCGCTGACGAGAAACACGCCGGCATCCCCCACTTCCAGCTGGTCCGTGTCCCGCTGGAGGGGCGTGTGGGAACGGTGCTGCTTGAGCTTGGAGCCGATGCCCGGAATGGCCGAGGAGGCCAGGGTCTTGATGGGACCCGCGGAGATGGCGTTCACCCGGATGCCCTGGGGGCCCAGGTCGGCGGCCAGGTAGCGGACACAGGATTCCAGGGCGGCCTTGGCCACGCCCATCACGTTGTAGCCGGGCACCACCCGCTCGCCGCCCAGGTAGCTGAGGGTCACGATGGAGCCGCCCTCGGCCATGAGGGGCTGGGCCGCGTTGCAGACGGCCGCCAGCGAGTAGGCGCTGATGTCGTGGGCCACACGGAAGTCTTCGCGGCTGGTCTCCACGAAGCGGCCCTCCAGGGCCTGGCGCGGCGCGTAGGCCACGGCATGCACCAGGAAATCGAGCTTCCCCCACTTCTTGCGGATCTCGTCGAAGGCCATGACGATCTGGCTGTCGCTCCCCACGTCCATGGGCAGCAGCAGGGGGTTCTTCAGCTCCGTCGCGAGCTCGCGGACGTTCTCACCCAGGCGCTCGTTCTGGTAGGTCAGGCAGAGCTGGGCGCCGGCCTCGGCCACCTTCTGGGTGATGCCCCAGGCGATGGACCGCTTGTTCGCCACGCCGATGATCAGCCCGCGCTTCCCCTCCAGCAATCCGCCCTTGGCGCTCATGCGATCTCCTCCAGAGTCGTGTGCAAACAGCCACTTAGCATAGCGCAGAACCGCGCTCCCGCGCTATACCCGGGGTCAGGATGGGCGCTCAATCGACGAAATCATTCTCCCACAGCCGTTCCAGAAACATCGCCCAGGGAAGCACCAGTACGGATCCCACCTGCCTCGGCACAGCCTCCTGACAGACCAGGATCAAGCGTTTCATCTGCCCTTCCTCGGCCAGGGCTTCCAGGCCCCTGAAATCGCGCCTGCTCGTACTCGCGGTTGCCTTCACCTCGATGGCGGTGTGGCCGCCCAAGATGAAATCCACCTCGAACCCCGAAGTCGAACGCCAGTAGTGCAGCGAAAGCCCAGGCTTCCGGGTGTCGATCCACGTCTTCAGCTCGTGGAAGATGAAATGCTCGAACATGTCCCCGAAATCCGGGGATTTCTGCACGAGTCGAGGCAATCCCAGGATGGCCCGCGCCACGCCGCCGTCGAAGAGGTAGAACTTGGCAGTCTCGATGGCCTTCCGCTTCTGGCTCCGCGTCCAGGCTTCCAGCTCGGTCCCGATCAAGGTGTCCTTCAGAATCTCGAAGTACTCGTTCACTGTCGTGCGAGGGACCTTGGCGTCATTGGCCACCTCGGTTTTGTTGAGCATCCGGCCGTTGCAGGCGGCCGCCACTTCCAGGAACCGGGCGAAGGCGGGCACGTTGCGCGTCAGCCCCTCCGCCGCGATCTCTTCGCGCAGGTAAGTGCCCACGTAGTTCCTCAGGTCCTCCCCCGGATCCTCCGAGCCGTAGATGTGGGGAAGAAGGCCATGATTCAAGGCCTTCACCAGATCGAATTCCGCCCCCAGTTCGCACCAGCTGAAGGGGTGGAGCATACGGGACCGGGCTCGCCCACCCAGCAGGTTCGCACCGGAACGCTTCAGCTTCCGGGCGCTGGAACCAGTCAGGAGGAACCGCAACCCCCGGGTCTCGATCAGGAGTTGGGCCTCATCCAGGAGGACTGGCAATTTCTGGATCTCGTCGATAGCGACCACGGCATCCCGCAATCCGGTGGCTTCAAGTTCCTCCCGCATCTTCGATGGATTGGCGTTCAGGTCCAGCCAAGTCCGGTGGTCCAGCAGGTTGTAGACCGGCACCTCCGGCAAGGTCTCCCGGATCAGGCTGGATTTCCCGGTCTGCCTGGGCCCGAACAGAAAGCAGGACTTCTGTTGAAGCACCGCCCGGAGGTCGAGCTGACGAGCGATATACATGCAGAATCCTCCCGACGACGGACATTTCGTCAGATATGATCACAAACGACGGATATCCCGTCAAGACAACCTCACAGACGTTCCGGCCAATCAGACGCAGAATCGAAGATCAGCCACCGATTCCAGTGATTGCGCTGATTGAGCCCCGGATGCTTCCCGCATGGGCCGGCCAGAGGCCGCTTCCGGCTTTGCCGGAAGTCAGGGAGGGTGTCAGGGCCGCGCATCCCAAAAAGGCGCAGCCCTGACACCCTCCCTGAAGCCCGTGCTGCAATGGGACAGAGAAGCACTGGCTTGGTCACTGCAATCACCGAAATCGGTGGCAAAAAATCATTTTCAGAACCCCGTCAGCAGCAGATCCATTGCCCCAAGAATCTCGCCCCTCGCCGACAGCAGATCCCCTGCCACGGCCCCCAATTCCCGCCTAGGGATACCCGCCAACTCCGGAACCATCACCACCAGCGGCTGCCCCTGGAAGGCCACCACCGGCGTCAGCCGGGACATGGCGTGGACACCAGCCGCATCCGGCCGGTACAAGGGCACCACCACCCGCGTACCGAGCATGGAAAGTACTTCCGATTGCACGTCCAGCAGGAAAGGTACCGCCGCGTACGTCTTCGGATTCGGGTTCCGGAACACGGAATACTCCGTCATCAGAAGGTCCGGAGGCCGTCGCTGAACACGCCCTGGGCTTCGATCCGCCGGTTGTAAGCCTTGACCGCCGCCCGGTTCTCCTCCGCCCAGCGCTCCGCCAGCCGGGCGCTCACAGCGTACGCAAGCGCCTCCTCGGCCACGCCCGAGAGGTTGAGCCCCAACTCCCGGGCCTGCCGCAGCAGATCGGAATCCAAGCTGAG
>DASXUH010000250.1:0-1649 GCA_036504935.1 Geothrix sp. | reverse complement strand
CTCGCGAGCTGGTCCTTCATCTGCCCCAGGCCCGGCAGCATGCCGATGATCTTGTTCATGGAGCCCAGTTTCTGCACCTGCTGGAACTGCTTCCGCATGTCCTCCAGGGTGAACTGGTTCTTGGCCAGGCGCCTGGCCATGACCTCGGCTTCCTTCTCGTCGAGCTTGTCCTTGGCGTGCTCGATGAGGCTCAGCACGTCGCCCATGCCCAGGATGCGCTGGGCCATGCGGTCCGGGTGGAAGCGCTGGAAGTCCTCCAGCTTCTCGCCCTCGCCCACGAACTTCAGTGGCTGGCCCGTGGCCTGCTTGATGCTGAAGGCCGCGCCACCACGGGTGTCGCCGTCGGTCTTGGTGAGCACCACGCCCGTGATGCCCAGCTTCTCGTGGAAGGCCGTGGCGCTGCGGACGGCGTCCTGGCCCGTCATGGCGTCGGCCACGAAGAGGATCTCATCGGGGGAGGTGGCGGCCTTGATGCGGGCCAGTTCCTCCATCAACGGCTCGTCCAGGTGCAGGCGGCCGGCGGTGTCCAGCACCACCACGTCCCAGCCCTTGAGCCTCGCCTCAGCCACCGCCGCGGCGCAGATGGCCACCGGATCCTTCTCCTCCGTGCGGAAGGAGGGCACGCCGGCATCCTTGGCCACCACATGCAGCTGCTCGATGGCCGCGGGGCGGTAGACGTCGGCCGGCACCAGCAGGGGCGAGCGGCCCAGCTTCTTGAGGAAGACCGCCAGCTTGCCGCAGGTGGTGGTCTTGCCAGCGCCCTGGAGGCCCACCATCATCACCACCGTCGGCGGCCTGGAGGCGAAGGCGATGGGGTATTCCGGGGCCTGGCCGCCCATGATCTCCACCAGCTCGTGGTGGACGATGTCGATGAAGGCCTGGGTCGGGTTGAGGCCCTGCATGACCTCTGCGCCGAGGGCCTTCTCCTTCACCCGCTGGAGAAACGTGCGGGCCACGCTCACGTGGACATCGGCCTCCAGCAGGGCCATGCGCACTTCGCGCAGCACGGCTTCCAGGTTGGCTTCCGTGAGCTTCGATTGGCCCCGGAGGGACTTCATCGCCTGGCTGAGCTTCTGGGTGAGGCTGTCGAACATGGGACTCCGGGTCGATACGGCAGCTCCATTCTACCGGCCTGCGAAGGCATTTCCCTGTCACGAAAGGCATCCTGGGTCATAATCCGGTCCGGTGGAGTCGGATATGTCCAACCAGCTGGCCGGAAGCCTCAGTCCCTACCTGCTCCAGCACGCCCACAATCCGGTGGATTGGCATCCCTGGGGCGCGGAGGCCCTGGCCAAGGCCAAGGCGGAGCAGAAGCCCATCTTCCTCAGCATCGGCTACAGCGCTTGCCACTGGTGCCACGTCATGGAGCGGGAGAGCTTCGAGAATCCCGCCGTGGCCGGGGTGCTGAACGCGCACTTCGTGAGCATCAAGGTGGACCGCGAGGAGCGCCCCGACCTGGACGACCTCTACATGGACGCGGTGCAGACGCTCACGGGCCGGGGCGGCTGGCCCATGAGCGTGTGGCTCACGCCGGAGCTGGAACCCTTCTACGCGGGCACCTACTTCCCTCCTGAATCCCGGGGTGGCATGCCAGGCTTCATCCCCCTGCTCACCCGCATCGCAGAGGTGTGGCGGGAGGATCGGACCGG
>DASXUH010000249.1:0-20407 GCA_036504935.1 Geothrix sp. | reverse complement strand
GCCCTGGCCGCGCGCGGCGCTGAGGTGGTCTTCATCCCCGCCAACTGGCCCCAGCGCCGCATCGCCGCCTGGTCCACCCTCCTCGCCGCCCGCGCCATCGAGAACCAGATGGCCGTCTGCGGCGTCAACCGCGTGGGCCGCGACGGCGCAGGCCTCGACTACCCCGGCGCCTCCGCTCTCCACGACGCGTTCGGAGAAGTGACAGCGAAGGGAGATGCCACCGAGGGGCTGGTGGTGGGCGACCTCGACCTTTCGGCGCTGAGAACCTGGCGCGAGCGGTTCCCGGCGCTCAGGGACCGGAGGCCGGAGGTATATTCAGCGCTAGAGCGAAAAGATGGAACACCGATGAACGCCGATAAAAGCTGATGAACACCGATGAGGATTGACGAAGGTCAAGGAAGTGAGCAATTCAGACTTGATTTCACATTCAATCTGTTCGCATAACTTATGAGCTTTCGCAGACATATTTGCAACGGGGGCGCTATAGCAATGGCCAAGCCTAATCAGTTGGATTTCGGGCGACGACATGTACGCCTAACGCCAAAGCTCAGGGGTGCGCCGCTTGCGGAACTTCCTAGGAGCACAGTGCTAGAAGTCACACGTAGCAAACGGAAACGGCTAAATAGCATTGAGATCAACTTGGGCTTGGGCCAATTTCTTACAGGCCTCCTGCAATGCAGCGCTTAACCCATGCATTTTATTGATCATGCCTTGGCGCAAGTGTTGGAGTTCAGTTGCCCCTGCATTGAGAGTAATTTCGAGGGTGCGCTTCCGGGTCGCAATCTGGGCCCGCACGAGATTCTTATCGGCGTCGGTTACGGCCAGATTGGGACTGAAGACAAAACGGCGTTCACAAGCTTTTCGCCAGTCCACCACTGCCCGCGTTAATACTTCGCCAAAGCCCATCACGGCTATGACTTTATTCTGCGTCACATCCGCTGCCGTTTCAATTCCGAATGACCGCAAGGCGGCTTTCTTAGCCGGGCCAACGCCGGGAATGGATGCGGCATCGATAAAATGCCGTTCCAAGAATTGATGCTTCTGACGGGCTTCCGCCGTGGCATGAAGATTAGCAATTTCGGATTTCTCGCGTTCCGGCAGGTGTTGGTATTCATCCCGCAAGCGTGCGAGTTCTTGTTTCTTCTTACTGAACACTTCCGGGCTGATTTCTTGCCGCACCCGCACAACAATCTGATCATACGTCTGCTGGGCAGCATCCCGAACCGCTTGGCGTTTGGTGCGTTCGGATCTCCGTTCATTTTCCCCCAGGTTACCCACCGCTACCCACGCCCACCAGGCCCCAGCCAAAACGAAAAACCACCCCCCAGGAAAAACAGTCAAGAGCCAGAGCGCGGTACCGCCCATGACGACCCGCCAGAAAATTATCGTCCCGTCTTGCTTGATGCCCGGCGGTACCGGGGTAGGCATGACCGCAATAGATGCGATGTTAGGGATCGGGATGGTGGGCGGAGCGGGGACGGCTTCAATCGCCGCCCAGATCCGGGCCAAGACAAAGCCGGGAACTCCCATAGGGGTAGCCCCTACCCGCATATCCAGAAAGTAGATAATCCCGTGGTCCTCCAGTGCACACCACGGGCACCGGCCCAAGTGGCCGGGATAAATATGTATTGGGGCCGAAGCACAACGCTTTAACTGGCTCCGCAAGCCGTCCAGCGCGGTAACCCATTGCTGAGCGGTGGGTCGACAGCCTTTCATGCCGTTTTCGGTAAACGCAGCCGTGAACAACGCCTGGATTGGATCCGGTACAATGTTAATCGGGATGGATTTTGGTGGTGGCTTGAACCCGCGCTGCGGGCCATCCGGGGCATAGGCATAGCGACAGGCTTGAATATCCTTTTCCAACGCTTCGCCGGCATCAGCGCGCAGGGGAACTCCGGAATATGGATGCCGTCCACCAAAGAGCAAATGGAAGATTAACAACGCCAAACCAAAATTGTCGTGATTACTGGTGCGGGGCACTCGATCAAACGATGCTAGCCCTTGTAGTTCAGGCGGCGTGAAATGTGCCACGCCAACTTCGCATAGGTGAACCGTACCGTTAGCGTTAATCTGAAAAGAGTCGGTGTCGATTAGGACTACCTTACTGTCGGTGCCGACCAACACGTTGCCCTGGTTGACGTCCCCTAGGACATGCCCGTGGTTGTGGATTGTGGCGAATGCTACCGCCGTGTTACGGGCGACGAAGAGCAGGAAATCCCAAGCCGCTTGGGGGTAGCATTGCCGGCGGTGCGCCGGGCTATACAACATATGAATCGGGGCGCGCCCGCTGACTTTCGGCATTATGAACCCGACAACTAGCCCGTTAGGGGTTTTGTGCAGGATTTCTTGGGGCCAGGCCGCGTAACTCAGAAGTTCCTTATCGGCCGTAATTGCCATAAAGCGAAGTTTGGCCTGCTTCGATAAATTCGGCATGTGATGGACGTTGTATAACTTAGCAACGACATGGCGATTGGCTGGAATCTCATAGACAGCACCTTCGCCGCCTTTCCCCAGTTCCCGCCCAATCTCAATTGGTACGCCTGCGCCCGTGACGAATGTCTTCGTCATCCCGCACCTAATCGATCCAGTGCGCTAGCACTAAGGTCTTATCATCATCGGTACGTTCGTTCACGGCCGGACTATTAAGGAACCGCGCCAATTCGGTTTGGAGGTGATCCTCCTGCACCACCGTGGCCGTCGCCAATATCGTAAAGAACGGGGTGAAGAATGGTGTGTGGGCAGTGTTAGTAGCCATATTCAACGCCAGTCGTTGGATACCATCAGTGAAGACCGCGATTTTCTCGGCGCGGGTCGGCAAGGTAGCCACCGCAAGGATGTCAATCGCGTTCTCGTCTGTCACGAAGTTGGTCATATTGGCGTATTCTCCCGCCATCGGGGTAATGGGTACCTCTAGCCCATTGCCCACATCGACTACGATCCCGCCGTCGCCAATCTGAATTAGAAGGGTGGCAAAAGGGGACGCCACTACGGCTAGGAACGTGCAGGCATAGTCCCGTGCTTTCGTCCCATTCTCATCCGCCGTCGCATAGATTTTGGCGCGCACAGCTTGTATGCATTCCACCGCCCAATAGTCATTGAGGGCAAATTCCAAAGTTCGAGCATAGTGTTCGCCGACAAACGCCGTGGCAGCTTCTATCGCCAATTCGGCCCCCATCCCGCCGTGGGCCGCGCTTCCGGCCCCATCCGCGACAAAGATCGTAAGCAGGGGTGGTTTGGACGGATCAGTTTCAACTTGGGCAAGGCAACGATCTTCGCACACCGTGCCGGTGAACACGTGGGATGTTCCGACTGTCGAGGCTGCTACTACTCGCCAAGTCACACAGATGCCCAACCTTGCGGGGATTGGAGCGGCACGTCCGTGCCCGGCGTAGATCGGGATACCGAGCGCAGGGAACTCGACAACCAACTGAACAAATCCCGGAACCGCAACCCGTCGAGCCTCAATGGCTCCCGTACGCAGATCTGTTTGAGGGTACCCATATTCGCCCCTTGGACCCCAATGGCGAAGAAGGCAAACGACTTAGATGCTTCGCCTTCCCGCACCGCTGCCGCCGCCGATTGCCACTCATCTGTCGGGCCGCCATCGGTAATCAGGAACACCCACGGGCGATAGTAGGAAATCCCATTCGCCCGGTATTCATCCTTACGCTGACGAACCAAGTCCAAGCCTTGTTTGATCGCAGCACCCATCGGGGTGTCACCTTGGGCTGTCAAAACCGGCGGATAGAACGCGGCTGCTCCCTGAAATGGCAAGGCGATCTGCACAGGCCCGAAGGTAACAATCCCTACTTCCACTCGCTTCATTGCCAAGACATCCGCCGCAAGTTCGTCTTTGAAGGTGGTCAATCCGGCATTCAGTTCGGCAATCGGTTGTCCTTGCATTGAGCCGGACACATCCAGCAGCAATAGACACGGGCAACGCGGTTCCGGATTGTCCGCAAATTCTGTGGTTCCGAAGGAAATTTGTTCGTTCATTACGACTCCTCCTTTGTTACTTGTGTATTGCCATCTTCACCCGCATGAATAGCGAAGAGCGGATGCACGATTGCAACCTCAAACTTTCGATTAGACAACGCGCATTAACCGAAGGTCACGACCGGGTCGTTATGGGTTCCTGGTGAAAGTCTCGGAACAACGCGTGCAATTGTCCACCCTTCTATCTTGACCCGTGTTCCTCAGCCTATATCCGCGTCCACATGTGGCCAATAGTCTTCACTTCGGCGGATTCGCCGGTGCATCCCGCTTGAACCACTGGGCCTGCCCGTAGACGGGCTTCACTTTCTGCTCCAGCGCTTCCAGCTGACCAGCGTTCAGCGGCAAAAACTCCCCCGCGATGCGGACGTTCTCTTCGAGTTGGGCGATGGTGTCCACGCCGATGATGACGGTGCTCACGGGGTGGCTCAGGGTGTAGCGCATGGCCTCCTTCATGGTGAGGGTGCCGGGGCGGTCGTGCTTCGCGGTGCCGCGCTGCTTGTCCGGGGGCGGCGGCGGGACGCCTTCGAGGATGCGGCCCCGGGCGGGGATCTTCATGCCGATGATGCCCATCTCCTTCTGCACGGCCAGGGGCAGCAGGGTCTTCTTGAAGGGCAGATGCCAGGTGTCGGCGGCGTTGAAGGCCATGAGCACCGTGTCGAAGGGGAAGCGGCGGATGGCCTCGGCCAGGACGTCGGGATCCGTGTGGCCGCTGAGACCCAGGAAGCGCACCAGCTTCTGGTCCCGGGCCTTCTGGAAGGCCTCCAGGGCCCCGCCCTTGGCGCAGACATCATCCACGTCCTTCATGGTGCTCATGGCGTGGAGCTGCCAGAGGTCCACATGGTCCGTCTGGAGGAGCTTGAGCGAAATCTCCAGCAGGCGCAGCGAACCGTCCGCCGTGCGGTCGTGGGTCTTGGTGGCGAGGAAGGCCTCGCGGCGGCGACGCTTCATGACCTGGCCGAAGTACTGCTCGCTCCACCGCGCGTCGCCGCCGTAGCGGGCGGAGGTGTCGAGGTAGTTCACACCGAGATCGAGGGCTCGCTCGATGATCGGTACGGCCCCCTTTTCATTGTTCGGCTTCTCGATGGCCGCCTGGCCCCCCAGGCTGAAGATCCCCACGTGATGGCCCGTGCGCCCCAGGTTGCGGGTGGGCATGGCCAGGGCCGTGGCGGGATTGAAGGGCGCCTTCGGTGCGGGATGCAAGGCCGTGGGTTCCGTGTCCACGGCGCCCAGCCGCGTGGCGAGCAGCCCCGCCGTGGCCGCGGCCCCGAGCTTGAAGAGGTCCCGGCGGGTGGTTCCGTGGTCGGACATGGCGTCCTCCTCGAGGAAACTGGGCCTAGTATCGCGCCAGGAAGGCCTGCTGGTGCGCGATGGCCTCTTCGATCGTGCGGTAGGTCTGGAAGTGGAAGCCGGACTGGCGGACCCCCGTGAGCATCTTGCTGACGCGCACGCCTTCCCGCGCCAGGCACAGCACGGGCTTGTCGCGCTCCAGGGCGTAGGCGAGTTCGAAGCCCACGCCGTGGGAGGGGGTGCTCACCTCGGCGATGACCGCATCGCTGGCGCGGAGCCAGGCCGTGTCCCGCTCGAACACAGCCTCCGGCGACAGGCCGCCGTCCGCCGCCATGGCGGATTCGGAGGCGAGATGCGCCGTCAGCACGCGATGGCCCAGGGCTTCCATGCGGGCCACCAGGGCCGCCACCACGGGCTGGTCCTGGCGGCCACCAGTGAGGGAACACGAAAGATACAGATCCACCTGCCACCTCATGAACAGAAAGGGTCATCCCCAGATTCACACAGCCTCGTGATCGGGGGAACGTCGCCAGAAGAGCTTTTTCGCCACCGATTTCAGTGATTTCGCTGATGGCGCCTCGAATGCTTCCCGCATGGGCCGGCCGGAGGCCGCTTCCGGCTTCGCCGGAAGTCATGGGGGGCGCCAGGGTCGAGGCCTTCCAAGGGGCCGCGGCCCTGGCGCCCCCCATGGAGCCCATGCTGCGTTGGGACAGCGGCCTGTCTTTCCATCTTTTCAATCACTGGAATCACTGAAATCGGTGGCTGAAAAAGCCTTTCTCGTTCGTCTTTTCATGTCCAGGTTCCCCGGGCTTCAGCGCCCCAGCAGCTCATCCGCGAGGTACCCCGCGCCCATGACCTTCCGCAGGGCCTCGAGGATGGCGCGGGCATCGGTGGCCACGGCGCGCTTGGTGTCGGCGTCGTAGACGTAGTAGCCGCCCTGCCCTTCGAACACGCTGTCGAAGTTGATACCCACGAACTCGCCCTTCACGTTCACCACGGGACTGCCGCTGTTACCGCCCACGGTGTCGCAGGCGTAGATGAAGTTGAAGGGCGTGGCCAGGTCCAGCTTCGCCTGCCGCTTGAGCCAGCGCTCCGGCAGGGTCCAGGCCCCGTGCTCCGCCGCAGCTGCGTTGCCGCCCCAGCCCAGGTGCCGGTCGTACATCCCCATGAAGGTCGTGAAGGGCTGGGCCAGGGTGCCCGTGCCGTTGGCGTAGGTGGCCACCGGGCCGTAGCCCAGCCGCAGGGTGAAGGTGGCGTCCGGATAGACGGCCCGGCCGAAGGCCTTGAAGCGGGCCTCGGCGATGCGGCCGCCATGCTCGTTGAAGACGCCGGTGACCTCGGCCTCCAGCCGCCGGTGGATGGCGCGGCCGAAGGGATCGATCTTCTTCGCCAGGAGGATCATGGGATCCGTGCTGGCCTCGAGCGCGGCCTTGCCGCCTTCCGCGAGCTGCTTCCGCACGGCGGGATCATCCAGCCTCGTGCCTTCCACCGCGGCCTTGGCCACGGCCTCCGGCGACTGGCCGCCCAGCAGGGCCTTCACAAAGGGATGGTCCGCGCCCAGCTCGTCCTTGGCCTCCTGCAGCCCCGCCGCCAGCAGCGTGGCGTCGATGGGTTTCTGCACGGGCCGCGGAGACAGGAGCTGCGCCCGGGTGGCCTTGAGGTTGCCGTCGCTGAATTCCGTGAGGCGTTCGGCCGAGGGCTTGGATGCCTCGTCCGCGAGACGCACCAGAGTGAGCGCGTGGCGCAGGGCGGCCACGCGCCCGACCAGGGTTCCGCGGCCAGAGTCGAGGTAGGTGGCTTCCTTCAGCAGGGACTTCTGGCGTTCCACGGCCTGCGCCATCTGGTCCCAGCTTCCCCCCACGCGGGCCTGCAGGGCGGGATCCTTCGCCACGGCGGCCTTCAAGGCGGCCTCGGCGGTCTCCACCTTCTTCAGGTTCTCCGCCTTGGCGAGGCCCAGCAGCTGGCCGCTGAGCCGCTTGTAGCCGTTCTCGATGCCGTAGATGGCCTCGGCGGCGATGCGGCGCGCCTCGGGCGAGGTGGCCGAAAACGCCTGCAGGGCCTGCTTCTGGCGTTCCAGGGTGTGCAGCTGGAAGGGGATGCCGATATCCCGGGCATAGACCATCTGGGCGTGGGTCTGCTGGCGGTAGGTGGCGCCCGGGTGCCCCGAGATGAAGGTCAGCTCGCCCATGGCCACGCCCTTCGCGCTGAAGGGCAGGATGGCCTCGGGCCGGTAGGGCTTCCCGTCCTCGTAGACGCGGAACAGGGAGAAGTCCAGGTTGTGGCGGGGGTAGGTGTAGTTGTCCGGATCGCCGCCGAAGGCCGCCACCTGAAGCTCCGGAGCCGCCACCAGGCGCACGTCGCTGAACTTCTTGTAGCGGTAGAGCCAGTATTCGCCGCCCTGGTAGAGGGTGACCGGCTCGCAGGTGAGGCCGGTCTTCGCCTCTTCGGTCCGCCGGAGGTCCGCCAGGGCGTTGAGCCTCGCCGCCAGGGCGGCCTGATCCGCCAGGCCGGGCTGCACGGCGCCGTTCACCCGCGCCGTCACGTCCTTCATGGAGACCAGCATCATCAGCTCGAGGCCCGGGACCTTGATCTCCTGGCTCCGCCCGGCCGCGGTGAACCCATTCTTCACCAGATCCGCCTGGGCGCTGGACACCTGGGCGACGGCGCCCCGGCCCACGTGGTGGTTCGTCACCACCAGGCCGCCGCGGCTGACGAAGGCGCCCGTGCCGCCGGGGAAGCGCACGGTGGCCAGCTGCAGGTTCTTCAGCCAGGCGGCATCCAGGTCCACGCCGTACTTGGCCTTGATCTGTTTCACGGGGATGTTGTCGAAGGTCCACATGCCCTCGTCCGCGCGCAGCGCAGGCAGGGCGAGCAGCAGGGCGAGGGCGGTGAGGCGCACGGGAACTCCAGAAAGAAGAACAGGGAACCGCAGATGTCGCAGATTCCGCAGATGAAAAACGCTCTGTGAGAGTGCGATTTATATCTGCGCCATCTGCGACATCTGCGGTTGAAAACTCACTTCCCGGTCAATTCCGCGGCGAGGTGCGGCGCGTCGTAGACCTTCACGAGGGCTTCGAGGATGGCGCGGGCGTCCACGGAGACGCTGCGGTTCACCTTCTCGTCGTAGTAGTAGCGGCCGGCGTTGCCTTCGATGTTGCCGTCGAAGAGGAGGCCCACCAGCTCGCCCTTGCGGTTCACCACGGGGCTGCCGGAGTTGCCGCCGGTGGTGTCCACGGCGTGGGAGAAGTTGAGGGGCGTCCGGAGGTCCAGCTTGCCCATGCGGTCCAGCCAGCGCTGGGGCAGGGTCCACTCGCCACCGTAGGCGTGGGCCTCATTGCCGCCCCAGCCGAAATGGCGGTCGTAGAGGCCGGCCCAGGTGGTGAAGGGCTGCTGGAGGGTGCCGTTGGCGGGATAGGTGGCCACGGCGCCGTAGGTGATGCGGAGCGTGCCCGTGGCGTCCGGGGGCAGGGTCTTGCCGTAGACCGCGAAGCGGGCCTTGGCGATGCGGGCGCCGTGCTCTTCCAGGATGGCCTTCACGTCATCCTGCTTCTTGCGGAGGCCGAGCAGGATGGGCTCGAGCTTGCGAGCCAGCACGATCATGGGGTCAGTGCTCTCGGCCACGGCCTTCTTGCCGCCTTCGACCAGGGCCTTGCGGACGGCGGGCTCGTTCAGTTTCGTGCCTTCCACGGCGGTCTTGGCCACCTCCGCGGGCTTCTTGCCGCCCAGGATCGCGACGACGAAGGGATGCTGCGGGCCCAGTTCCCGGGCCGCGTCTTCCAGGCCGCGGGTGAAGAGGAGGGTCTCCAGCTCAGGGTTGGCGCCCTGCCCCATCATGCCCATGGCGGGTCCGCCGAGGCGGGTCTTCAGAGTCTTGAGGCCGCCCTCGGAGCGGTACTCCGTCAGGCGCTTCTCCACGGGGAGTTCCTGCTGCTCGGCCAGGCGCACCAGGGCCTGGGCCTGACCCAGCGTGGTGGATCGGGCAGAACCCACGTACTGGGCTTCCTTAAGGTAGCCCTTCTGGAGCTGGATGGCCTGCTCGACGCGCGCCCAGCTCTTGCCGGCGCTGGCCGCCAGCTTGGGATCCTTGGCCACGGCGGCTTTCAGGGCCTTCTCTGCATCCTCGATGCGCTTCATGGCCTCGGCATCCTTCAGGCCGGCCAGGGAGCCCTCATTGGCCTTGGCCCCGTTGTTCACACCCAGGATCAGGGTCTGGACCTGGCGGGCATGCTCGGCATCGCGCTTGCCGTACTCCTCGAGGAGGGCACGGGTGCGATCGGCGTTGCGCAGGTAGGCGGGAATGCCCAGGTCCCGGTCGTACTTCATCTGGGCGAAGGTCTGGAGGCGGCTGGTGCGGGCGGGGTGGCCCACCACGAAGGTGAGGTCGCCGGTCTTCAGGCCCCCGGTGCTCCAGGTCAGGTGGTGCGCAGGATGGTGGGGCTGGTCGTTCTCGTAGACGCGGACCATGGAGAAGTCCAGGTCGTGGCGGGGATAGGTGAAGTTGTCGTAGTCGCCGCCGAAGGCCGCCACGGCGATCTCGGGCGCGGCCACCAGGCGGATGTCCTTGAAGGTCTTGAAGCCGTACATCCAGGTCTCGCCGCCCTGGTAGAGGTTCACTGCGTCATAGGTGAGCCCGCTGGCCTTCTCCAGGTCGGCCTTGATGGCGTCCAGCTCCTTGGCCCGGGCCGCGGCCGCGGCCTTCTCGCCCAGCCCCGGTTTCACGGCCTTGGCCAGGCGCTCGGTCACGTTCTCCATGGCCATGAGCGTGCGGTAGGTGAGGCCGGGCATCTTGATTTCCTGGTCCCGCGTGGCCGCCACGAAGCCGTTCTTCACCAGGTCCCGGTCCTTGGTGGACAGGCGCTGGATGGAGCCGCGGGTGCAGTGGTGGTTGGTGAGCACCAGCCCATCCGCGCTCACGAAGGAGCCGGTGCAGCCACCCAGGGTGAGGGTGGAGAGGCGGACGTGATCGATCCAGTCCTTCCCCGGCTCAAAGGCGTACTTCTCCTTGAGCTGCTTCAGGGGCAGGTTGTCGAAGGTCCACATGCCGTCTTCGGCGTGGAGAGCTGGGAGGGCGAGCAGGAGGGCGAGGGCGGAGAGGCGTCGCATGGGGGCTCCAAAAGGACCTTCAAGAATGGGAACCGCAGATGACGCAGATGGCGCGGATGAAAAGGGATCTTATATCTGCGGCCATCTGCGTCATCGGCGGTTAAAAATCATTTCCCGGTCAGTTCAGCCACGAGCCCCGAGGCGCCGTAGACCTTGTCCAGGGCATGCACGATGGCCCTGGCGTCCACGGAGACGCCGCGGTTGGCGGTTTCGTCGTAGAAGTAGTTGCCGGGCAGCATGTCGATGTTGCCGTCGAAGATGAGGCCCACCAGCTCGCCCTTGCGGTCCACCACGGGGGAACCGGAGTTGCCGCCGATGATGTCCACCTTGTGGGCGAAGTTGAAGGGCATGGTGGGGTCGAGGGCCCCGCGCTTGTCGAGCCAGCGCTGGGGCAGGCGCCAGGCGCCGTCGTGGACCGCGGCCGCATTGCCGCCCCAGCCGTCATAGCGGTCGAAGAGCCCGCCGAAGGTGGTGAAGGGCTGGATCAGCGTGCCGTTGGCCGGGAACTCCGCCACGGGGCCGTAGGTGAGGCGCATGGTGAATGTGGCGTCGGGGTAGGTGCCCTTGCCATAGACCGCGAAGCGGGCCTTGGCGATGCGCGCGGCATGCTCGGTGAGGACGCTCTGGACCTGCTCCTCCTGGTTTCTGCGGAGGGTGCGGCCGATGGGGTCCAGCTTCTTCGCGAGGAGGATCATTGGATCCTTGCTTTCGGCGATGGCCTTCCTGCCGCCGGCCAGCAGGGCCTTGCGGACTTCAGGATCGCCGAGCTTCGACCCGGCCACCGCGGCCTTGGCGACTTCGGCCGCGGACTTGCCGCCGAGCATGGCCTTCACGAAGGGGTGTTGCGGGCCCAGCTCTCGGGCGACCTCTTCGAGCCCGCGGGTGAAGATGAAGGCCTCCTGCTCCTTGTAGTAGGGGGCGGGGACGCCCAGGCGGGCTTTGGCGGCCTTCAGGCTGGTGTCGCTGTATTCAGGCAGACGCTTCTCGCTGGGCAGGGATTCCTCGTCCGCGATCCGCACCAGCGACAAGGCGTGCCCCAGCAGGGTGGAGTGCGCGGTGCCGACGTAGGCGTTGTCCTTGGCCTGGCTCCGGGCCACCTTCAGGGCCGCCTCGATCCGGCCCCAGCTGGGCCCGGCCTCGGCCTGGAGCCGGGGATCCTTCGCCACCTTGGCCCGGAAGGCCTTCTCGGCGGCCTCGATGCGGGCCAGCGCCTCCTTGTTCTTCAGGCCGGACCAGTAGCCGCCCAGGGCCTTGAGGCTGTTTTCGATCCTGAGGATCTGAGTCCCGGCCTGGCGGGCCGCCTCGGGCGAAGTCTTGCCGTACTGCACCAGGGCTTCTTTCTGGTGCTCCAGCCTTTTCATGCGCATGGGGATGGCGAGATCCCGGGCATAGGCCATCTGGGCGAAGGTGTCCTGCCGTTTCGTACTGCCGGGATGCCCGATCACGAAGGTGAGGTCGCCAGCCTTCAGCCCCGCCTGGGTCCATTTCAGGTGCTCGGAAGGGGTGTAGGGCTTGCCGTTCTCGTAGACGCGGAACAGGGTGAAGTCCAGGTTGTGGCGCGGGTAGGTGAAGTTGTCGTAGTCCCCGCCGAACAGGGCGATCTGGAGTTCGGGCGCGAAGACCAGACGCACGTCCGTGTGCTTCCGGTAGGAGTAGATCCAGTGCTCGCCGCCCTGGTACAGCGTCACGTACTCGCAGGTGAGGCCGCTCTTCTCCTGCATCTCGTTCTTGATCTTCTCGATCTCGATACGGCGGGCCTTCAGGAGCTCCTTCTCGGGGGCCCCGGCTTTCACGGGCTTGGTGAGACGATCCGTGATGTTGTCCATGGCCATGAGCGTCATGAGCTCGAGGCCCGGGACCTTGATCTCCTCCTCGCGGGTGGTGGCGGCAAAGCCGTTCTTCACGTAGTCGGCCTCCTTGCTGCTCACCCGCTGGAGCCAGCCCCGGGCCACGTGCTCATTGGTGAGCACCAGGCCGTCCCGGCTCACGAAGGAGCCGGAGCCGCCAGGGAAGCGAAGGACAGAGAGGCGCACATGATCGAGCCAGGCCTGGTCGGGAGCCCACCCATAAGCCGCCTGGATCTGCTTCGTCGGCAGGTTGTCGAAGGTCCACATGCCCTCCTCGGCCCGCAACGAGGCCGAGGCCAACGCGAGGGCCAGCAAGGAGGGCGATAGGCATCGGGCTCGGGACGGCATGGATTCTCCAGGCGGGGCGAACGACCATCGTATCACTACGTATCTGGCCCAGGCCGGGCTTCGCCGCCCCAGGGCCATCAAGTTCCGATCCATCTCGACAGACTGGGGATGCTCGCCAGGCATCCGATCCCGTGACGGGAATCACTTCTCAACCCAGAGGTCTTGAATCATTTATTTTTGAGACTCAATATCACAATCATGACGACACTCACCTCCTCCCCCCTCCTCCGCATCCTTCCCGCCCTCCTCCTCGCCGCCTCCCTGACGGCCCAGGAGAAGAAGGAAGGCCCCATCCAGGACAACTCCTTCCTCGTGGAGGAGGCCTACAACCAGGAAAAGGGCGTGGTGCAGCACATCAGCACCTTCACCCGCTACCAGGAGACCAAGGACTGGATCTACACCTTCACCCAGGAATGGCCGGTCGGCAGCATCAAGCACCAAGTCAGCTTCACCTTGCCCTGGCAGCGCCTGGGCGCTTCCCTCGACGGCAAGCAGGCCTTCGGCGACGTGGCTCTGAACTACCGCTACCAGCTGGTGGGAGACGGAGACGCCAAGGTGGCCATCGCCCCCCGGCTATCCGTGCTGCTGCCCACCGGCGATGAGAAGCAGGGCTATGGCCGCGGCGCCGCCGGGGTGCAGGTCATGTTCCCCGTCAGCTGGGTCCTGTCGGATTCCCTGGTGGCCCACTCCAACCTGGGCGCCACCCGGACCCCCAACGCCAAGAACACCCTGGGGGAAAAGGCCACCACCCAGGATCTCACCCTCGGCCAGAGCTTCATCTGGCTGGCCAACCCACGCTTCAACGTGATGTTGGAATACGTCTACACCAACGGGGAGGCGGTCACCGGGCCTGGCCAGACCCAGCGCCAGAGCACGTCCTACATCTCGCCCGGGATCCGCTGGGCGTACAACTTCCCCAGCGGCCTCCAGATCGTCCCCGGCATCGCGGTGCCCATCGGCGTGGGCGCCAGCCGCGGCGAGAAGGCCGTCTTCCTCTACCTGAGCTTCGAGCACCCCTTCACGAAGTAGGGATCAGAACTTCCACTTCACCCGTCCCGCCAGCGTGCGGGGCGGGATGACGTGGGTGCCACCGAAAGTGCTGAGGAAGTTGTAGAGGCCCTTCTCGTCCGTGGCGTTGAGCAGATCCAGACCCAGGGCGAGGCGGCGCTTGCCGGCCAGCTTCCATTCCTGGCCCAGGCTCAGGTTCCAGGTGGTGCGGGGCTGGATGCGCCAGGTGCCCTCGGAATCCCGGCGGACGTACTGGACGCCGAAATCATAGTCGGGGTTGCCCGCCACCGAGGCGGGATCCCCGGCTACGAGCCCTGAATCGTAACGGCCGGATACCTGGGCGGTGAAGCCCTCGTGCTCGTAGACCACCCCCGCCTGGGCGCTGAGCTTCTGGTCGTGGTCGATTAGGAACCGCGCACCTGGGGCCACCTCCGGCGCCTCCAGCTGGAGGCCGCCCACCAGAGGCGCCTGGAAGATGGCCCGGGTCCGGCCCAGGCTCAGGTAGGCCGACCAACTCTTCACGGGCACCAGGTCCAGCCGCAGGTTCATGCCGCGGAACAAACCCTTGTCCGCCCCCACGGGAAACAGCACGCCGGTGTTCAGGAACTGGGCGTTGTCGCCGGCATTGCGGCTGCGCTTCTCCCAGTACTCGATCATGATCCGCCCGGCCTTGCCCAGCTGCTGCTCCACGCCATAGCTGTACGAGTGCTGGCGCTCGGGCCGCAGGGGCTGCCGGGGCGTGCCCGAGTAGGGGCCCAGGTCCCAAGCCTGCTGGGACAGCGACAGGGCCAGGTTTTCGTGCTCCCGGAGGATCATCAGCCGGTCGTAGGAGACCCGGAACACGGTCCCCGTGGCGTTGATGTGGTAGCTCAGGCCCAGACGGGGCTGGAACAGGCTGTCGGCGATGTCCTCCACCCGGTAGGAGTCGTGGCGCAGGCCCAGGGCCAGGAAGAAGGAGCCGAGGTGGATGTCGTTCTGGACGAAGGCCGAGGTGAGGGTGGGCTGGGTGCGGGCATCGAAGCGGAAGATGTGGCCGCCGCCGGCGGGGGTGTAGGGGTAGAGGGGATCGCCGGGGCCGGCCGCCTGGGTGTTATCGGGGATGGCGAACCGGAAAGCCTCATGGATCGGGAAGGCGATGCGCGAGACGCCGGCCTTCAGCAGGTTCTCCTTCCCCCAGCGCTGGGTGAGGGAGACCTGGGCGCCGAGGTTGTCCAGGCTGCGATCCTGCTTCACCCAATAGGGGAAGTCCCGGGTTCCGGCGCCCGTGAAGCCCTCCGCCAGGTCCGCCGTGGGCTTCAATTCCGCTTGGGAACCCCGGTAGAACAGCGAAGCGTCGAGGCTGCGGCGATCGTTGAACAGGTGCGTCCAGGCCAGGCTGAGGTTCGCGTCGGAAGTGGTCGCGCGCTGATCCTGCCCCCGGGCCTGCTGGGAGGCCAGATTGGCCACCTCGCGCTCAGTCCGCCCACCGGACACGGAGAACCGCAGGGTGTCCTGGCTGCCCAGGATCCAATCGAAGCGGGAGTAGAGGCGGCCAGTCTTCCCGTGGTTGTGCAGGTTCTCGAAGTTCACCGGATCGAGGAAGCGGTCGCTTTCGCTGGCGGCGGCACTCACGAACCAGCCGAACGCCTCCTTCCCGCCCCGGGCGTTGAAGCCGGACTCTGCCGTGTGGGACCGGGCGGCGCCGAAGGAGGCTTCGCCTTCGAAGCCGTCTGGGGTGCCCAGACCGGATTTGGTGGTGAGGTTCACCACCACGACAGGCTTGCCGCCGTACTCCGCCGAGATGCCGCCGGTGATGACCTCCATGCTCTCCACCTGGGAGGGATCCAGGCTGTTGCTGAAGGTGGCGTGCATCTGGTCGGACACTGGGATGCCGTCCACCACGTAGGTCATCTGCCCGTGGCTGCCCCGGAAGTGGAAGCGGCCGTTCTCGTCGGCGATGAAGCCGGGCGTGGTGAGCAGGATGCTTTCCATGGCCCGGCTCTGCACGGCCGCCGGCGTGCGCTCGATGGTGGTCTTGTCGATGTCGATGTGCGTGCTGGGATGGTCTTCCACCAGCTGCAGGTTCTCCTCCACCACCACGGTGGCGCCCTCGGGCTTGAGGGGCACAGCCACCTGCTGGGGCAGCTGGCTGTGGACATCCACGTCCAGGTGTCCGGGGAGCAGCCCCGGCGCCCGAGTATCCAGGTGGTAGACATTGAACGGCACATTCAGGAAGACGAAGGCACCCTTGGCGTCGCTCCGCGCCTGCTGCCGGTAGCCGGACACGGGGTTGGACAGGCTGAGGGTGGCTCCCGCCACCGGCCGTCCCTGATCATCCGTGACCCGGCCCGTGAGCGTGCCGCTGCCGGTGGCCACGGCGAACGCAGGCCCGGCCACGAGAAAGGCTAGGATGGTGGGACCGAAGGTGCGATGCGCCAAGGTGGATCCTCCAAATGAAATCATTTTCTAATTAAGGCATGGAGTCAATGAAAATTGATTCCGTTAATGACATCCGAGGCCACTAAACCCCTTGGCTGTCTGAGCGAAGATGAGAGATACGTTCAGCCCGTTGGGGAGGCCTTTGACATGAAGCGGAAGCAGATGTGGATCCTCGGCGGAGGACTGGCGGTCCTTGTGATCGGCGGGTTGAGCCTCGCCGGCATGCGGGACAAGGGCATCGCCGTCCAGGTGGCCACCGTGGCCCGCGAGAACCTTCAGGCGAAGGTGAGCGCCAACGGCAAGATCCAGGCGGTGACCAAGGCGGACATCTCGGCCAGCATCATGGGCCAGGTGACCCGCCTGGCCGTCAAGGAGGGGGACCGGGTCCACAAGGGCCAGTTCCTCATGGAGATCGACCCCCGCAGCGCCCGCGCCAACGCGGACGCCATGCAGGCCAACCTGCACGCGGCCCAGTCGGACCTGATCTCCGCCTCGGCCAACCTCGCCCAGGCCCGTTCCGACTTCGACCGGGCCAAGGCGAACCGCACCGCGGGCATCATCTCCGCGGCGGACTTCGAGCGGGCGAGGACGGCCTTCGAGACGGCCCAGGCCGCCCAGGAGACGGCCCGCCGCCGTACGGACCAGGCGAAGGCCAACGTGAGCCAGTCCCACGTAGGCCTCGGCTTCTCCACCATCTCCGCCCCCATGGACGGCGTCGTGACCGCCCGCCGCATCGAGCTGGGCGAGACCGCCGTGCCCGGCATCCAGAACCAGCCCGGCACCGTGCTGCTCACCGTCTCCGACATGAGCAAGGTCGAGGCGGAGATGGAGGTGGACGAGGCCTCCATCCCCAGCGTGAAGCTGGGCCAGGAGGCCCAGGTGCGCGTGGACGCCTACCCCAACCAGACGTTCCAGGGGCAAGTCACCGAAGTGGGCGGCAGCCCCATCCTGAAGCTCAGCGCCAACGAAGCCACCAAGTTCAAGGTGAAGGTCTGGATCAAGGACCCGCCCCTCACCATCAAGCCCGGCCTCTCGGTCCAGGCGGACATCTTCACGGGCAGCCGCGATCAGGCCCTGGCCATCCCCTTCCAGGCCCTGGTGATGCGCGAGATCAAGCTCAAGAAGGGCGAGACCCACAAGCCCGGAGCGCCGCGGGAGGAAGAGGGCGTGTTCCTCCAGGAGGGGGGCAAGGCCAAGTTCGTGGCCGTGAAGACCGGCCTCATGGGCGACCTGTCCGTGGAGGTGCTCTCCGGCCTCAAGGGCGGCGAGACGCTCATCACCGGCCCCAACCGGGCGCTGCGCGACCTCAAGGGCGGCGAAGCGGTGCGGGTGGAGAAGGCGAAGAAGAAGGACAAGGACGAAGCCAAGTCCTGAGACCCGACCATGAACCCCACCGAACTCCTCCGCGCCTCCCTGAGGGCGATCCGGGCGCACACCCTGCGCAGCTTCCTCACGCTGCTGGGCGTCATCATCGGCGTGGCCACCATCGTCGCCGTGGTGGGCGTGATCTCGGGCCTGAACACCTACGTGAAGGAGAAGATCATCGTCCTGGCCCCGGACGTGTTCGTGGTCCAGAAGTTCGGCATCATCCGGAGCCGCAAGGAGTTCCTGGACGCCCTCAAGCGGCCGCCCATCACCTGGTCCGAATACGAGCGCCTCTCCAGCGGCATGCTCAAGGAGGCCACTCAGATCTCGGCCGCCGCCGGCAACGCCATGCCCGTGAACTATGGCGACAAGCGCCTCCCGGACATCATCGTCATCGGCACCACCGCGAACTTCGGCGGCCTCTTCAACCTCGAGATGGAAGCAGGCCGCTACTTCGGCGAGAACGAGAACCAGGCCGCCCAGGCCGTGGCGGTCATCGGCGCCAACACCCGGGAGGAGCTGTTCCCGCACCTGGACCCGGTGGGCCGCATCCTGCTGATCCGGGGCCTGCCCTTCCGCATCATCGGCGTCATGCCCAAGCAGGGGCGCACCATCGGCTTCAACCAGGACGGCCGCGTCTACATCCCCCTCCAGGTCTACCGGAAGAACTTCATGGCCTCCAACGACAGCCTGGAGCTCCACATCAAGGCCCGGGGCGGCGTGGAGGGGCTCGACGCCTCCATGGATGAGGTCCGCGCCATGTTCCGCGCCATGCGGCACACCAGCTTCCGCAACCCCGACCCCTTCGGCATCATCACCCAGGAGAGCCTCCAGCAGCTCTGGAAGACCATCAGCAGCGCGGCGTTCCTGCTGCTCATGCTCATTTCCAGTGTGAGCCTCGGCGTGGGCGGCATCGTGATCATGAACATCATGCTGGTGAGCGTGGTCGAGCGCACCCAGGAGATCGGCGTCCGCATGGCCCTGGGCGCCCGCAAGCGCGACATCCGCCGCCAGTTCCTGCTGGAGGCCGCCCTGCTTTCCGCCGCCGGGGGCGTCGTGGGCGTGCTGGTGGGCTCGGCTGGCGCCTTCACCATCCGGGCCCTGGCGGACTTCCCGGCGCAGATCACGCCCGGCATCGTCCTCACGGGCATCCTCCTCAGCACCCTCGTGGGCCTGGCCGCAGGCTTCCTGCCCGCCTACCGCGCCTCCAACCTCGTCGTCATCGACGCGATCCGGGCGGAGTGATCATGGCCAGGCGGAACGCGGGATTCCGGGGCATCGGCAGCGAGAACGTGAAGTTCGCCATGCGCGCCATGGTGGCCCAGAAGCTGCGGAGCTTCCTCACGCTGCTGGGCATCGTGGCCGGCGTGGCCACGGTCATCGCCATGGTGAGCTTCGTGTCGGGCTTCAACGACGCGGTCACGGACAGCTTCAGCAGCTTCGGCACCACCCTGGTGCAGTTCCAGAAATACGAGCAGCGGTTCGGCGGCGGCGGGCCGCTGCCCGAGGACCAGAAGCGGCGGCGGAACCTCACCATCGAGGACGCCGAGGCGCTCAAGCGCACGGCCACCCTGGCGGCGGCCGTCTCCCAGGAGCGCTACCTGTTCGGACCGGCGGGCGCCTCCCTCATCATCAAGACGCCCGAGGGTACCGAAGCCAACGGCCCCACCTTCGTGGGCACCAATCCGGACTATGCACCGTCCAACAACTCCTTTGTCCAGGACGGCCGCTTCCTGGCGGATGCCGACATCGCCCACGCCTCCCGCACCTGCGTCCTCGGCCCCGAGACCGCCTCGGCCCTCTTCGGCAAGAAGGATCCCATCGGGCGCATCGTGCTCGTGAACGGCACCGCCTTCGGCGTCGTGGGGCTGCTGGAGAAGAAGGGCAGCTTCCTGGGCGGCGACGCCGACAACATCCTGATCGTGCCCATCAGCACCTTCGACGAGATGTTCCCCCAGGTGAAGAACGGCACCGGCGACACCATCCACATCGCCACCGTGCCCAAGGACCCCAAGCGCATGTACGACATGATGGACCAGGAAGTGGCCATCCTCCGCGCCCGGCGCGGGCTGCGGGCGAACCAGCCCAACGACTTCGCCATCTTCACCAGCGAGGCCCAGCTCAAGACCTTCCAGCAGATCACCGGCGGCATCGCCGGCGCCATGATCCTCATCGCCGCCATCGCCCTTCTCGTCGGCGGCGTGGGCGTCATGAACATCATGCTGGTGAGCGTCACCGAGCGCACCCGCGAGATCGGCGTGCGGAAGGCCCTGGGCGCCACCCGCAAGGACATCGCCATGCAGTTCCTGGTGGAGGCCATCAGCCTCACGGGCGTGGGCGGCGCCATCGGCATCGCCGTGGGCCTGGGCATCGCCATGCTCGTGCGCCTCGTCTTCGAGTTCCCCGCCGCCGCGCCCATCTGGAGCATCGTCCTCGGCTTCGGCGTCAGCACCGCCGTGGGGCTGATCTTCGGGCTGTGGCCGGCGCTGAAGGCCGCGAAACAGGATCCCATCGAGGCCCTGCGCTACGAGTAGGGAAATCGCTGCGCGATCTCCCTAGCGATCAAAAACAGCCTGGATGGCCTGGGCCAGGAACGACAACAGCCTGATCTCTTTTCAATTTTCACAGAACCGGATCGCGCAGCGATCCGGTTCCGGCACACTGTTGCCATGGACTCCAACGAATTCCGCCGCCTCGGTTACCAGCTCGTGGATTGGATCGCGGACTACCGCGAGAACCTCGAGCGCCTTCCGGTGATGAGCCAGGTGAAGCCCGGCGAGATCCGGGCGGCCTTCCCGGACCACCCGCCCCTGCACGGGGGCCGCGTGGCCCAGGCCCTCGCGGCCCTGGAGCGGGACGTGCTGCCCGGCATCACCCACTGGAACCATCCATCTTTTTTCGCCTACTTCCCCAGCAACACCAGCTACAGCTCGATCCTCGGCGACCTGGCCGCGTCGGGCCTGGGCGCCCAGGGCATGAGCTGGCAGACCAGCCCCGCCGCCACCGAAGTCGAGGAAGTGGTCATGGACTGGCTG
>DASXUH010000248.1:0-7141 GCA_036504935.1 Geothrix sp. | reverse complement strand
CGCTACACTCACTTTGGTCCTTCGGACCGATGTCATTCTCACGACCCCGCGGCGGCCCGGCCCCCGCGGGGTTTTTGCAGGGCCACCGAGCGGGGGGAGGCACATGCACGCGCACCTGATCCTGAAGGACGGGACCATCTTACGGGGGCGGGCGCCGTTGGGCTTTGGCGGGGGCGGCGAGGCGGTGTTCACCACGGCCATGGCCGGGTACCAGGAGATCCTCACGGATCCGAGCTTCGCGGGGCAGATGGTCTGCATGACCTTCCCGGAGCAGGGCATCTACGGCATCCACGCCGACCTGAACGAGGGCACGCGGCCCTGGGCCACGGGCCTGCTCTGCCGCCGGCTGACCTTCACGCCCGACCACACGCGGTCCGAAGGGGATCTGCCGGCCTGGCTCAAGCGCCACCACATCCCCGTGATGACGGACCTCGATACGCGGGCGCTCACCCAGCATCTGCGGGACCAGGGCGCCCAGCCCTCGCTCATCTGGACCGAGCTGGATGGCAGCCTCGATGCTGGCGTGGCCAAGGCCAGGGCCCTGCCGGACATGACGGGCCAGGCCCTCTGCGCCGAGGTGAGCTGCAAGGACCGCTACGAACTGAACCCCGGCGGCGCCTTCCGCGTGGCGGTGCTGGATGGCGGCATCAAGTTGAGCATCCTGGATCAGCTGGTGGGGGCGGGCCTGCACCTGGAAGTGTTCCCCTGGGACACCCCGGCCACAGAGCTGGCGGCCCAGCGCTTCCACGGTCTCTTCCTCAGCAATGGCCCCGGCGATCCTGCCGCGCTCCCCGGGATGCAGAAGGAGGTGGAGGCCTGCATCGGCAAGCTGCCCATCTTCGGCATCTGCCTGGGCCACCAGCTGCTGGGCCAGGCCTTCGGCGGCCGCACCTTCAAGCTCAAGTTCGGCCACCGTGGCGCCAACCAGCCCGTGCATGACCTCATGACCGGCCGCATCGAGATCACGGCCCAGAACCACGGGTTCGCCGTGGACGAGGCCAGCCTGCCGAAGGATGTGGAAGTCACCCACCGCCACCTCAGCGACGGTACGGTCGAGGGCCTGCGCCACACGCGGCTGCCCATCTTCAGCCTCCAGCACCATCCCGAAGCCTCGCCCGGTCCCCACGACGCGCATCCGGCTTTCAAGCGTTTCGTCGAATTACTGGAAACCTTTCACAAGTGACTGAATTGAAACCGCAGATGACGCAGATTTCGCAGATGGAAAACGCTGATTTCAAATCTGCGTCATCTGCGTCATCTGCGGTTAATTACGAGGTTTTCTGATGCCTAAGCGGACGGATCTGAAGAGCGTGCTGGTGCTGGGTTCCGGTCCCATCCAGATCGGCCAGGCCTGCGAGTTCGACTACTCGGGAACGCAGGCGCTGAAGGCCCTGCGGGAGGAGGGCATCCGCACCATCCTGCTTAATTCCAACCCGGCCTCGATCATGACGGACCCGGGCCGGGCCGACGCCACCTACATCGAGCCGCTCACGCTGGCGGTGCTGGAGAAAGTGATCGAGGCCGAACAGCCTGACGCCATCCTGCCGACCGTGGGCGGCCAGACGGCCCTGAACCTCGCCATGGAGGCCCACGAAAGCGGGCTGCTGGAGCGCACGGGCGTCATGCTCATCGGCGCCCAGCCCGAGGCCATCAACCGCGGCGAGGACCGCCAGCTCTTCAAGGCCCTCATGGACGACCTGGGCCTGGAGACCTGCCGCGGCGGCTTCGCCCACAACATGGGCGAGGCCCGCGACCTGCTCAAGCTCACGGGCTTCCCCGCCATCATCCGCCCCAGCTTCACCCTGGGCGGCAGCGGCGGCGGCATCGCCTACAACGTGGACGAGTTCGAGACCATCGTGGCCCGGGGCCTGGACCTGAGCCCCACCAAGCAGGTGCTCATCGAGGAGAGCATCCTGGGCTGGAAGGAATTCGAGCTGGAGGTGGTGCGCGACCTGGACGACAACGTCGAGGTGATCTGCTCCATCGAGAACCTGGACCCCATGGGCATCCACACCGGCGACAGCATCACGGTGGCGCCCGCGCTCACGCTCACGGACCCCGAGTACCAGCGCATGCGCGACGCGGCCCTGGCCGTCATCCGCGCCGTGGGTGTGGAGACCGGCGGCTCGAACATCCAGTTCGCGCTGGACCCCGAGACCAGCCGCATCATCGTCATCGAGATGAACCCCCGCGTGAGCCGCAGCTCAGCGCTGGCGTCGAAGGCCACGGGCTTCCCCATCGCCTGGGTGGCGACAAAGCTGGCCCTCGGCTACCGGCTCTGGGAGCTGCCCAACGCCATCACCCGCATGACCAAGGCGGCCTTCGAGCCCGTCCTGGATTACGTGGTGGTGAAGATGCCGCGCTTCACCTTCGAGAAATTCCCCCAGGCCGACAAGGTGCTAGGCACGCAGATGAAGAGCGTGGGCGAGGTCATGGCCATCGGCCGCAGCTTCCAGGAGGCCCTGCAGAAGGCCGTGCGGTCGCTCGAAGAAAGCCACAAGGGCATCTCCGGCGCCCTGGAGGGGAAGCTGGACCTGGGCCGCCTCAAGGAGCACCTGCTCATACCCGGACCCCAGCGCATCTTCTGGATCTACCACGCGCTGAAGGCCGGTCACAGCGTCGAGGAACTGCACCGCCTCACGAAGATCACACCCTGGTTCCTGCGCGAGATCGAGGAGATCGTCGTGCTGGAGGGCCGCTTGCGCAGCTTCCCGGTGGACCGGCTGCCTGTGGAGCTGCTGGAGAAGGCCAAGCGCGCGGGTTTCGCCGACGATCAGATCTCGGTGTTCTGCTCGGGAACGGAGGCTGAGGTCGCCGCGCGGCGGGAGGCCCTGGGCCTGCGACCCGCCTACAAGCGCGTGGACACCTGCGCCGGTGAGTTCCAGGCCGAGACCCCCTACCTCTACGGCACCTGGGAGGACCACAGCGAGGCCGGCCCCACGGACCGGCCCAAGGCCATCGTGCTGGGCAGCGGTCCCAACCGCATCGGCCAGGGCGTGGAGTTCGACTGCTGCTGCGTGCAGGCGGTGGAAGCCATCCGCGCCAGTGGTGTGGAGGCCATCCTCATCAACTGCAATCCCGAGACTGTCAGCACGGACTTCGACACCAGCGACCGGCTCTACTTCGAGCCGCTGACCTACGAGCACGTGAAGGCCGTGGTGGACCGCGAGGCTGCCGGCGGCAAGCTCCTCGGCGTCTTCGCCCAGTTCGGCGGCCAGACGCCCCTCAAGCTGGCCTCGCCCCTGCATGCCGCGGGCGTGAAACTGCTGGGCACGCCGCTCAACGCGATCCTCGACGCCGAGGACCGCGAGCGCTTCGGTCAGGCCCTCAAGCGCCTGGACATCCCGGCCCCGGCCTGGGGCATGGCCACCAGCTACGAGCAGGCCAAGGACATCGCCCAGCGCCTGGCCTACCCCGTGATGGTGCGGCCCAGCTTCGTGCTGGGCGGCCGGGCCATGGCCGTGGTCTTCGATGACGCGGGCCTGGAGAAGTACATGCGCGAGGCCGTGGCCGTGAGCAACGACCAGCCCGTGCTGCTGGACCGCTTCCTGGATGGCGCGCAGGAGCTGGACATCGATGTGGTGTGCGACGGCGAGCAGGTGGTCATCGCCGGTCTGCTGGCCCACATCGAGGAGGCGGGCATCCATAGTGGCGACAGCTACGCCGTGATCCCCGCGCTTGGCGTGCCCGAGGACATCCTGGAGACCGTGCGGGGCTACGCCCGGAAACTGGCGCTCGACCTGGGCGTGCGCGGCCTCATGAACCTGCAGTTCGCCGTGAAGGATGGCATCGCCTACTGCCTGGAGGCCAACCCCCGGGCCAGCCGCACAGTTCCCTTCGTGAGCAAGGCCACCGGCATGGACTGGGCAGGTGTCGCAGCCCGCATCGGCCTGGGCCAGAGCCTGAAGCAACAGGGCGTCACGGATGGCGTGGCCCGCGCCGTGTCGGTGAAAGGCGTGGTCTTCCCCTTCGCCAAGTTCCCGGGCGTGGACCCGGTGCTCGGCCCGGAGATGAAGAGCACGGGCGAGGTCATGGGCATCGGCGACGGCTTCGGCGAGGCCTACGCCAAGGCCCTGCTGGCCGCGGGCATCCCCCTGCCGCTTTCGGGCACCGTGTTCCTCACGGTGAACGACCGGGACAAGGCCCGCCTGCCGGAGCTGGCCCAGAAGCTCGTGGCGCTTGGTTTCGGCCTCTGCGCGACGGAAGGCACGGCCCGCACGCTGGAAGCCTCGGGCCTCAAGGTGCGCAAGATCTTCAAGGTGAACGAGGGCCGGCCCAACGCCGTGGATCTCCTGAAGAACGGCGAAGTCCAGTGGGTCATCAACACGCCCCTGGGCCGCGATGCCTTCTTCGACGAAAGCGCCATCCGCCGCGAGGCCCTGCGCCTGAAGATTCCCTGCCTCACCAACCTCAGCGCCGCCCTCGCCGCCTGCGAAGCCGTCGAAACCCTGCGCGGCGAGATGAAGGTGCGGGCCATCCAGTCACTAGGGTGAGAAGTTGGAACCGCAGATGTCACAGATTGCGCAGATGAAAGCCCGGGCAGTTTTTATCTGCGGCCATCTGCGACATCTGCGGTTAAATTGCCTTTCCCCGATCAAGCCTGGAGGTCGCCATGTCCATTGAAGACCGCATCGAAGCATTCCTGGCTTCCGGCCCCTTCGCGGTGGTGGGGGCCAGCACCGATCGCTCGAAGTACGGCAACAAGGTGCTGCGCTGCTATCAGCAGCACGGGAAAGAGGTCTATCCCATCAATCCCAAGGCGCCTGAGGTGGAGGGCCTGAAGGCCTATCCCTCGCTGGCGGCGTTACCGGTGAAGGTGCCGGCCGTCTCCGTGATCACGCCGCCCGCGGCCACGGAGCAGGTGGTCCGCGAGGCCGCGGCGGCGGGCGTGAAGCACATCTGGATGCAGCCCGGCGCCGAGAGCGACGAGGCCATCCGCACAGCGGAATCGCTGGGCCTGAACGTCATCGCCGGGGGGCCGTGCCTGCTGGTGATGATGGGCTATCACGAGTGAATCCGCTGCGCGGATTCACATACGCATTCGCTGCGCGAATGCAGAAATGCAGTTCCTATCTGAATTCGCGTAGCGAATTCAGTCGCCTACGCCAGGCCCAGGCTCCGCCGGACTTCCAGCCGATCCTCCTCGTGGGCCCGGATCAGCTTGGGCACTTCGTTCTGCCACAGCTTCGATACATCGGCGAAGGAGATGGTCGGCTTCGCTTCGGCGCCAGGGATCGAGGGTTCGGTTGAGTCCTGCGAGAACATCCCGCGGGTACCAGGTTCGGGGGTCATGGGTTTGGATCCTCAGTAGGGAAAGGTAAGCGGTCTGGAGCTGGTAGGCAACTACGGAATCGACGGCTTTCGGGCGCGCCCGCACGCTGGCGATGGCCTCGTGCCCCGTGGTCATGAGATCCGGGCCTTCCTCGTCCACACGCACGTGGTAGAGCCGCAGGGAGCGGCCCGCCTGGGGCGCGAAGCCCAGGAAGGTGAAGGGGCCCCAGGCGTGGGCTCGGGCCATGCGGTCCAGGGGCACGTAGCGGCCTTCGCGCTCGGAGCGGGCCAGCATGGCCTTGAGGGCGCCGCCGGGGTCGCGGTCCGTGTAGACGAGATGGACCTCGCCGCAGCCCGCCTGCCGGATGCGATCCAAAAGGAAGGCCACACCGTCAGGATCCGTGTGGGGCGCGTCGAACACGGCGCCGAAGGCGGATCCCATGGCCAGGGCGTTGGTGGTCTTCCCCGTGGCCTGGCCGCCCATGAAGATGATCACCGGCCCGCCCTGGGCATGGGCCAGGGCACGGTCGCGCAGGCGCTTGCCCAGGGCATTCAGGTGCACGGCGGCCCGTCCCGCCGGATCCTCCAGGGCCTCATAGCCCTGGGTGGGGTTCTGCCGCAGGGTGGGCAGCAGGGTGGCGAGCACGTCGCCGTTCACCAGCTGGCCTTTCAGGGTTCCAGGCCGGGCCGCGTAGTCGTCGAGGGCAGGGCCCGCATGACGGGCCAGATCCGCGGCCTCGACCTCCAGGGCTCCGCGCAGCTCCCTGCGCCCGGCGTCGTCAAGCTCCCAGTAGGAGCGCCGCTGGTGCCAGGGAACCTGCTGCCAGGGCAGCGGAGCCGGGGAGGGAAGGGAGGGCATGGCCCCCAGACTACTGGATGGCGGGAGGTCCGGCACCCTATGCTCGGAGCCATGCCCGAGCCCGCCTCCACCCTCCTGTTTCCCGGCCAGGGCACCGAGGCCGTGGGCATGTCCCGGGGCTGGGAGGCCAACCCAGCCTGGGTGGCCACCCTGCGGGCCGCGGAAGCCCGTACGGACCAGCCTCTGCGGCAGGCCATGGCGGAGGGGCCGTTGGAGCTGCTGCGGCAGCAGCGCCTCGCGCCCTATGCTGTGCTGGCCCACTCCGTGGGCGTCTACCGGGCCTGGCGCGAAGCGGGGCTGCCGCTTCCAGTGGCGGCCGCGGGTCACAGCATGGGGTTCTACTCGGCCCTGGTGGCCGCCGGGGTGATCCCCCTGGAGGCGGCCCTGGACCTCATCTCGGCGGTGGAGGATCTCAGCGAGGCAGCCTTCGGCGAAGGGACCATGGGCATGGCCTTCCTCATCGGCGTGCCGGAACTGGACGTGCGGCGCGCCTTGTCTGACCACCCGGACCTGGTGCTGTCCAACCGCAACGGCCAGGCCCAGTTCACGGTCTCAGGGCCCGTGCCCGCGCTGGAGGCGCTGGTGGAGACGCTCGGACCTGCGGCGCTGAAGGCGGGCCTCCTGCCCGTGCGGCACCCGCTGCATGGGCCCCACATGGCGTCCCTGCTGCCGGCCATCACCCGGAGGCTCGGGGCGGTGGAGCCCGTGGATCCTGCCTTCCCGCTGATCTCCCACTTCGATGGGCGGCTGCTGGCCACCGGCGCGGCGGCCTGGGACGAGGGCATCGCCTCCGTGGCCCTGCCCGTGGACTGGCTGGCGGTGGTGGCCCGCCTGAAGGCCCTGGGCGCGCCCCTGGCGGAATGCGGCCATGGCCGGCAGCTGGCGGGACTGACCCGCTGGGCGGCGCGGGAGCTGGCCGTGGCCTCGCTCCAGGAACCGCCGCGTTCGTAAAAAAACGTCCGATCCTCTGAGAATACGCCTGGATATGCCGCCCGGGGCTCTGCCATGATC
>DASXUH010000247.1:0-11157 GCA_036504935.1 Geothrix sp. | reverse complement strand
CACGGCGGCTTCGAGATCAGGTAGTTCCGTCCAGTGGGCGAGCACCTTGTCGAGCTGTTCGCGAGTCGAGCAGAGCACCCACCGCGACTGGCTGTCCCGGAGGATGAAGGCTGCCTGTTCGCTGTTCAGCGTGGCGTAGATGGTGACGTCCGGAACCCCCTGGATGGCGCAGGCGAAATCGGCGATGGCCCACTCCGGGCGGTTCTCCGACATGAAGGCCACCCGGTCCCCGGGCTTGAGGCCATGGGCCGCCATGGCCAGCGCCAACCGCTCGACCCGGGCCACCACCTCCACATGGGAGATGGGCACGTAGACCCCGTTCTGCTTGGAGGCCAAGGCGTCTGGAAGGTTCTTCTCCGCGGCCGCATAGAAAAGCTGGGCAATGGTTTCGATGGGCTGCGCCACAATGACTCCAGAACACTCGGGGATGTGGGTACATGGTAGCAGGGAAGGATGCAGCACCGCTGGGGGAGGGCATCCAGGCCTTCCACCTGGAGCAGCGTGCCCGTGGCGTGTCCCCGCACACGGCGCGCGCGCAGAGGGGGGACCTGGACAAGCTCCTGGATCACGCGGTCCGCTGCCAGTGGAGTGGCTGGGAAGTGACCCCCAGGACGGTGCGTGGCTTCGCGCTGGAGCTGGGGGACCGGGGCCTCGATCCCGCCAGCCAGGCCCGCATCCTCTCCACGGCCCGGGTGTACTTCCGCTGGCTGTGGGAGACGCGCCGCATCTCGAAGAATCCGGCCTCGGGCTTGCGCAACCCGAAGCAGCCTAAGCGGCTCCCCGCCTTCCTCACGGAGGGCGAGAGCCAGGCTTTGCTGGATCTCCCGCCCGCCGTGGATTTCCCCTCGGCGCGGCTGGCCTGTCTGCTGGAGCTGCTCTACGCTTCGGGCCTGCGTGTTTCCGAACTGGTGGGCCTGGACCTCCAGGACCTTCTGACGGAGCAGCGCACCTTGCGGGTGCTGGGCAAGGGACGCAAGGAACGGCTGGTGCCCTACCACGCGCAGGCGGCGGGAACCCTGGAGGTCTACCTCGGGTTCCGGTCGACCTTCCTCGCCCGGAAGGAACTCCCGCCAAGCCCGGCTCTCTTCCTCAACCAGCGGGGTGGCCGGCTCACGCCCACCAGCGTTCGCGCCCTCCTGCGGTCGGCCCTGGAGGCCGCGGCGGTGCGGTCCCGCGTGAGCCCCCATGCCCTGCGGCACAGCTTCGCCACGCACCTGCTGAACCGGGGCATGGACCTGCGGGCCATCCAGGAGCTGCTAGGGCATGCGAGCCTGAGCACCACGCAGCGCTACACTCATCTGGGCCTGGAGGAACTGGCCCGGACCTACGAAAAAGCCCATCCGCGGGCGAAGAGTTAGGAGTTCCGACATGGCATTCGTCATTCCCGCCCCCCCCATCCCGGCGCTTCCGGTCGCGGATTCTGACGCGCAATTCCCGGTGCGGCGGATCTACTGCGTGGGCAGGAACTACGCGGATCATGCGCGGGAGATGGGTGGTGATCCAAATCGGGAGCCCCCGTTCTTTTTCGGCAAGCCTTCGGATACGGTCGTGCCCCGCGGCGGCGACATCGCCTACCCGCCTCTCACGTCGAACCTGCACCACGAGGTGGAACTGGTGGTGGCCCTGGGCGGCGGCGGGCGGGACATTCCGGCAGAGAAGGCCCTGACCTGCGTCTACGGCTATGCCGTGGGCATCGACCTCACCCGGCGGGATCTCCAGGCCAAGTTCAAGGACAAGGGCCAGCCCTGGGAGATGGCCAAGGGCTTCGACCAGTCGGCGCCCGTGTCAGCGGTGATGCCGGCGGCGCGCTGCGGCCATCTGGCCTCCGGCGCCATCTGGCTATCGGTGGATGGGGCCGACCGCCAGCGGGGCGATCTCACCCAGATGACCTGGAATGTGGCGGAGGTGATCGCCCACCTGTCGGCCTATGTGGCGCTGGCGCCCGGCGATCTCATCTTCACCGGGACGCCCTCGGGTGTGGGTGCCTTGGTGCGCGGGAATCAGGTCCGTTGCGGCATCGATGGGATCGGCGAGCTGGAGATCGCCCTGGTCTGACCCAGGGGCCAGTTCCGCTCAGGGAGCGGGCCGCACCTTCACGTGCACGCCTTCGGACAGCCCCCAGGCCTGCATGAGCTCCTTGGGGATGGCGACATGCTTCTCGGGCAGCCCGGGCAGGAACTCCACCCGCTCCACGGCCGGCCCCTTGGGCCAGATGACCCGCAGGTTGCCGACGCCGTGGCGGTACGGACCGAGCACAGTCCACCAGCCCTCCATGGCCTTGGGCAGCCCGAGGTGGTCGGCCTTCTTGAAGAGGCCGGTCTTCAATTCCGCGACGGTGACATGGGCATCCGGCTCCAGTACGTCGAGGCGGCCTGCATCCTTGAGGAGAGAAGCCGCCTGGAGCACGGCGACATCGTTCTGCCCTGTGGCGGCCATGACCTCCTGGAAGTCGCGGTAGCCGTCAAAGAAGGGCATGATCCGGCGGTCCTCGGCGAACACCTTGATGCCCTCCAGGAGCTGGGGCGGGCGCATGGTGGGCCAGGGGACGGCGGTCAGCCTGGGGAAGATGCTGTGGAGGCGCCTCCGGCTGTCCTGGAGGCGCGCGGAATCCATGAGCATGTCCGGCACGGTGCGGCGGATCGACGCGGGGACCTGGATCTGGGTGGCGAGGAACTCGAAGTGGCCGGACACCCACTCGAGGATCTCGAAAGCGGCGGTCTCGCCGCGGGCCGAAACCGTTTCGGCGTGGATCACCTCGCCGCCGGAAAAGTAGAGCACGCCACTGGTCTTCCCCGAGGTCACCTGGAGCATGCCGGTCTTCCGGTTGACGTGGAGGAGCTGGGCCACGTCCGTGAGGGCAATGCTCTCCAGGGTCCCGCGGAGATTGCTCAAGGCCTGGCCTCCGCCATGGCCGCCAGCATCTCCTCCACGGACCGTTCCAGTCCCACGAGCACGGCCCGCCCGATGAGGCTGTGGCCGATGTTCAGTTCCTCGATCTCCGGGATGGCGGCGATGGGACCGACATTATGGAGATCCAGCCCGTGGCCGGCCAGGACACGCAGGCCCAGGCGGCTGCCCAGGCGGGCGGCATCGCGGATCCGGCCCAGTTCGAGGGTGGCGTCGGAGTCCATGGGCAGGTCGCTGTAGATCCCCGTGTTCAATTCCACCGCATCAGCCTCCAGCTTGGCGGCCATCTTCACCTGGTCCAGCACCGGGTCCACGAACAGGCTCACGCGGATGCCCGCGCTGCGGAGTTCCCGGATCACGGGGCGCAACATGCCCTGGAGGAAGATGGCGTCGAGGCCGCCCTGGGTGGTGAGTTCCTCGCGGCTCTCCGGCACCAGGGTCATCCAGGAGGGGCGGAAGGGGACGATGGCCTCAAGGGCCTCGGGCGTGGCCGCGCACTCCACATTCAGCGGGATCGCCAGGACCTCCTTCAACACGCGGAGGTCGCGGTCCTGGATGTGCCGGCGGTCGCTCCTGAGGTGGACGGTGATGCCGTGGGCCCCTGCACTCTGGGCCAGCATGGCCGCCGCCACGGGCTCGGGTTCATGACCGCCCCGGGCCTGCCGGAGCGTGGCCACATGATCGATGTTCACGCCAAGCCTGAGGTTCAATGCGGGCTCCAGTAGCTGATGTCCCTTAGCTTACCCTCCAATCGGCATGAACGAGGCGGGGCTCAAGAATCAAAAAAAGAAGTTGAAACACATATATAGAAAGCCCATCCTTGCAGCATGGCCGGATCTCCCTCCCTCCCCACCCTGTTTCTCGCCCACGGCTCGCCCATGCTCGCCCTGGAGGGCGGGGCCTGGGGCGAAGCGGTGTCTGCCCTGGGACACCAGCTGCCGCCACTGCGCGCCATCCTGGTTTGCTCGGCCCACTGGGAAGCGCCGGGTCCGTTCCGGCTCTCCTCGGCAGAAGTTCCGGGCGTCATGCACGACTTCGGGGGCTTTCCCGAGGCGCTCTATTCGCTGGACTATCCTGCGCCCGGATCACCGGGCCTGGCTGCGGAAGCTGCCGGCCTGCTTAAGGCCGCGGGCCTGGAAGCCGGGCTGGAGGACCAGCGCCCCCTCGACCACGGTGCCTGGGTGCCCCTGCGCTACCTGGCGCCGAAGGCGGATGTACCCGTTGTTCAGCTCTCGCTGCCCCGGCCCCGGACGCCGGAGATGCTGATGGCGGCGGGCCGCGCCCTGGCGCCCCTACGGCAGTCGGGCGTGCTCATCCTCGGCAGCGGGGGGGTGGTCCACAACCTCCGCCGCCTGGACTGGCAGGACGCCTCCGGCCCGCAACCCTGGGCCCTGGCCTTCCAGGGCTGGGTCCAGGAGCGCCTGGCGGCCTGGGACGTCGCGGCACTCTCGAACTGGCGGAAGGCTCCCGGCGCGGCAGAGTCTGTGCCCACCTCTGAGCATCTCGATCCCCTGTTCGTGGCCCTGGGCGCCGCTGAGGCTGTGCCTGAACCGGTCTTCGAGGGCTGGCAGCTGGGTAGTCTCAGCCTGGCGAGCTACCAGTTCCCTTGATGCTTCATGCTTCCGCGCGCTTCATGCTGCGCAGGGCGATGGTCCAGATGAAGGCGGAGAGGCCGAGCAGCTTCACCACCTCGGGCCAGAAGGCCTCCACGCCCACGCCGCGCAGCATGATGGCCCGGATGATGATGATGAAGTGGGTGAGCGGCATGATCTCGCCAAGCAGGTAGAAGGGCAGGGGCATGCCCTCCCGGGGGAAGATGTAGCCGCTGAGGAACACGAAGGGCAGGAAGGTGAGCATGCTCATCTGGGCGCTCTGGCCCTGGCTCTGCGCCTTGGTGGAGATGGTGATGCCGATGCCGAGCATGGGGATGATGAAGAGCGCGGCCATCAGGTAGAGCAGGACCGCCGAGCCTGCCACAGGCACGCGGAAGAAGAGGCGCGCCACCCCGAACAGCACGGTCATCTGGGCGTAAGCCATCACCACGACTGGAATGACCTTGCCCGCGAAGAGCTCGAAGGGCCGCACGGGCGTGACCATGATCTGGTCCAAGGTGCCCCGCTCCTTCTCCCGGACGATGGCGTTGGCCGCGAACATGATGCAGGTCATGGAGAGGATGACGCCCACGAGGCCGGGCACGATGAAGGTGGGGCTCCGGAGGTCCGGGTTGTACCAGGGCCGGATGCGAACCTCCACGGGCATGACGGGCTTCGCGGCATCCCCGTAGCCCATGCGGTCGTAGAGGAGCTGGGTGTTCCGGAGCTGGCCCACCCCCTGAGCCGTGGCCATGGCGTTGGAGGCGGTGGTGGGGCTGGAGCCGTCCACCAGGATCATCACCTGGCCTGTCTGGCCTGAGCGGATCCGGCGGGCGTAGTCCGGCGGGAACCATACGCCCACCTGGGCTTTCCCGCGATCAATGGCGGCGCGGAGTTCCGCCTCGGAGCCGACCTGGACTTTCGCGTCGAAGTACTGGGAGGCCACCAGCCCATCCACGAAGCTCCGGCTCTCCTGGCTCCGGGATTCATCCAGCACCGCGGCGGGCATGTGCTTCACGTCATAGTTGACGGCATAGCCGAAGATGATGAGCTGCATGAGCGGCATCCCCAGCGTGAAGGCCAGGGTCATCCGGTCGCGGCGGAGCTGGAGGAACTCCTTCCAGACCAGGGCTTTGATGCGGTTCCACATGGTCGTTTCCTCAGGCGGTACGGGAGCGTTGGACCAGGTCCACGAACAGGTCTTCGAGGGAGGGAAGCTCCGGCGGCAGGGCCTCGAAGGCATGGCCCCCCTGGCGGAGCGCTGAGAGCAGGCCGGCCGGGTCCTCGCCCGCGGGAAGGGAGAGGCGCACGCTGCGGCCGAGCAGTTCCGCGGACAACACGCCGGGAATCCGCCTGGCTGCGGTCTGGAGGTCCCGGAAATGGTCGGTGCGCAGCTCGACCACCTGGCGCACCAGACCTTCTTTCAGTGCCCGGGGCCGGCCATAGGCCATGAGCTTCCCGCTGAGGATGAAGGCCAGGCGGTCGCACTGATCGGCCTCGGCCAGGTTGTGGGTGGTGACGAGGATGCTCATGCCCTCCACCACCAGCTCGTCCATGGCTTCCCAGAAAAGGCGGCGCCGCAGCGGATCCACGCCGCTGGTGGGCTCGTCCAGGAAGAGGATTTCGGGGCGGTGCAGGGTGGCTGCGGCCAGGGCGACCCGCTGGCGCTCGCCGGTGGAGAGGGCCACCACCGCCAGATCCCGCTGGTCCCAGACCTGCATCTCGTGCAGGCGGAATTCGATCTCGGAAGCCAGTCCCGATCCCTCAAGTCCGTAGAGCCCGCCGAAGAAGCGCAGGTTCTCGGCCACGGTGAGATCAGCGAGCAGGCTCGACTTCTGGCTCATGTAGCCCATGCGGGCCCGCAGCTGATCGGCCTCCGTGAACAGGTCGCGCCCGAGGGCCCTGGCCTCGCCGGCGCTGGGGGCCAGCACCCCGCAGAGCATGCGGATGGTGGTGCTCTTGCCGGCGCCGTTGGGACCGAGGAATCCGAAGATCTCGCCGGGCTGGATCTCGAAGCTGAGGTCCGAGACTGCGGTGAAATCGCCGAAGCGGCGGGTGAGGCCGCGGACTTCCAGGACAGGTTCAGCCATGGCCGCCTCCGGCATTGGCCAGGGCGTAGAGGAAGACGTCCTCCACGGTCGGTTCCGACAGGCGGGCCTGCTCCACCCCGGGAAGCGCCGCCAGGCGGGCCAGCAACGAGGCGGGGTCCTGGGCGGCGAAACGGGCGCGGATGATCTCGCCTTCCGCGAAGAGGTCCAAGGGGTCCAAGGCGGCGACCGCCTTCTGGGCCTCGCGGCGGCGGGTGCTGACGAGGCGGATCACGAGCCCTGGCAGGCTCTGGCGGAAGGACGCCAGATCACCCTCCTGGAGAACCCACCCCTCGTGCATGAGCAGCATGCGGTGGGCGTACTCCGCCTCATCCATGTAGGGGCTGGAGAAGAGGATGGCCACGCCCTCGTCGTGGACGGTGTGGAGGAGTTCCCAGAATTCGCGGCGGCTCACGGGATCCACGCCCGTGGTGGGCTCGTCCAGCAGCAGCAGCCGTGGTTCGGTGAGCAGAGCGGCGCAGAGGGAGAGCTTCTGTTTCATGCCCCCTGAAAGGGCGCCCGAGGCCCGGTCCCGGAACGGGGCCAGATCCACGGACTCCAGCAGGCGCTGGATGCGGGGGCCGGGATCCCGCAGGCCGAAGAGTCCGGCCTGGAACTGCAAGGTCTCGGCCACCGTCAGCTCCGGGGGGAGACTGAAGGTCTGGGGCACGTAGCTGATGCCGACGCGGTCCAGGTTCCGGATGAGCTGGCCCCCACTGGGCTTCTGGAGGCCCACCAGCATGCGGAAGGTGGTGGTCTTGCCGGCGCCGTCGGGCCCGATCAGACCCACCAGCTCACCTTCCGACAGACGGAGGTCCAACCCTTTCACAGCTTCCTTGCGGCCGAAGTGGCAGGTGAGGCCCCGGGCCTCCAGCAGGCTCATCGCGCGGGTGCTCCCAGGCGGACGTCCACGGCCACGCCGGGGACCAGGCCCTTGTCCCAGCCGTCCTTGAGGTTCACGCGGGCGGGGTAGACCAGGTTCACCCGCTCTTCGCGGCTCTCCACCATCTTCGGAGTGAATTCGGCCTCGGTGGCCACTTCGTCCAGGGTGGCGTCGAGTACGCGCTTGTCCGGTGTCTCCACCGTGACGGTGGTTCCGATCCGCACCTGGCCCTGGATGGGCTGGGGGATGTAGATGCGCACCCAGAGCTGGTCCAGGCGGGCCAGGGTGAGCACCGGCTGGCCCGGGGCCAGGACGCTGCCGGGCTCCCGCAGGCGGTGGGTGACGATGCCGTCGAAGGGGGCGCGGACCTCGGTGAAGCCCGCCTGGGCGCGGCTCTGGTCGAGCACGGCCCGGGCCTTCCGGGCCTCCGCCGAGCCCGCCTGGCGCTGCTCGATGCGGGCGCCGGCCTTGAGTTCCGCCAGGGCCTTGGCCTGGAGGTTCAGGGCCGCGATGGCGCGGTCCCGGGCGCTCACGGCGCCATCGAGGTCCGCCTGGGACAGCACCCGTTCTGCCGAAAGCCGTTGCACCCGGCGGAGGTTCTCCTCGGCCAGCTTGAGGGCGGCCTCCGCGTCATGGACCCGGGCCTGGCCCTGGGCGATGTCCTCGGCCCGGGAGCCGCGGTCCAGTTCCAGGCGCTTGGCTTCGGCGCTGTCCAACCCCGCCTGGTCGCGGACCACGGCGGCATCCAGTTCTTCCGCGGCGACCCGGGCCAGCAGCTCGCCCGCCTTCACCCGCTGGCCTTCGTGGACGTGGAGTTCCACCAGGCGCCCGCCGGCCCGGGGACCCAAGTCCGTGAGATAGGCCTCCACCCGGCCGTTCAACAGGGGGCGGCTGTCGCGATGGCAGGCGAAGAGGGCCAGGGGAAGCAGCAGAAAGGCCATGCGCATGGAAGTCCTCCCAGAGGTTTCAGGGCTAGGGTCTGTTTTCAAAGTGGGGGCGTGGGCGCGGAGGGATCCTCGGAGATGCCCCGCCAGAAGAGCTGCAGCCAGGCCTTCTCGCCTTCGGCCACGGCCTCCTCCGGCGACAGGCCCAGGATCCGGGGCGCCACCACAGGCAGGACGTCGAGGATCTCCAGCTGGAGCTTCAGCAGAAAGAATGTCGAGAGGAGTGGGTGGAGGTCCTTCCGCACCTCTCCGCGCTGGATTCCCTGGTCGAGGATGTTCCTGACGTGGTTGGCCCCGCCGAGCACGTGGCGCTGGATGAGTTCCTGGATGCCTTCGGTCCCCCGGACGATCTCACCTCGCACGAGGCCCCGGAGGCCAGGATCATTCCCGAGCCGGCGATGGTAGACGCGGAGGACATCCCAAAGACGCAACGCGGTGTGGCGGCCATCCGCAGGATCTGCCAGCCGGCCCAGGTCTTCGACCATGGGGGGGATCCCCCGGGCCAGCAGGGCCGTGAACATGGCCTCCTTGCTGGTGAAGTGGTAGTAGATCAGGGCCGGATCGCAGCCGGCCTGCTTGGCGATGGCCCGCAGGCTGGCGGCCCGCAGACCGTCCCGCGCGAAGACTTCCTTGGCGGCATCCAGGATCTGGTCGGGGTCCATCCGGGTGGGCTTGGGACCGCGGGGGCGGGCAGGCTGGGGCATGGTGCTCCAATTCAACAGACGTTGAATCATGATTTCCCCGGTAGAGCTTGGCAAGGACTATTTCATCGATTGTGGAAATCTTGACCAGACATGAAAAAGCCCCCGTTTGGAGGCTTTTCGGGGAAGGTTCAGCTTACTCGCCGGAGATGGGGACCACCGTCGTGTCCTCGATGGTGATGATCTCGGCCTCCTCGAAGGCGATGCGATTCTCCTCGACCTCGGCCATGGCCACCTGGCCCCAGAAGGAGGCGAGCTTAGGGGCATCCTGGGCCTGGCCGTGCTTGTTCACGGGCACGACCACTTCGACCTTGGGGAAGGCGCCGCGCTGGAGCTGGTCGCAGCGCTTGCCCGCCACGACGACGAAGCGGTACTTGTTGGCGATTTCTTCTGGAACACGGACGATGGTGCGCTGGGTCATGGGCCACTCCGAACCAGGAAGCATAACACCGGTAGAGCCATTGATCAACGTGCGTGGAGTAGCATGGAGGGTTCCAGGAGTCCCCCCGATGCAGATCCTCCTCGGCATCCCCGGCGGCATCGCCGCCTACAAGTCCGCCGATCTGGCCCGGTTGCTGGCCAATGACGGCCATCGGGTCCGCTGCATCCTCACCGAGGCGGGCGCGCGGTTCATCACGCCCCTCACCCTCAGCAGCCTGACCGCCGAGCCCTGTTACGGAGCCAATCCCGACCAGGGCGAGTGGCGCGCCAACCCGAGCATCGAGCACATCGAACTGGCCCGCTGGGCAGATCTGGCGGCCGTGGTGCCCGCCACGGCCGACATCATCGGGAAAACCGCCAATGGCTTGGCCTCGGATCTGCTCAGCACGGTGCTGCTGGCCACCCGGGCGCCGGTTCTGTGGGCCCCGGCCATGAACACCGGCATGTGGAGCCATCCGGCCGTCCAGGCCAATCTCGCCCGGCTGCGTTCCTTCGGGCACGCGGTGGTGGATCCGGATGATGGCATCCTGGCTTGCGGGGAAGAAGGCTCGGGCAAGCTCGCTCAGGTGGCCTCCATCGCCGAGGCCATCCTGATGCACGGCACGCCGAAGCTCGGGAGCCTGGCGGGACGCAGGGTGCTCATCACTGCAGGTCCCACCCGCGAGGACCTGGATCCCGTCCGTACCCTGACCAACCGCAGCACCGGCGCCATGGGCATCGAGCTGGCCCGGGCCTTCCGCGATGCGGGCGCCCAAGTGCAACTGGTGCTGGGCGGGGACCTTCCCGCGCCCTGGGGTATCGAGACCGTCCGCGTCCGCAGCGCCCAGGACATGCTGGCCGCCTGTGAAGCCCGCTGGGCCGGGGCCGATGGCCTGGTGGGGGCGGCGGCGGTGGCTGACCAGCGGCCGGAGACCTTCGCCGCGGAGAAGGTGAAGAAGGGCGACGGGCCAGAAACCATGGTGCTGGTCCGCACCCCGGATATCCTCGCCACGCTTTCCGCCGCCCGGCGGCCTGGCCAATGGATCCTTGGTTTTGCCGCCGAAAGCGAAAACCACCTTGCCCACGCGGCTGCCAAGCTGCAGAGGAAGCAGCTCGACGCGGTGCTGGTGAACGATATCCAGGGCGGGCGGGCCTTCGGAGACCAGGTCAACACGCTGACGCCCGTCACGACTCAAGGCCCCCAGGCTCCCATCGGGCCCCTGCCCAAGAACGAGCTGGCCCGGGCGATCGTGCAGTGGTGGGGACACCGGATGGAAGCCCAGAAGAAGAATCACTAGCCTTCGTCCGCCCTCGTCAGAGCGCCGGATCCATCCAGGGGAGGACCTCGCTGGGCCGCCCGGGCACCTCGCCCAGGCGCACAGCCACGACGACGATCCAGCCCGGGGGACGCTGGAGGGATTTCAGGTCCATGACGAGGGTCTCGCCGGGTCCCGGCAGGTCCGGGCGCCGGCGCTCCAGCACCACCTCGCCCCGGGTGAAGACCTCTTCCGGGGTGGGCTTGGTGAGGCCCAGGGGCAGGTAAAGCACCCGCAGGGACTCGACCCCCGCCAAGGGGTTGCCTCTCACGTCCGTGGATGGCAGCGCCAGCCTGACTTTCCGCAG
>DASXUH010000246.1:0-14667 GCA_036504935.1 Geothrix sp. | reverse complement strand
ATGAAGAAGATGCTGGCACTGGCTCTGGTGAGTTCCTTCGCCCTGGCGAGCTTCGCCGCCGAGGAGAAGAAGGCCGAGCCCAAGAGGGGCTGCGGGATGGCTTGTTGCGAGAAGAACAAGGCCGCCTCCTGCAAGGATTGCTCCGATTGCAGCAAAAAGAAGGAAACCACCCCGAAGAAGGGCTGAAGGCTCGCTTCAGGCACTCTAAGCAGGGCCGGAACCTGAAAACCCCGGAGACTGGCTCCGGGGTTTTTGCGTTCCGGCGCGGTTCATGGTTGTCTGGACGGGATGAAGTTCCGTCCCCTGATCCCCGCAGCCGTCCTGCTGCTCCTTTGTGCTGCGGCCACCGCAGGGTGGGTGTGGACCCGCGATCAGCCCTCGGCTGTTCAGGCCGCTGAGGGAACCTCAGCCAAGAAGCGGGAACTGCGCCGCGCCGCGCCCGTCCAGGAGCGGCTGGTGGACCAGACGCCCCTCATGACGGCGAGGACCCTGCTGCCCCTGGCCGTGACTCAGGAGGAGCACCAGCTGGCCTTGCAGGCGGAGCGGCTGGCCAATCATGAAGTGGACCTGGCCTTCGCGGACGCACTTAGGCGGGCCGCCAGCGGGCAAGTGCAGCAGACCCCCGAGCTCAAGGAGCTGGCCGACCTCAAGGCCAAGGCCCTGGCCACCGTCGAGGCGGACCAGCAAACCATCGCCAAGCTCGCCAAGCAGCTTGAGGCGGTCCGGGAATCCCAGAAGGGTCCCCTGGAGGACCAGCTCGACGTGGCCAAGGCCCAGCTGGAACTGGACAAGGATGAGCTGGAAGCGGCTTCCGACGTTCTCGCCCGGGCAGGAGGCGATCCCCAGGCCCGAATCAAACGATTGAAAGAAGCTCACGAGGCCGGTGACAAGGAGTCCGCTCAGATCGCCGCTGCCGGCCGTCCAGCCTCGGCCTTCCCGGCCGGGAGCCTCCTGGCCCGGTTGGGGGACTGGCGGGCCCAGCGGGCCAAAGTCGAACGCCTGATCCAGGCCCGCCAGGCCGCTCAGGCCAAGGCCCAGGCCCTGATCAAGCGGCGCGCGACCATCGAGGCCCAGGCCGACAAAGAGAAGGAGGACCGGGAAGCCGCCAAATACTGGGCTTCCAATCTGGTGAAGGGGGCCGCTGGGGGAGGGGCCGACGCCGGCCGCGAACAGGCCCAGGATGCCGTGGCCTACCTGCGCCAGTACGGCGATGTGCAGCGGAGGCTTTCCAGCATGGGCCGGCGTATCCTCGACCAGCAGGAGCTGGCGGAGGTCTACGCCACCTGGATGGGCGTCGCGGATGGCCAGCGGAACACGGCCCTGCACAGTCTGCTTGCCCGCCTGTTGTGGGTCCTGGGCTTGGTCGTGGTGGCCTACCTGGCAGGTCTGCTCATCGACCACCTCTTCCACAAGGCCGCCACCGGCGACAAGAAGGGAGCCGGCACGCTGAGAACCGTGGCGAAGCTGGGCGTCCAGGTGGTGTGCCTGCTCGCCATCGGCTTCGTGATCTTCGGGATGCCCGCCCAGACAACCACCGTGCTGGGGCTGGCGGGCGCGGGCCTTACGGTGGCCCTCAAGGATTTCATCGTGGCCTTCTTCGGCTGGTTCATCCTCATGGGCCGCAACGGCATCCGCTTGGGCGACTGGGTGGAGATCCGGGGCGTGGGCGGCGAGGTGGTGGAGATCGGCCTTCTGCGGACCGTGGTGCTGGAAACGGGCAGCTGGAGTGACGCGGGGCATCCCACGGGGCGGCGCGTGGCCTTCGTGAACAACTTCGCCATCGAAGGGCACTTCTTCAACTTCTCCACCTCAGGCCAGTGGATGTGGGACGAGCTGCGAGTGCTGATTCCGTCCGGCCAGGATCCCTATCCCATCATCGACGGGGTCCAGAAACTGGTGGAACAGCAGACCGAGGGCAATGCGCGCCTGGCCGAACAGGAGTGGAAGCGCGCCACGGCCCGCTACCGAGTGCAGGCGTTCTCCGCCGCACCCGGACTGAATGTGGTACCCACCCAGAACGGCGTCGAGATCCGGGCCCGCTACATCACCCGCGCCTTCGAGCGCCACGAGACCCGCCTGCGCTTGAACCAGGCCGTGGTTGAGCTCATGCATGGCCCCCGTGGGGCCGCTGGTGCATCCAGCGTGAAAGCTGAGGATTAATGATTTCGTTTTCCAACGTGAGCAAGCAGTACGGCAAGCAGGTCCTGTTCATTGAGGCGGATTTCCAGCTCAATCCCGGCGAGAAGGTGGGCCTGGTGGGCCCGAACGGGGCCGGCAAGTCCACGTTGTTCCGCATGATCATGGGTGAGGAGTCGCCGGACGAGGGCTCCGTCACCTTGCCGAAGAAGCTCACCCTGGGCTACTTCCGCCAGGAGGTGGACGAGATGGCGGGCCGGCCCGTGCTGGACGAGGCCATTGCCGGCAGCGGCCGCCTCGGCGACCTGCACCACGAGCTGCTGGGCTTGGAACATGCCATGTCCGATCCCGAGCGTGGCGGCGAACTGGAAACCATTCTGGACCGTTTCGGCCACGTCCAGGAGGAGTACCAGCACCTGGGCGGCTACGAGCTGGAAGCCCGCGCCCGGGCTTGCCTGCATGGCCTCGGCTTTGAGGATGAGCAGATCGACGGCGATGTGGGCGCCCTCTCCGGCGGCTGGAAGATGCGCGTCTCCATGGCCAAGGTGCTGCTCGGCAGCTTCGATGTGCTGCTCATGGACGAGCCCACCAACCACCTGGATATCGAATCCATCCTCTGGCTCGAGAACTTCCTCAAATCCGTGCCCGCCACGCTGCTGATGACGAGCCACGACCGGGACTTCATGAACCGCGTCGTCACCAAGGTGCTGGAGATCGACGGTGGCGACATCGTCACCTATTCGGGCAACTACGATTTCTATGTGCGAGAGCGGGAGCAGCGCGAGGCCAACCAGGAGGCCGCCTACGCCCGGCAGCAGGCCAAGCTGGCCAAGGAGCAGCGCTTCATCGAGCGGTTTTCCGCCCATGCCGCCAAGGCCGCCCAGGTGCAGAGCCGCGTGAAGGCCCTGGATAAGATCGAGCGCCTCGAGCCGCCCCGGAAGCGCCGCGTAGTGAAGTGGGATTTCCGCGTCCCCGGCCGCTCTGGCGACGACGTGGCCATGCTCGAGGGCGTCTGCAAGGCCTATGGCAGCCGCAAGCTCTACAACCAGTTCGCCTTCCACATCCGCCGTGGCGAACGCTGGTGCGTCATGGGCCGGAACGGGGCCGGCAAGTCCACGCTGCTGAAGATGGTGGCGGGAGCGATCCAGCCCGATGCAGGCTCCGTCCGCCTGGGGGCCAGCCTCCGGCTCGGCTACTTCTCCCAGCAGGCCCTGGACCTGTTGGACCCGGACCTGACCGTGATCGAGCAGATGCAGCAGGACTTCCCCATGGAAGGGCTGGGCGTGCTCCGCAACCTCCTGGGCGCCTTCCAGTTCTCCGGCGATGATGTGGACAAACGGATCCGGTCGCTATCGGGCGGCGAGAAATCCCGGCTGGTGATGGCCCGCATGCTCTTCGATCCACCCAACTTCCTGGTGCTGGACGAGCCCACCAACCACCTGGACCTGGCCACGAAGGAAATGCTCATCGAGGCGCTGAAGGATTTCGAAGGCACCATGCTCTTCGTGTCCCATGACCGCACCTTCCTGCGCGGCCTGGCCAACCGGGTGCTGGAACTGGGTGGCGAGGAGCACGAGGGCCCCATGGCCTTCGGCGGCTCCTACCTCGAATACGTCGAGCGCATGGGCCGCGAGGCGCCTGGGGTCCACAACTAAGCGGGATCAAGGTAAAGGAGGAGCACTGGCCCGCTGGGCCAGTGCTCCTCCTGGGAAAAGCTGGAAAAATGGGGCCCTGTTTTACTCCTCCACCTCCGCCAACACCAGCTCTCCATATTTGTCCGCCACTTTCCCACGGATCTTCAGGAGCTGGTACCACTTGATGAAGGCCTCCACGAAGACGATGGTCATGAGGACCACGAGCACGACGGAGAAGATGACCAACAGCCAAAGACCCTTGGGCATGTAGTTGTAGACGATGTTCTGGTAGCCCGCCGCCAGACAGACCGGGATCATGAAGATGCCCGGAAGGGCCGTGACCCAGGCGTACTTCGCCTTGCCCAGGCGGATCAGCATGGTGGTGCCGACGATGAGGGCGCAAGTGGCCAGCAGCTGGTTGGCCATGCCGAAGAGGGGCCAGATGGTCTGGATGTCGCCCGTATAGACCAGATAGCCCCAGGCGCACGTGAACATCAGGCTGGTGATGAGGATGCCGGGCATCCACTTCTTCTCGTCGAACTTGGGCCAGATCTTTCCGAGCATCTCCTGCAGCATGTAGCGGCCCACCCGGGTGCCCGTGTCGACGGCGGTGAGGATGAAGACCGCCTCGAACATGATGGCGAAGTGGTACCAGTAGCTGGTCAGCTTCGTCATGAAGGGCACGGAGGAGAAGATGTAGGACATGCCCACGGCCAGGGAGACGGCGCCACCGGGACGTCCCTGGAGCTGCTCGCCCACGGCCTTGGCCAGCTCGGGCAGGTGGACCGGGCTCATGCCAAGCTTGGCATAGGCCGCCGCGGTGGTATTGATGGCGAAATAGTCGGAAGGGATTAGCACGCAGGCGGCGATGAGGGCCATGATGGCCACCACGCCTTCCACCAGCATCGCCCCGTAACCCACGAAGAGCATGTCCTTCTCGTTGGCCAGCATCTTGGGAGTGGTTCCCGTGCCGATGATGGCGTGGAAACCAGACAGGGCTCCGCAGGCAATGGTGATGAAGATGAAGGGGAAGACCGAGCCGGGGATGATGGGGCCGCCGCCGTGGATGTAGGGCGTGACGGCGGGCATGACCAACTTCGGATGCACGAAGGCGATGCCGCCCACGAGCATGATGATGACGCCCAGCTTCAAGTACGTGGACAGGTAGTCACGGGGGCAGAGCAGCAGCCAGACCGGAAGCGCCGAGGCTGCGAAACCGTAGACCGGGATGATCACGGCCAGCTGGTTGCGGGACAGGGTCAGCAACTTCGCCCAGGTTGGGTTGGCGGCCACATAGGGTCCCGCCAGCAGGGTGAGGAACAAGAGGCCGACGCCGATGATGCTGGCGCCCATCACGTCACCCTTGCGAATGACATAGAGGTAGATGCCCATGAACAGAGCGATGGGGATGGTCGCGAGCACCGTGAACGTGCCCCAGGGGCTATTGAAGAGCGCGTTCACCACCCCGATGGACAGACCGGCCAGGGTGAGCGTGAGGATGAAGAGGATGGCGAAGGAGGCTACGATGCCCGCCCGCTTGCCGATCTCATTCTCGGCGATGAGGGACAGGCTCTTCCCCTTGTGCCGGACCGAAGCGAAGAGCACCACCAGGTCGTGGACAGCCCCGCCCAGGACGCAGCCGATGATGATCCAGAGGGTGCCGGGGAGATACCCGAACTGGGCTGCCAGCACGGGCCCCAGGAGGGGGCCGGCGGCGGCGATGGCCGCAAAATGGTGGCCGAAGAGGACGAACTTGTTCGTCTTGTGATAGTCGTGCCCGTCCGCCATGGCGATGGCCGGGGTCACCCGGTCTGAATCGACCTGGAGCACCTTGGTGGCCAGGAAGATTCCATAGTAACGGTAGGCCAGCGCGAAGATACATAGTGTCGCGAAGACCAGAGTGAGCGCGTTCATGACGCATACCTCCTTTTTCGGGTGGTTCGTGGCCAGCGGGGCCCGCAAGGACGGGCGTACCGGAACCATGGTCGAATTCAAGGGGACCGTGAGGTAAAGAATGTTGATCTCCGGTCCAGGGAGCCGCCTAACCGGCCGAAATCCGGCCCGGACCGGTCGCCGGAGCGGGCTGAAGCGGGGGCCGAATCCAGGTAGGCACAGGGAATTCCTGTATCGTGGATGGAATCGGAAGGAAGGGGCGCTCGATGAAGCTGCTGTTCTCGCTCATCCAGGTGGCGTCCTTCTTCCTGTTCGTGGCCTACGCCTATTGCAATTCGCCCATCTTCCGCCTGCGGCGCCTGGAGGCCAGCTCCCGCCGGGACTGGATCATCCTCTACGTCTTCTTTTCGGCGATCTCGATCGGAGGCACGTACCTCGGCCTTCCTGTGAAGGGGGCTCTCGCGAACACCCGTGCCATCGGCCCCGTGCTCGCCGGGCTGGTCGGTGGCCCTTTCCTCGGCGCCGCCGTGGGCTTCACCGGCGGCCTCCATCGCTATTTCTATGGAGGATTCACGGCGCTGGCATGCGGCCTATCCACCACGGCGGAAGGCCTGGTCGGAGGCCTCGTCCACTTCTACCTGGCCCGTCGCTCCGAATCGGACCGGGCCCTGAATCCCTTTACGGCTTTCTTGACGATGATGGCGGCCGAGTCCTTGCAAATGGCCATCATCCTCCTGGCTGCCAGGCCCTTCCAGGATGCCCTCCAGCTCGTGAAGGTCATCGCAGTGCCCATGATCGCGGCCAATTCCGCAGGGGCCGCGCTCTTCATGAGCATCCTGCGGGACCGACGCAATCTGTACGATCAGGTGGGCGCGGCCTCGACAGCGCGGGCGCTGCGCATCGCGGGGCGGACCCTCGGCCTGCTGGCCAAGGGATTCAGCAGGGAAGCCGCCCCCGAACTCGCAAAGATCATCCAGGAAGAAACCGGAGTCGGCGCCGTGGCGATCACGGACACCCAGGCCGTCCTGGCCTTCGTGGGCCTGGGCTCGGACCACCACCACCCGGGGATGAATCTGGCCCCCGAGTGTCAGCAGGCCATATCCCAGCGCGACGTCCTGTTCCTGGATGGACAGCATGAACCCTACCAATGCGGGTACTCGGACACCTGCCCGCTGGGTTCGGTCCTGGTGGTCCCGCTGCAGGTGGACGGGGAAGTGATCGGCACGATCAAGCTCTTCGAGCCAGCCCGGAAGCGCTTCCTCAGCATCAACCGGACCCTCGGCGAAGGCCTCGCGGAACTCCTCGCGATCCAGCTCCTCCGGGCCCGGTACCAGGAGCAGAAGAACCTTCTGGTGCTGGCGGAATTGAAGCTCGCCCACGCCCAGATCAACCCACACTTCCTGTTCAACTCACTGACCACGATCCAGGCCATCATGCGGCGCGACGCGGATCGGGCGAGGGGTCTCCTGAACCATCTCTCGACTTTCTTCCGGTTGAATCTGAAACGCAGCCCGGAGCTCTCCACCCTGGGGGAGGAACTGACCCACGTGAATTCCTATCTGGAAATCGAGAAGGCCCGCTTCGAAGAGCGGCTCACGGTCGAGATCGATGTGGATCCTTCCATGCTCAGGATCAAACTGCCCACTTTCACGCTGCAACCGCTGCTGGAAAATGCCATCAAGCACGGCATCGCCGACAAGCTGGAGCCGGGAACCGCCCGCATCCACGCCTTCTGGGAAGATGGCGCCGCGCGGATCGACGTGGAAGACGATGCGGGCACCTACCTCGACAGCAAGGACCGCCATGCCGACGGGCTGGGCCTGGGGATCGTGGAGAAGCGCATCCGGAGCCTGCTACGGGGGGATTCCGGGATCACGATCGCCTGCGTTCCCCACGAGCTGACGCGCGTGTCGATCCGCATTCCCGGGGAGGATCTCCGGCCATGATGAGGGCACTGATCGTCGACGACGAAATGCATGTCCGGGAGGAGCTTGGAACCCTGTTGGCCGAAACGGGCGATTATTTGGTCCTGGGGACCTGCTCCAATGCGATCGAGGCCCTGCGGGCGGTGAAAACCATGCGGCCGGAGGTGCTCTTCCTGGATATCCATATGCCGAAGGTGGACGGCTTCCAGCTGCTGGGAATGATCGACGCGGACCGGATGCCCCTCGTGGTCTTCGTCACCGCTTATGACGAATTCGCCCTCCGGGCCTTCGAGGAGAATGCCCTCGACTACCTGCTCAAACCCGTGCAGATGGATCGGCTCGCGCGCACCACGGAGAAGCTCAAGCGCATCCTCCGGGACGGGAATCGCCCGGCGTTCGAAAGCCCTTCCATCGAGCGGATCCCCTGCGTCACCTGCCATGGCATCAAGCTCATCGACACCACCGATGTCGAGTTCGTGCGCTCCAGCGAAAGCGGCGTCCACGTCGTGACTGACAAGGGCGAATTCCTCACGGAGCTCACACTGACCGTATTGGAGGCCAAGACTTCCCTCTTCGCCAGATGCCACAAGCAGATCCTTGTCAACATCCGCCGCATCGACGAAATCATCCGGCAGGAGTCCTCTGCCCTCATCAAGACCAAATCCGGGAAAATGGTTCCGGTCAGCCGCCGTTTCCTGACTCCGCTAAAGGAGCGGTTGTTGATCCACTAGACTTCCGCAGGGGGGGCGGTGGCTCGCAGCGGAGGGAGATCCAGGCCCCGGTGCGGGGATGCTCCAGTTCCAGCAGGTGGGCGTGCAGCAGGTAGCCGGGATCGCCGGGCAGGGCGCGGGTTTCCGGTAGCGGGATGCCGCCGGTGCCATAGAGCGGATCGCCCAACAGTGGGTGCCCTGCCCAGGCCAGGTGGATGCGGATCTGGTGGGGGCGGCCGGTGAAGATCTCCACCTCAAGCAGAGAGGCGCCCGCCCGCCGCTCCAGCACCGTCACGCGGCTGTGGGATGGCCGGCCCTCGGGGTGGGCGGCATGGAGGGTGCCCAGGGGACCATAGGGCACCTCTCCAATGGGGGCGGTGATCTCGAAGGCATCCTGAGTCGGGTGGCCGCTACACAGGGTGCGATAGATCTTGCGGGTCTGGCGCTCCTGGAACACGGCCTGGAGGGGCGTCCGTGCGGTGGCGGTGCGGGCGAACAGCACCAGTCCGGAGGTGCCCCGGCCCAGGCGATGCATGGGGCTGGCCTCCGGAGCCCGGTGGCGTACCAGGGCGAGGAGGGTGTGTTCCAGGAACTCCCCACCCCCCGGTAGAGTGGGCAGGCCGCTGGGCTTGGCCACGGCCAGCAGGTCCTCGTCTTCATACAACACGGCGGTGGCGAAGGGGACCTCTGGCTCGATCCAGGGGGGGCGGGCCCAGGTGATCCACTGGCCCCGGCGCAGGGGCGCTTCAGGGGCGGCGGGAGCCTCGTCGAGGCGCACTTGGCCCTCCAGGATCCGTGCACGCCACAAGTCCTGGCTGGCCCGAGGGTGCCGGACGGCCAGATGGGCCAGCAGGGTGCGCCCGGCCCCCTCGGCGCCAACCTGCTCCCGATGGACATAGCCCTGGTTGAACCCCATGCGGTCGCCGCCCCTTCCGGACCCGCCGGATCCCCATTATCACCCGGGCTCTGGGGTGGAGGGTGAGGCCCAGGCAGGTCTTAAATATTGACAATGTCAACACGTTTTTTTCTGACACTACTCCTCAAGTTCCGGCACTGTAGAACCGAAGGGGTGGACAGGGTGCCCGTTAAGGGCTACATGGTAGATGTTCACACATACTCTCCCCGGGGGGGGGGAGTGGGGGGGTCGTAAGACCCCCCTTTTTCGTGCCAGGGTAGGCTGGAAGCTTCCCATCCCTGGAGCGCGACCCATGCCCACGTTCCCACCGGTTCCCTCGCGGCTCCCATCGCTTCCCTACCGGAAACCCACCGAGGGACGGGACTACTGGACCGTGGACGGGGTTCTGCCGGATGCCGAGGCGGTGGCTGCGCGCTTCCGGGCCCTGGGGGAATGGGAGCTGGGCTTCCCGCATACCCGGGAGACCTGGCCCGGCATGCGGTCCCGGAACGCGCTGCGCCCCGAGGAACTGGAACCCATCGAGGCCAAGGTCCGCGAGCTGACGGGGGCGAAGCGGCTGTGGACCGAGACTGCGCCTGACGGCGCCTACCTCAACCACAACGTGGTGCAGGTGGTCGGCGCCACGGAGTCAGGTCCCCGCCCCCACACGGATTCACGGAAGCTCTGCCGCTACGCCGCCGTGATCTACCTCACGCCACGGGCACCCGCGAACGCGGGTACCACCTTCTACCGCCTGCGCTACCCCAACGGGACCCTCAGCGGGAACCTGTGCCCGCCGCCCCATACCAATCTGCGCGAGGCCCTGGGCGTCACTGGGCTGCCGCTCCAGGCCTGGCATCCGGATGTCTCCGTGACCAACGTCTTCAACCGCCTGCTGCTCTACCACGCGGATCTGGTGCACTCCGCCACCGGCTACTTCGGCCACGACCTCGCCACCAAGCGCATGACGGCGCTGTTCTTCTGGATGGCGGAGTGAAAGGGCGCTGTCAGCCGTCAGTAACTGAGAGCTGACAGCTGATAGCTGAGAGCTACTTTTTGGCTTTCGCCAGCCGGTCCAGCAGCTTCTGATCCACGTAGGCCGTGATGGTTTTTAGCCTATCTCCAGCCTGCGCCAGCAGGCTGGAGCACTGTGCCTGCATGCCGGCGATATACGCCGCATCCGTGATGTCCTTGAGGTTGATGATCACGTTCCACACGCCGCCGCGCACGCCGGCGTAGGCCATCTGGGCGCCCACGGCTGCATCGGTGATGGAGGCCACCTTGCCCAGGCGGGCGGCCTCGCCGGCCAGCTCCAGGGCCTCGAAGCTGGTCATCGCCGTGTCCAGGGGCACGTCGATGGCCACCTTAAGGCCGGCCTGCATGGCGGCCTGGCGTGCGGCCTTCTGCTCGGGGGTGCTGTCCGGCAGGCGGCGCGCGTCCATGAAGGCGTTGAAGGCGTTGGTGTCGGCGTCGACGGCAACCATGAGGCGGTCCTTCAGCGCCTGGGCCTTTTCCGCGAGGGCGACAAGCTTCGCGTCCTTCTCGGCGTCGGGTCCGCCCTGGGCCAGGTTGGCCACCATGCTCGCGAGGGCCGCGCCCAGACTGCCCGCCAGGGCGGCGATGGAGCCGCCGCCGGGGGCCGGCGTGTCCCGGCTGACCTCGTCCGTGAAGGCGTGGACCTGCATGGACACCAGGGCCTTCGGATCGTAGGTAGGCAGGCCCAGCACCTTCTTCTCGACTTCGAAGGGCGCCACGTCACCGAGGCCCATGGAGAACACGGCGGTCTGCAGAATGTCGGCGGTGGGCACGCCGGTGGACTTACCCATGGCCTTCAGGTAATGGCGGCCTGAGGCGAGCAGGCACTGGAAGGGCACCAAGCCCACGATCTCGCTGCCCGTGACCACCAGTCCGCGCTCGGCTGCCAGGCGGCGGGCCTCCTCCAGCACGGTGTGGGGGGCGGTCTGGTTGTAATCCGTGAGGTTCACGCTGATCTGCGCGCGGCGGTAGGTGTCCACGTACCAGCCGATGGCCTTGCAGTGGCTGAAGGTGCCCCGCCGGCGGACCTTCTGGCCCACGGGGTTCGCGGGATCCACATCGTTGAGGCGCATGAGGGCCGGCAGGTCGTAGCCGTGGGCGGCGGCGCAGTGGTCCACCACCTCCTGCCAGGTGGCGCCGGTGAAGTCGCAGTTGCCGCAGGGGAAGCTGCCTTCCGCGTAGAAGGTCAGCTCGCCGGCCTGGTAGTAGGGCTTCACGCGGCCGCGCCGGGCCACACGGCCCTTCTCGCGCAGCTCGAAGGCGATGTCCGTGGCGTGGGCCTTGTCGGCGGAGTTCAGCGTGACGTTGTAGGCCACCAGGAATTCGCGGGCGCCGATGATGCAGGCTCCGGCCTGAGCATGGTAGGGGGCGGCGAAATCGGGCTGCCAGGCGGGATCCTGGAGCTTCTTCTCCAGGCCCTCGTACTCGCCCCGACGCACCTCAGCCAGGTTGCGGCGCTCGGGCCGGGAGGCGGCGGCTTCGTAGAGGTAGACGGGGATGGCCAGCTCGGCGGCCACGCGGGCACCCAGGCGGCGGGCCAGCTCGGCGCAGTCCTCCATGGAGACGCCCTCCACGGGCACGAAGGGCACCACATCCGTGGCGCCCATGCGGGGGTGGGCCCCGTGGTGCTGGCGCATGTCGACGACCTTGGCGGCCTCCTGGATGCAGGCGAAGGCGCCCGCCAACACGGCCTCCGGCTCGCCCACGAAGGTAATGACGGTGCGGTTCGTGTCGGCACCCGGGTCCACATCCAGCACCTGCACACTGGGAACGGCACTGATGGCATCCACGACCTGTTTGATCTTCGCGGCATCCCGGCCTTCCGAGATGTTCGGCACGCACTCCACCAGCTTGCGGGACATGATTCCTCCGTTCGTTCAAGTCTAGCCGTGGCGCCAGGTCGCGCTCCGAAGGCGGGCCGCGGAGCGGCCCGCCTTTGGAGATAGTTAACAACTTGTTAAGGAGAAGCTTTTCCCTATCTCGGAACGCGCAGCGTTCCGAGCCCTACCGAGGCGTTGGTCCGGAACTACTTCCTTCATTCTTCACGCCGCTCACCACATGCCCGGTCGGTCCCACCTTTGCGGCGGTGTCGCAGTAGCCGGTCTGGTCGTCGAAGAAGAAGTCGGGCTCGAACTCGCGCAGGAAGTCAGCCTTCTCCAGGCCGCCCAGGAACATGGCCTCGTCCACCTGGATGTTCCAGGCCATGAGGGTGCGGATGGCCCGCTCGTGGGCGGGGGCGCTGCGGGCGGTCACCAAGGCCGTGCGGATGCGCATGGGGGCGCCGGCGCCCATGTCCTGCAGGGGCTGGAGGGCCTGCAGCAGGGGCTTGAAGGGGCCCGGGGGAAGGGGGACGGCAGCCCGTTCGATCTCGTGGGCCTGGAAGGCGGCCAGGCCTCCCTGGGCATAGACACGCTCGGCTTCATCACTGAACAACACTGCGTCGCCGTCGAAGGCGATGCGGATCTCGTCTGGGTGGCGGTCCGCGGCCATGGCGCTGTCTGGGTAGACCCGCGCAGCGGCGAATCCCGCATTCAGAGCAGCCCGGACGTCATCCTCCTTGGCGGACAGGAACAGGTTCGCCCCCAGGGAGGTGAGGTAGGGATATGGGTTCCGGCCCCGGGTGAAGACGCCGCGCTCCAACTGGAGATTCGATTCCTGGGCGCTGCGGAAGACCCGCAGGCCGCTCACGGGATCGTTGCGCGAGAGGATCACCACGGCCACGCGGTTCTCGCCTTCGGTGTTGAAGGCCAGCAGCTTCTTCACCAGCGGATAGGCCACGCCCGGCTTGGCGGGCACATCCAGCCGCGACAGCTGAAGCTCCATGTAGGCCCGGTCATCCGATTCCTCGAAGACCCGGTTCTCCTCCTCGAAGTCGAACAGCGCGCGGGAGGAGATGGCGACGACGAGCTTGCCTTCCAGGGATTTGGGCATGGGCTCAGGGTACATTGATGTCATGTCCAGGCTCTACTTCGACGCCAACGCCACCACGCCGCCCCATCCTGACGCGGTGGAGGCGGTGCGGCGGGCGATGGTGGAGGACTGGGCCAACCCCACCAGCACCCACCGGGAGGGCCAGCGGGCGCGGTTCCGGATCGAAGAGGCCCGGCGGGAGATCGCGGCCTCCCTGAACGTGGCGCCGGGGGAACTGGTGTTCTGCGCCAGCGCCACCGAGGCCTTGCACCTGCTCATCCGGGGGCTCCACGGGGCCCTGGGAGACCGGCCCGCGGCGGTGTTCCCGGGGGAGCATAGCGCCTGCCTGAATCCGCTGCGGGATTGGTCGCGGGTGGCGTGGCTGCCGGAGGTGCCGACGGATTGCGCCACGGTGGCGCAGATGGCCGCCAGCAACGAGACGGGCATCCTCTACGCCATGCCCTCCGTGCTGGATGCGATTCGCATCAAGGACTGCTGCCAGGCCTGGGGCAAGGTGCCCGTGGACCTGTCCGACTGCGATGCCGCCGTGTTCAGTGGCCACAAGATGGGCGGTCCCCGGGGCGCGGCCCTGCTGTGGCTGCGGCCGGGTCTGCCCTGGGAGGCCGTCATGGAAGGCCCCCAGGAGCGCCGCCGCCGCGGCGGCACCGAGGACCTTCCGGCCATCCTGGGTCTGGCCGCAGCGGTGCGGCACTTGACGGAGCGTCAAGCCATGAATGCCGCGCTGGCGCCCATCCGGGACACCTTCGAGGTGGAACTTGCCTCCTGGAACCGCGGTATCGAGGTCATCGGCCAGGGCTCGCCGCGCCTGCCGAATACTAGCTGTGTCCTGTTCCGGGGCCGCAATGGCGAGGCGTTGCAGGTGGCCCTGGACCTGGCGGGCTTTGCTGTGAGCACCGGCAGCGCCTGTCACAGCGGGGCGGTGAAACCCAGTCATGCGATAACGACCTTAGGGTATGGTATGGATGACGCGCGCTCGGTGCTTCGCTTCTCGATGCTGCCGAGTGCTCGGCCCAACGAGGTGGAGGCCCTGGCGGCGGCCATCAAGCGGTTGACATGAGCATCCAGTAGGCCGGCCCAGGCGTGGAGCGAGCATGATCGAGCAGACCCTCTTCTTCTTCGCCCACAACCCGCTCCTGATGCTCTTCGCCGTGGTGGCCCTGGGCTACCCCATCAGCAAGCTCCGCATCGCCGGGGCTTCCTTCGGCATCGCCAGCATCCTCTTCGCGGGCATCGCCCTGGGCGCCTTGGTGATGGCGCCGGGCCTGGACGCCGGCCTCAAGCAGGACATCTCCAAGGAGATGAAGCTGGTCTACGAGCTGGGCCTGGCGGTGTTCGTCTACGCCATGGGCCTCTCCATCTCCCACAGTTTCTGGGCCGCCTTCAGCCGCGAGGGCATGAAGAAGAACGCGGTGGTCTTCCTGGTGATGTTGACCTCCACGGCCTTCGTGGTGCTGCTGGCCCGCCTCATGGGTTTCAACGCCCGCTACGCCGCGGGCCTGCTCACGGGC
>DASXUH010000245.1:0-11820 GCA_036504935.1 Geothrix sp. | reverse complement strand
TCTTTCTCATCCTGGGCCAGGATCGTGTGGCAGGTGTCGCAGTCACCCTTGATGGTCTGGCCGTTGGCGGCGGTGTGGCTGCCGTCGTGGCAGCGGAAGCAGCCCACGGCCTCCTCGTGTCCGATGTTGTTGGGATGCGTGCCCCAGAGCAGCTTCATCTCGGGGAACACGTTGCGCAGGTAGATGGCCTTCACTGCTTCCGCGGCGGCGTCCACCTGGGCCCGCTTGTGCTTGAACACGTCGGGGTAGGTGGTGCGGTAGAACTCGTTGATGCCCAGGGTGATCTTGGAGGCGGCCTCCTGCTGGCTGGCGTACTCGACCTTCAGGAGTTCCACCGCCTTCTTCTTGATGTAGGGCAGCTCAGGGCTCATGCGCTTCTCGTTCAGGGCCTTGTCGACAGCGCGGTCGGGCAGCTCGAAGGCGTGGGTGGGCCGGTTGTGGCAGTCCACGCAGTCCATCTTGCGCTCGGTGGCCTTGGCGAGCTGCTCGGGCTTCAGCTTCTTGTAGTCGTCGGTGACGTACTCCATGAGCTGGCCATTGTCGTCGCGGTAGGTGACCTTGGGGATCTCCTGGCGGCGGTGGTCGGTGCTCATGTAGCTGATGCGCTCCATGACGTCGAGGTGGCGGCCGTGGATGCCCGTGGTGCCGTTCGCGGTGTGTCCGCCGATCTTCAGCAGGAGGATGCTGGTGGTGGAGGAGTTGGCTTCATCCTCGGCGTACTTGGTCCGGATGAGCAGCTTGTCGTCCGTGAACTTCTGGGGCCAATGGCACTGTTCGCAGGTCTCGCGGGCGGGACGCAGGTGCTCGACGGGGCTCGGGATCGGGCGGGAGTAAGTGCCGAAGGCCACTGCGAAGAGCTGGCGGGTGCCGGAGATCTTCGCCCGCACCAGGGCGGGGGCGCCATGGCCGATGTGGCACTGGGCGCAGCCCACGCGGGAGTGGGGGGAGTTCAGGAAGGCGGTGTATTCGGGGCTCATCACCGTGTGGCAGGTGAGGCCGCAGAAGCGGTTGGAGTCCATATACTCCACACCCTTGAGGCCAGCGGTGCCCAGAATGCCGACGTTCACGAAGGTGAGGGCGCCCACCACCAGCAGCAGGCGGCGGATGCCGGGCTGGGTGAAGTCGACCTTCTGGAGGGGCAGGGGCGCTTCGCCCGCCAGCCGGCGCTTGCGGCGCGTGCGGAGGATGCCGGCGGGGATGAACACCAGGCCCACCAGGAAGAGGGCGGGAAGGGCGAGGAACAGGAGGATGCCGAAGTAGGGATGGACGGCCCTGGGGCTGGTCAGCTCCATGAACCAGAACCAGACGAGCGTGAAGGCCGAGCTGGTGGTCAGGGCCACGCCCAGCAGGGTCATCCAGTTGTTGCCCATCTGGAAGGCGAGCCTGACGAGATCCCTGATGCGTTCTTTCAAGCTCATGTATCCACCTCCGCGACGTGGGGCAAAAGACAAATGACAACCGAGTGGGTAATGTCCTTCTCCACCCTAAATTCCCCAGAAGTCCGAGACAAGACTGTCTCGGGAGTGGTTAGGACTTATCTCCTTTGATATCAATAAGGGCCGTTCCAGGTTGTGACAGAGGTCCTGGGGAGGGGCGCCTCTGCTCAATCCGAGGCTCCGCGCAGCAGCCGGAGGAAGGTCTCGCCGTACTGCTGGAGCTTTTTCGGCCCCACGCCGCTCAAGGCCAGGAATTCCGCTTCCGTGGCGGGCTGGAACCGGGCCATCTGCTGGAGGGTGGCGTCGCTGAAGATCACGTAGGCGGGCACGCCCTTGGCATCGGCCAGCTGCTTCCGGAGGGCCTTCAGGTCGCGATAGAGCGCCTCTTCGCCGTCCACGGGTCCCTCGGGCAGGGCCGGGCGGGAGCCGCGGGGCGAGCCGCGCTTGGCTTTGCCGGGTTTCGGTGCGGCTTCCAGCGGATCCGCGCCGGAGCAGACATCGCAGGAAGCGCCGCAGGGCTCCATGCGCTCACCGAAGTGGGCCAGCAGGGCCTGGTGGCGGCAGCGGAGGGAATCAGCGAGGCGGAAGAGGTCGCGCGTCTGCCGCTGCTGGGCCTGGGCCAGACTGGCGTCGAGGCCGTCCGTGAAGCGGTCATAGCTGAGCACGTCACCCCAGCCGTAGAACATCACGCAGTCCGCGTCGGCGCCATCACGGCCCGCCCGGCCGATCTCCTGGTACCAGCCCTCCACGCTCTTGGGCATGTCGCGGTGGATGACGTAACGGATGTTGCTCTTGTCGATGCCCATGCCGAAGGCTACCGTGGCGACGATCACGTCCACATCGTCCCGCTGGAAGGCCTCCTGGGCGGCGGAGCGGGCGGCGGCATCCATGCCCGCGTGGTAGGCCGCGGCCCGCAGGCCTTCGCCGGTCAGGAAGGCCGCCGTGGCCTCCACGGCCTTGCGGGACAGGCAGTAGATGATGCCGCTCTCGCCGCGGCGCGCCAGCACCAGGCGGAGCAGCGCTTCACGCACCGGCGGCAGCCCCTCGGCGCCCTTGCGGTAGGCGCTGACGCGCAGGTTGGACCGGAAGAAGGAGCCCTGCACTTCCACCGGGTTCCGCATCCCCAGCTGCTCCGTGATGTCGCGGCGGACTTCGGGCGTAGCAGTGGCGGTGAGGGCCAGCACGGGCACGCCCGGGAAGCGCCGCTTCAACCCCGCCAATGTCCGGTAGGCCGGTCGGAAATCGTGGCCCCAGTGGCTGATGCAGTGGGCCTCATCCACGGCGATGAGACGCAGGTCCACCTCGCGAAGTAGGTCCGCCAGGTAGAGATCGAGGCCCTCGGGCGCGGCGTAGACCAACTCGATCTCTCCGTTCTTGAGGGCGCGGATGCGCTCACGGCGGGCCTCCGCACCGAGGCTGGAATTGAGGAAGGTGGCCTGGAGGCCCGCTTCCGTGAGCGCGTCCACCTGGTCCTTCATCAAGGCGATGAGGGGCGAGACCACCAGCGTGACGCCACCCAGCAGCCGCGCTGGAAGCTGGTAGGTGAGGGACTTTCCGGCGCCCGTGGGCATGATGCCCACCACGTCGCGGCCCGCCATGACGGCTTCGATGATGGTCCGCTGGCCCGGCCGGAAGGTGGCGTAGCCGAAGGTGGCCTTGAGGGCCGTTTCGAGGTCGGGCCGGGCCTCTTGGCTGGACGAGGCCTCCAGATCCGCGGCCAGGGACTTCAGGGCCGTGATCCCCGCCCCGTCGAAGGCCTGGGGCTCGGTCCGGTAGCGCTCCCGAAGGCGTGCCAGCCCCTCCCGGCATGCCACTCGCGCACCTTGCGCCAGCAAGGCGCGCAGCCGCTCGATCTCGTCAGGAACCTGGCCCAATCAGCAGCCGCCGTCGAGCAGGGGCCCAGCAGCGGTCCAGAACGCCTGCATCTCCTCCGGTTTCCCGAAGGTCACCCGGATGTGGTTGGGCAGGCCGTAGCCCTGCATGGGGCGCACGATCACGCCGCGCTGGATCAGCTCCTTGAACAGGTCCGCAGCGGGGATGACCGTCTCCATCAGGATGAAGTTGCCGGAGGTCCCCGAGAGCTGGCAGCGGTGCCTGGCGGCTTCCTTCACGAAGGCCGCGCGCGCTTCGGTGTTCCGCTGGCGCGAGAAGGCTTCGAAGGCCAGATCCTGCACGGCGACTTCCGCAGCGGCCTGGGCCAGGTGGTTGGTGTTGAAGGGGCTGCGCACCCGCTCCAGGAAGCTCATCAGCTCCTTCGAGCCCAGGCCGTAGCCGATGCGCAGGGCCGCCAGGGAGTGGATCTTGGAGAAGGTGTGGAGCACCAGCAGGTTCGGGCGCTCGGCCAGGTAGGCCGCGGCATCCGGGTAGCTGGCGGGATCCTCGTATTCGGCGTAGGCCTGATCCACCACGAGGACGATGTCCTCGCGCAGGCTCCGCACCAGCCGCTCCAGCGCGGCGCGCTCCAGGCGGATGCCCGTGGGGTTGTTGGGATTGCCGAGGTAGACGAGGCGCGTGTCCGCCGCCACGGAGCGGAGGATGTCGTCGGCGTCGAGCTCCGTGGCTGTGGCCCGGGATTCGATGACGCGCCCGCCGGCGGTCTGGGTGGCGATGCCGTAGATGGCGAAGCTGTGCCTGGGGATGACCGCGCTGCCGCCGTCCAGGAAGGCGGCCTTGGCCACCATCTCCAGGATCTCGCTGCTGCCGTTGCCCAGCACCACGCGATCAAGGGCCAGGCCCTTGCGCGCCGCGATGCGCTGGCGGAGGTAGTAGCCATCGCTCACGGGATAGAGGCCCAAACCCTCGAACTCCGAGCCGGCGACGACCGCGGCGACGCGGGCCTTCACAGCCTCGGTGGGGCCCCAGGGATTCTCGTTGGAGGCCAGCTTGATGATGGACGTGAGGCCCAGCTCGCGCTGGACTTCCTGGATGGGTTTGCCGGGGACGTAGAGCGGGATCTGCGCCAGATGTTCGAAGGCGGGAAGAGCGGAAAGGCTGCTGTCCATCAGGCGGGCCGCTCGGAGAGGACCTTGTCGACGATGCCGTATTCCAGGGCCTCCTCGGCGCCCATGAAGAAGTCGCGGTCCATGTCCTTCATGACCTTCTTCAGCGGCTGGCCCGTGTGCTTGGCGAAGGTGGCGGCCAGGTTCTCCTTCAGGCGCTGGATCTCCTTGAAGGTGATCTCGATCTCCGTGGCCTGGCCCTGGGCGCCGCCGGAGGGCTGGTGGATCATGATGCGCGCGTTGGGCAGGGCGAAGCGCTTGCCCTTGGTGCCGGCGGCCAGCAGGTGGGCGCCCATGGAGGCGCACTGGCCGATGCAGTAGGTGACGATGTCGTTCTTCACGAATTGCATGGTGTCGTAGATGGCCAGGCCCGCGGTGACGCTGCCGCCGGGGCTGTTGATGTAGATCTGGATGTCCTTGTCCGGGTCCTCGCTCTCAAGGAAGAGCATCTGGGCCACGATGGCGTTGGCCACATTGTCGTCGATGGCCGTGCCCAGGAAGATGATGTTGTCCTTCAGCAGGCGTGAGTAGATGTCGTAGCTGCGCTCACCGCGCGGTGTCTGCTCGATGACGATGGGGGGATAGTAGCTGCTGGGCATGGGCCCTCCGGCTGGCTCATCAGGATAGCAAGAAGGCGCCTTGCGGCGCCTTCCTTGCGGGATTCGGGCAGACCGCTACTTCTTGGCGGCCTTCTTGGGCTTTTCCTCGGGTGCCTCTTCCTTCTTGGCGGACTTCTTGGGCTTTTCCTTGGGCGCATCTTCCTTCTTGGGGGCCTTCTTCGGCTTCTCCTCGATCGCCTCTTCCTTCTTCACGGTCTTCTTCGGCTTCTCTTCCTCCGCGGGCTCGGCTTTCTTTACCGGCTTTTTGGCCGGCGCGGCCTCGCCCTCATGGTCATGATCACAGTCGGGTCCATGCACATGGTCCGCGGGGGCCACGGCGGCCGGTTCGCCACCTTCCTGGCCTTCCAGGTCGCCCCCCTCCAGGCCGCCCGCATCGAAGCGGTTCACGGGGATGCCTGCCTCGCGCTTGCGCTCCAGCTCGACCAGTGCCTCGAAGGCGGCCTTGTCCAGCAGGTCTTCCGTGACCTTGGCGGTGCTGAGCAGATGGGTGAAGATGCGGTCCGTGCGGAGGCGGCCCTTGATCTCGGTGGTGTTGCCGCGGCGCTCCAGCTCGGCCTTGAAGGCTTCGAAGGGCTGCTGGATCTGGTTCTCGGCCATGAAGGTCCGGATTTCGGCGTCGATGTCGGCCTCGGGCACTTCGATGGCCTCGGTGTTCCCGATGGCCTGGAGCAGGTAGCCGCTGCGGACTGCGCGCTCGGCATCGTTCAGGCGGTACTGGCGGTAGGCCTGCCAGTTCACCTTCTTGGGATCCATGCCCTGCCGGGCCACGTGCTGGGCGAACTCCTGGCAGTAGTCATCGAGCTGCAGGGCCACCATGGAGCGGGGCACCTCGAAGGGCGCGGCGTCCAGCAGGGTGTCGAGCATGGTGGCGTGGAGGCGGGCCACGGCGTCGCGCTCGGAAGCCTCTTCCAGATCTTTCGCCACCGCGGTTTTCAGGGCATCGAGGTTCTCGAAGGCGCCCATGTCCTTGGCGAACTCGTCACCCAGCGCAGGCACTTCCTTCCGGCGGACGTCCTTGACGTGCACCTCGTAGGCCAGGGTCTTGCCGGCGAGGACCTTGTTGGTGTCATCCGCGGGGTGGGTGAGGTTGAAGGCCTTCTTCTCGTCGGCCTTCATGCCGAGAATCTGGGCGTCGAAGGGGCGGGTCCCGTCGATCTCCAGGGTCTGGTCCTGGTAGGTCTGGGCCTTGAGGCCCTGGGGCTTCACGCGGATGTCGCACGTGGCGATGAGGCCCTGGGCCACCACACAGTCCTCGACGGGCAGGAGCTTTGTGGCCCGCTGGCGGAGGCCCTCCAGGTGCTCGGCCACGGTGGCCTCGTCGATGGCCCGCTTCTTCTTGGTGAGGACCATGGCCTTGTAGTCCGGCAGCGCCACCTCGGGCGCCACGTCGAACTGGGCCCGGAAGACGGCGTCGGCGCCCTCCTTCAGATCCAGCTTCTCGAGGGAGGGGTGGGAGATGGGCAGGGCGCCCGCCTCCTGGGCGGCCTTCCAGAAATGCTTCTCCACGAGCTGCTGAGCCACATCGGACTGGATCTCCCGGGCGTAGCGCTGCATCAGGACGGGCCGGGGGGCCTTGCCGGGGCGGAAGCCGGGGATGCGGACCTTCGGCGCGATCTTCGCCACCACCTCGTTGAAGGTGGCGCTCACCTCAGCGGCGGGCACCGTCACTTCGACGGCCTTGCGGGTGGGGGACTGGTGATGCAGGGTGGCGGACATGGATGCTCCGTGTGATGCGTGGGACATGCGAAATGGTGCGAACGGTCGGACTCGAACCGACATGGTGTGAACCGCTGGAACCTAAATCCAGTGCGTCTACCAGTTCCGCCACGCTCGCAGGGATGCCAAATTGTCAGTCCGGTGGTGCGCCCAGAGCGACTCGAACGCCCGACCCTCAGGTTCGAAGCCTGATGCTCTATCCAGCTGAGCTATGGGCGCGCACCGAATCCCCTAGTCTACCGGGAAGACCCCGGCGCTTCGACCCCTGGGTTGGCTGGACAGAGCGCCGGATGCTGAAGGCTCTATCCAGCTTCGCCCGTGGCCTATCGGACGCGCCGTCTGGCGCGTCCTCCCGCTCGCCTCGCTCGCGGAGGCCGGAGCCGGGCGCGCACCGAATCCCCTAGTCTACCGGGAAGACCCCGGCGCTTCGAGCCCGGAAGCGTCAGGGCAGGAGACACCAGGCATCTTCGGCTCCGTGCCGCCTCATGGCAGCCAGGGCGGTGTCACCCAAGCCCATGGACCGGGCGGCGTCGGTTTCGGTGGCCAGGTCGCAGGGAATGACGCCCGGATCGTCCGTGCCCAGGGCGCAACGCACGCCGGCGCGCAGCATGCGGGACAGGGGGTGGGGGACCACGTCGGCGGCCAGGGCCCTGTTGGAACTGGGGCAGATGTCCACGGGGATGCGGCGCCCGGCCAGCAGCTCCAGGGTGGCGTCATCGGCCCGGATGCCGTGGACGATGCGGGCCACGCCGCCTTCGAGGATGGCCTCCCGGACGTTCGACCCGGGGCCGTTCTCGCCGGCGTGGGCGGCGATGCGCAGGCCTGCGGCCCGGGCGCGGTCGAAGACCGGGGCCCAGTCCCGGAAGGGGCGGCCTTCCAGCCCGCCGGTGGAGAAGCCCTTCACGAAGGGGGGCAGGTCCGGCAGCACCAGATCGAGGACCGCGTGGCCATGCTTCGGGCCGAAGTGGTTCACGGCGTCCACCACCACGCAACCCCGGATGCCTTGGGCCCGTCCCTCGGCCAGGCCATCTTCCAGGCCGCGCCAGAAGGCGTCGAGGGTGATCTGGCCGCGATGAACCACCAGGAAATGGGGCGAGGCCCAGAGATCGAAGCCCGCGCCGCCCACCAGCTGCGTGCGCCGGGTCACGGCCCGGACCGCCTCGCGCACGGCCTCGCGGGCATCCAGCAGGGCCGCCCCGAAGAGGAAGGCCTCGATGAAGCCCTCGAAAGGCACGGCGGCCCCGGCCCACAGGGCTTCGAGCGGCCCGGGCAGCGTCAGCTCGCGACGCTCGGATTCGCTCCGGACCCAAGCCGGATCGAGGGAGCCCTCGAGGTGCGTGTGCCGGTCAATGAGAGGGTGGATCGACGGGTCGTTCATCCCCGGCCCCTCCCGGAAAGGCTTCTTTCCCTCACAGCGGATGAGCGCAGCTCATTCGCTACTCGTCGTAGTCGTCCATGCGCAGGTCACCGGGATCGAAGCCCTCGCCACGTCCCCGCTCGATGGGCACGCCGCTTTCACTGAAGGCCTCTTCGAGGTTCTCGGCTTCAGGCTCAGGCGTGAAGTCGTCCTCGATGACGTGGACGCTCTTCTCCTTCTTCACGACGCGGGCTTTGGCGGGGGCCGCCTTCTGGTTCGCGCCGCACTTGGGACACAACGCCTCCGGCTTTCCGAAGTCATAGAACTTCGTTGCGCACTGGAAACACGTAAACTTCTTGCCGAGATCCGCCATTGACTTGTTCCTCGTCCATACCCAAAGGAACAAGGTTCTACCAGAGTCGAATCCGGTTGTCACCCTTTCATGTAAGGCGGCCTCAGGCCCAGGGGGCCCCACCCATCTTCGAGGCGTCGCCATCGCATAACTGATGAATGATTGTGCTGGTGAAAATCCGGTGCTGGACTTCGACATCTTCTCCGAAACGCTCCACGAAGGTGGCACGGCTCCGTTCGAGTTCATCCCGGAGCAGGCCATACAGGTTGCCCTGGGTGCGGGCCTGGGCGACCTTCCCCGGGAAGTACAGCTCCACGTCGCCCACCAGGACGCGGGCCAGCCGTTCCGCAGAGGCGCGGGTCCTGGGATCCAGGTCGGCCGCCTGAGAGGTCTGGATGGTGTCGGGCACCATCTGCGTGGGGGCACTGGACTGGTGGCCGGAGCTGGGTTGGATGCCTGGTTGGGTGCCGGGTTGAGTGCCGGTGCTGAACTGGGGCTGGTGGGAAGCGGCGTCCTCCTTCCCCGCGGCCAGGCTGCCTAGGCTGGCGGAGGCCGCCAGCACCAGGGCGCGCACCAGCTCCGGGTGGTCGAGCTTCTGGCGCAGGCCGCTGTCCACCAGGAGCAGGGCCACGGCCTTCCGCTTGTGGCGGATGGGGAGGATGACCAGGTCGGCGGCTTCGTAGGGGCTGAGGACCGAGAGCAGGGCCGAGTACCCGGCGCCCTTCTTCCGCAGGGACCGGCCCAGGCCCTGGATCATCGCTTCCAGATCGGGCGGAGGCACCACGGCGCCCGGCTTGAGCGGGGCGTTCGCTTCGAAGCCCCGATGGGCGTACAGGGAGGCGAGCCCCTGCTTGAGGATGAAGAGGGCGCTGCGCTCGACGAGAGGCTCCAGGCCGTCCAGGAGGCGCTTGAGCAGGTCGCCTTGGGAGGGGGCACTTTCCACAAGGTCCAGGGCTCCCGCGAAGGCCGCCATGGCATCGCCGTGGTCGGTGGAGGCCGGCGCCTGGGTGGGAAGGGCCTGGCGGAGCCGCTCCAGGAGGGCCTCGTCGGGATGGAAACGCTCCATGGCCAGCTGCCAGGTGGCGATCACTTCCTCGAGCAGACTCTGGTTCTTCTGATTCAGCCAGGATTCCAGAGGCCCGCGGAGGGCTTCATGGGTGGGCTGGTCCTCAGGGCGGGAGGCGCTCATTGGGGGCTCGGATGAAAGGTTCGGATCCAGGGTATCCCAGTTCGGGCCAGAACCCCGTCCGCTGGCAATTGGCCCGTGGAACCGATAGGATGGCGCAGGTTCCTTGGAGACGGCGGATGGCGGATCTTTCCATTGAGGTGAGGCAGGCTGGTGACGTGGCGGTGCTTCTCCCGGCCGGTTTCATCAATGCCCACACCGTCCGCGAATTCGAGGAGGCTCTGGAGGGGCTGGTCCGGGACGGGCGCTACACCATCCTCCTCAACTGCAGGAACCTCAATTACATAAGTTCCGCGGGCCTCGGGGCCATCATGGGCCTCATCGAGACGGTCCGGGAACACCAGGGCGACATCCTGCTGTCAGACCTCCAGCCGAATGTCTTCGCCATCTTCGACACCCTGGGCTTCACCCAGCTCTACCGGGTCTTCGGCGGTGAGGACCAGGCGCTGGCCGCGGTCACGCCGGAGCGGAAGGGGTGAACGTGGCGGCCACCATGGAACCAGCCGAATTCCGGCTCGTGATCCCGAGTCAGACCCGCTACCTGAATCTGGTGACGGGCCTGGCCAAGCGGGCTTCCCTGGTGGCCGGGCTCGACGACGCCACCGCCGCCAAGGTGAGCATCGCCGTGGACGAGGCGGTGACCAACGTGATCCTCCACGCCTACCACGGCGAGGGCGAGCACAGTGTCGAGCTGGAGCTGCGCTTCACCGAGAAGGCCCTGGAAATCCACATCCTCCACTCCGGGCAGGGGCTCAGGGGCGACCAGGTGGTGCTGCCGGATCCCAAGGAGTACATCAAACATCCCCGGAAGGGTGGCCTGGGCCTGCTGCTCATGAGCCGGTTCATGGATGAGGTGCGGTTCAAGGCGGACGAGGCCTCCGGCCGGAACGAGTGCTGCCTGATCAAGAAGCTGGATTGAAGTCCCAGGTCCGCCCACCATGCCGACCAACCCCTTCGACCGTCTCCGCCAGCTGGCGCTGAAGATCCCGGAAGGGGCCCAGGAGCTGCTCCCGCTCATCGACTTCCTGGAGACCTTCCCGGACCAGGGCACCGAAGAGGATCTCGTCCATCTGGTGGGCGTCACGGTCATGGGTATCGCCAAGGCGGGGCAGGGCGGCCTGTGGGATGGCGGCAAGTGGCTGTTCCTGCGGGGAGTGGCCCCGGCCTTTCCCACCCATCCGGGGGAGGGCTGGCAGGTCCTGCCCTGGGCCTACGGGGACGAGGTCTACGGCCACCTGGTCCTGCGCACGGATGGATTTCCCGACGCGGTGCCGCTGCTGCTGTCCATCAGCGCGCCCCTGCTGGCCTGGCGCCGGGCCGAGGCGGTGCGCAGCACTCAGAACCAGGCCCTGGCCCTGCAGCTCTCCCGCCTGAACACGGTCTTCGAGCTCACCCGGAACCTGGGCCAAGTGGAAACCCGGCAGGATCTGGTCCGCCTCATGGCGAACACGCTCATGGGCGAATTCAGGATCATGCGCCTCCTGGTGGTGGATGCCCAGGGCACGGTCCTGCACGCGAAGGGGCTGGGACAGGTTCCGGAGGTGCTCGAAGGGGACGGTCTCCACGAGCTGGTGGAGGCGAAGAGCCTAGTCCATGCCGTCGAATTGCTGGACCAGAACCACAGCCACGGGTTTGCCTACGCGGCCGATCCGGCTGTGGGGAAGCTGTCCGACGATGACGAAGTCTTCCTGCACACCCTGCTGAACCTCACCTCTTCCCAGCTGTCGAGCCTGGAGTTCCGCGAGGCCCGCCTCCAGGCCGAACGCATGGAAAAGGACCTGGACCTGGCCCGGGACATCCAGCGCCGGCTGCTCCCCAAGACCCTTCCGGAGCCGAGTGGCTGGCAGTGCGCCGCGGCGAACCTGCCCTACCAGGCCGTGGGTGGCGATCTCTACGACCTTTGGATGGCCCGCGACGAGCAGCTGAGTGAGCGGCTCCACATCGCGGTGGGCGACATCTCAGGAAAGGGCCTGCCCGCATCCCTGATGATGACCCAGCTCTCCGCCTTCCTCAGGGCCCTGGGCGGCCGGCCGGTGCGGGACTGGGGGAAGCTGGCGGAGCGCTTGAACCGCCGCATGAACGATGTCCGCGATGGCAATCGCTACACCACCCTGTTCGCCGCGAGTCTCAATCCCACCAATGGCGATCTCCGGT
>DASXUH010000244.1:0-5473 GCA_036504935.1 Geothrix sp. | reverse complement strand
GTGTAGTCCATGCGCTTCTCGCAGCCGATGTCGCCCGCGAAGGCCTCGCCGCTGTTGATGCCGATGCGCATCCGCAGCTCGGGGTACCCATCGGGCCGGGCCGCGTTCAGGTCCCGCAGGGTCTCCTGCATGGCCGCTGCTGCCTCCACGGCGTGCTTCGCGTGGTCCGGGTCGGGGTTCGGCGCCCCGAAGAAAGCCATGATGGCGTCGCCGATGTACTTGTCGAGGGTGCCGCCCCGGCTGAAGATCTGGTCCGTCATGGCCTCGAAGGTGCGGTTCAGGATGTCCGCCAGCACCAGGGGTTCCATGCCTTCGCTCATGCGCGTGAAGCCCGAGATGTCCGCGAAGAGCACGCTGATCTGGCAGCGCTGGGCCTGGAGGGCGGGAGCCTCCTTGCTCTGGCTGGACTTGAGGATCTGGTCCACCACCTGAGGGCTGTGGTACCGCTCGAGCCGCTGGCGGAACTTGGCCTCCCGCTCGCGCTGGATGCCCACCGCGGCGAAGTTGGCCATGGCGCTCAGCAGGTGCTCGTCCTCGCGCTTGAAGCTGCCCTTGCTGAGGCTCGTCTCCAGGTAGATGACGCCCAGCGCCTGGTTCTCCACGATGAGCGGGGCGCAGAGGGCCGATGTGATGCCGTGGATCTTGATGCTCTCGCCGGCGCTGAACCGGGGATCCATGCGGGCGTCCGTGGTGAGGATGGCCACGCGGTCCTTCATGGCCGTGCGGGCGATGGTGCGGCTGATGGGGCTGGGATTCAGGCCGGGCTGCTCCTCCCAGACCAGCTCGGGCACCAGCTCGCCCCCTGCGTCCGCCAGCAGGATGAAGCCGCGCTGGCAGGGGATCTGGGAGGTCACCAGGCTCATGACGGATTCCAGCAGCTCCGCCAGACCCGCGGCCCGCAGTAGGGTGCCGGCCATGGTGGCTAGGCGCTGGAACAGGGTCACCGCCTCGCCTGAAGGATGCTGGCCGCTGGCCTGGGCCAGCATGGCCTCCAGACTGGCATGGGGGAGGAGGATGGAGCCGGAGGCATCGAAGGCGCGGTCCTCCAGCGAAATCCGGGAGGTTCCGGACCTCGATGCCAGCGCGGGGTTCAATCCGGAGGCCGGCACCACCGAGACGCTGTCGGGCACCCACCTCACCATGGCCTCGCCCAGCAGTACCATATCGTCAGGATGGAGAAGCGCGGGCTCGGACAGGGTCACGCCGTTCAGGGAGGTCCCGTTGAGGGACTTCATGTCCATCACATGGGGCTGGCCATCCTTGAGGAAGATGCGGGCATGGACCCGGCTCACGGCATTGGCCTGGATGCGGATGGTGGCCTGGTCCCCCCGCCCGATGGTCACGCCATCTTCCGTGAGGGTCACGGGATGCAGGGCACCGTCAACCTGGAGGGTGAGCTTCATGGCCAATCCGGAGGGGGCGTTGAGTTTAGCACGCGCTGTAGGCCTCTTCGGCCGGGCGCGGTATTCTATGAGGTTCCACCTGAAGGTGGCTGGAGATCCATTGACCAAAGTCGGTTTCATGTCCCTGGGCTGCCCCAAGAACCTGGTGGATTCGGAAGTCATGCTGGGCCACCTGCGGCTCAAGGGCTACCAGATCACCCCCGTGCTGGAGGAGGCCCAGGTCCTGGTGGTGAACACCTGCGGCTTCATCGACGCCGCCAAGCAGGAGAGCGTCGAGGCCATCCTCCAGGCCGCCTCCATGAAGCAGGAGGGCGCCTGCGAGAAGCTCATCGTGGCGGGCTGTCTGGTGGAGCGCTACCGGGACGAGCTCATGGCAGAGATGCCCGAGATCGACGCCTGCCTGGGCACCCGCGACATCGAACAGATCGCCGAGATCATCGGCGCGGGCGCCAGCTTTGAATTGAATCCCAACCCCGACTACCTTTACACAGAAGCCAGCCCCCGGATGCTCACCACGCCCAAGGCCAGCGCCTACCTGAAGATCAGCGAGGGCTGCGATCATGCCTGCGCCTTCTGCGTCATCCCCCAGCTCCGGGGCGCCCAGCGCAGCCGCACCATCGAGAGCGTCGTCGCGGAAGCGAAGAACCTGGTGGCCCAGGGCGTGCTGGAGATCAGCCTCGTGGGCCAGGACACCACGGACTACGGCCGCGACTTCGGTGATCCCGATGCCCTGGAGAAACTGGTGCGGGCCTTGGGCTCGGTCGACGGCCTGCGGTGGTTCCGCATCCACTATGCCTATCCCAACCGCCTGACGGATGGCCTGCTCCACGCGATGGCCGAGACGCCCAACTGCGCCCGCTACCTGGACATGCCCCTTCAGCACGCGGACGCTACCATCCTCAAGGCCATGGCCCGGGGCGGCGGCCGCGCCCAGTTCCTGAGGCTCATCGAGAAAGTGCGCCGCATCGTGCCGGGCATCGCCATCCGCTCGAACTTCATCGTGGGCTTTCCCGGCGAGGACGAAGCCGCCTTCGAGGAGCTGAAGGTCTTCGTGCAGGAGGCCCGCTTCGACCATGTAGGCGTCTTCACCTACAGCCCCGAGGAGGGCACCACCGCCCACGGCCTGGGCGACCCCATCCCGAAGCGCACCAAGGAGGCCCGGAAGCGCCGCCTCCTGGAGCTGCAGCAGAAGATCGCCCGGGAGAAGAACCAGGAGAAGGTGGGGCAGGTCATCGACGTGCTGGTGGAAGGCGCCCACGAGGAGACGGACCTCCTCGTCAAAGGCCGCCACCAGGGCCAGGCCCCCGAGATCGACGGCAACGTGCTGCTGGTGGACGGCGCCCCCCAGGTGAACACCATCCAGCGGGTGCGCATCGTGAAAGCCCACGCCTACGATCTCATCGGTGAGGTCGAAGAGGGTGGCCTCGAAGCGAGCACGGCCGCCTACGAAGCCTCCTTCCGGGCGAAACGGGCCTAAACGAACTCCGAAGGTCCTCGTAGGACTCGGAGAACCGCTCTCCGGGGATCCTTCATGCGCCATCCGGCTCTGGCCTTCTCCTGCCTGCCCATCCTGGCCTCCCAGGCACCCAACCCGCCCCACCTGGCCATCCCCCGGCTGGCCCAGGCACCCTCCATGACCCGGGACGCGGACCTCTCCACCTGGAAGGAGGCCCTGGTCATCACCGAGTTCGGCATGATCATGCCGGACGACAAGGGCGAGAACCGCTGGCCCACCACGGTGCATGTGGGCTGGGGCCCCGATGCCCTCTACGTGGCCGTAGAGGCCGTGGATCCCGAACCAGCGAAAATCCACGCCGCCCGCCACATGCGGGACACCAACCAGGGCGACTTCGATTTCGTGGGCGTGGACCTGGACTCGTCCGGCAAGGGACAGAGCATCGTCCGCTTCTTCGTGACGCCCCTGGGCGGCCAGATCGACGAGATCGCCACGGACACTACCGGCGAGAATGCCTCCTACGACTGCCTCTGGGATTCCACGGGCGTGCTGACCCCTACTGGCTACGTCGTGAAGATGCGCATCCCGTACAGCAGCCTGCGCCGCCGCCCCGGCGACTGGGCCCTGCGCATCCTCCGCATCATCCCGCGGGAGCGGCGCTACGGCATCTCCTGGCCCCGCATGAGCAAGGACGTGCAGTGCGACATCTGCCAGATGGCCCGGGTCTCCGGCGCCCCCGTGGATAAGCCCGGGTCACCCTTCCTCCTCATTCCTTTCGCCACCGCCAGCCGCACCCAGTCCCTGGCGGCCGATCCCGCCGCACCCGCCGAATCGAAGGCCCGCCTCGGGCTGGACCTGCGCTACGCCACCACGGCCCTCACGCTCGAGGGCACCTACCGGCCCGATTTCGCCACGGCCGACGCGGACGTGGACCCGCTCCAGATCAACAGCCGCTTCAAGGTGTTCTACCCCGAGCGCCGCCCCTTCTTCCTGGAGGGCATGGACCTGCTCTCCCCCCAGGCAGCCCAGCGCCAGTTCTTCAGCCGCTCCATCCAGGATCCCCTCTTCGGACTGAAGGCTTCGGGCCAGGCCTCCCATGCCACCTGGACCCTCATCCACGCCAAGGACCAGGATGGAGGCCTGCTCCTGGGCGCCAACGGGGCCCGGGGAGTGGACGGCCTGCCCACGCGCGATACGGCCGCGGCCCTTCGCCTCCAGCTGGACCAGCGGGGCTCGGGCCTGTCCTTCCTCGGCACGGACAAGCGCCTTCAGGGCGGGCCGGACGCCGCCGCGGGGCTGATGGGCGGCCAAAGCGGCGGCGTCTACCTGGATCAGTACCTGGGATCCGAGTTCCACTTCATCGGCAGCGCCATGGCCGCCACGTCGCGCCTGCCCCAGGCGGACGGAACGGTCCTCTCGCGCCGGGGCACCTCCACCTCCGCCGAGCTGGACTGGAACACCCGGAACTGGACGGCCTGGGCCCTGACCCAGACCACCAGCCCGGATCTGGTGCTGCTGTCCGGCTTCACAGACCTCCAGGGCTACCGCCGCGACAACGCCGGTTTCGGCTGGCGGAACAACTGGAACAACGGGAAGCTCTCCTCCGCCAACGCCACGCTGCGCTGGCGGCGGCTCGCCTGGTGGAACGGCGATCCCCTGGAGCGGGTGGTGGGCCTCGACACCTGGCTGGAGACGGCGGGACGCCTGAGCTTCTTCTTCAACTGGGACATGGCCGGGCGCGTCTGGGCGGAGGACCACGCCCGCTCGGTGGCCTCCCGCGCCCTCACCGTGGGCGGCAACTGGCGCCAGCACTCGCAGGCGCAGTTCGGCTGGAATGCCACCCGGGGGCGCACCCTCGACCTCGCCTCCGGCGATCCGGCCCGGCTGGACTCCGCCCAGCTCTTCTTCCACGGCACCGTGGGTTCCGTCTCCTACAACCTGTCGGCCCTGCAGTCCATCCTGGACCGCGAGGCGGATGACCTGCGCCTCATCCGCGCCCGGGAACTTTCCGCCACCGGCAGCTGGCAGCTGCCGGCCTTCTTCTACCTGAAGACCCAGGCCTTCGTCGTCCGCTACGACGGCCTCCACGGGGAAGGCGTGGACAAGTTCCTCAAGGCCTTCATGGGCTGGCAGCCCAACGCCTTCACCAACGCCTACCTGGGCTGGTCGGGCCAGCGGCGGCGCGACCCCTCGGCCGTCATCTCCTACGAACGGATGGTGGAGCGGGGCCTCTTCGCCAAGGTGGCCTGGGCCAAGCAGTTCTGAGGGGCCTCTCGAGGAAAAGGAATACCCGGTTATCGGCGAATCTCAGCCTGATCAAAGGGTTCAAAAGCCTCCACGAAGAACACGAAGAAGCAAGCAAAGGCCACAAAGACAGGTACCAGCGTTCCGGCTTAGGACATCCGGGCCTCGGGCCCTCGGTCGCGCATGGCGCAACCGGCTTCGCGGGCGGCGGCTCTGCGCGACTTCCAAAGGCCGCCATGGCCGCCGCCCGCGAAGGGATGTCCACGGTGGGTCGAGGCCCATTCGCGCCCTTTATGCGCCCGCAGGGCGCCTTCGTGTTCTTCGTGGAGATCTTTTTGAGGCTGAGGCTCGCCGATAACGAAGAAGGAAT
>DASXUH010000243.1:0-14223 GCA_036504935.1 Geothrix sp. | reverse complement strand
TGATCACCTTGATCACCACCATGACGCTGTTCACCCGGGCGCTCTCCTTGATGCCGATGTAGCAGAGCCAGGTGATCAGGACGGTGATGATCACCGCGAGGAGGTTGATGGTGATGGGGAAGCCGGCCACGGTGGGGGCGGACCGAAGTCCTTCCCAATTCACAAAGAGAGTGGCTCCATCTCGAATTCCGTGATGGGCATCGCTGAGAAAGCCCAGTCGTTCACCAACGGTTGGGCCCACAAGTTCAACCGCCCGCTCCATCCAGATTCTTGGATGGATGTGATTCCAGAAATGCCACCAGTGGTCTTGGCCAAATGTATTGAAGAATTGCGTGTGCCAATGGACTTTCGACACTTGATGGCCGAACTCCTGGAAGGCTAAGTCTGTGGGCTTCAATGCGGTTCTTGGGTCCATTCCGAGCCAAGCCGGGATGTCCACGTGCAGCACCGTGGACAGGAAGCTGCGGGCGTAGTCGCCCCAGGAGATGGCCACAGCCACGTTGGAGATGGCGTATTCCAGCAGCAGGTCCCAGCCGATGATCCAGGCCATGAGCTCGCCGAGCGTCGCGTAGGCATAGGTATAGGCGCTGCCCGACACGGGGATCATGGACGCCAGCTCGGCGTAGGCCAGGGCCGTGAACCCGCAGATGAGGGCCACGATGAGGATGCTGAGCACCAGGCCGGGTCCGGCGGGCAGTCGCCCATCGGCCATGTTCCCCGCCGCCGCCGTGCCGATGCTGGAGAAGATGCCCGCGCCGATGATGGCCCCGATGCCGAACATGGTGAGGTCGAAGGCCGTGAGGTTCTTCTTGAGCTGATGCTCCGGCTCATCGGCGCTCGCGCGCAGCTGTTCCAGGGACTTCGTGCGGAAGAGACGGGTCGACATGGGAGCCTTGGGGAGAAGGTCCATGCTAGCAGGCAGTCTCGGGAGGGTAGGCTGGGGGGCATGAGCACGAAGCAGGAGCGAAGTGCCACTTTGGCGAAGCCGAAGCCCGTAGGGCGCGGCGCAGGAGGCGCCGCGTGAGACTGTGGAGCGACCGCCGCCTGCGCCTGTCCCTCACGGGCCTGGGCGCGCAGTGCCTGCTGGCCCTGCTGGCCGTGGGCGCCTTCTCCGTGAACACGGGCAACAACCTGCTCTACCTGGTGTTCTCCCTGATGCTGGGCCTGTTCCTGGTGTCGGGGATCCTGAGCCGCCGCGCCCTTCAGGGGTTGAAGGTGGTGGGCCTGGAAGAAGGCAACCTCTTCGCCCGGGTGCGGGGCGGCCTCCGGCTCCGCCTCCAGGACGGGGGACGGGGCCGGATCCGGGGGCTGGAGCTCCACCTCACCTTGGACGACGGCCAGGTGGAACCCGGCTTTCTGGGCCGGATCGACCGGAAGGGCGAGATCCAGGTGGTCCTCCACGCCCGGGCCGGGCACCGCGGCTGGGCGCGGGCGCGCCGCCTCGAGCTCCGGACGCGCTTCCCCTTCGGCCTGGTGGAGAAGGCCCGCTTCATCGAGCTGGATCAAGAGCTGCTCATCCTGCCCCACCCCCGCACGCCACCGGCCCCGCCCGCCGGCTGGCGGGGCGAGGGCCATCGCACCGTGGCCCAGGAGGGGACCAGCAGCCCAGAGGGCGCACGGCCCTGGCGGGCGGGGGATCCGCCCGGCCGGGTCCACTGGAAGCGCACGGCCCAGCGCAGCCAGCTCTGGGTGCGCACCTTCCAGGAGGAACGGCCCCAGGGCCTGCACCTGCGCCTCGACCTCTCCGCCTGGGCCCCGGGCCACGCCTTCGAGCGGGAACTGGAGCGGCTCTCCGGCGCCGTGCTTCAGGCCCGCCTCCAGAAGCGGGAGGTCACCCTGGAACTGCGTGGAGCCGAGGAGGCCCGCGAAGTTCGGGGGCACCCCCCCTGCTGGCGGGCCCTGGCCCTCGCCCGGGCGGAGGGCACCCGGGACCGGCCTGGCCCGGGGGAACCTCCGTTAAGCTGAAGATCACGCAGGAGGCGCCGGTGTTCGACGATCCCCAATCCCCCGCCTGGACGCCCCTGCTGGAGGCGGCCTGGAAGGCCCGGGCGAACGCCCATGCCCCCTATTCCCACTTCCAGGTCGGCGCAGCGCTCCTGACCACGGCCGGCGACATCCTGCCGGGCTGCAACGTGGAGAATGCCGCCTATCCCGTCACCCTCTGCGCCGAACGGGGCGCCCTCAGCGCCGCTGTGGCCGCCGGCCTGCGCCCCGGAGGCCTGGCGGCAGCCGTGGTGGTGACCGATGTGGCCGAGCTGACCCCGCCCTGCGGGGCCTGCCGGCAGGCGCTGGCCGAATTTGCCGAAGGGCTGCCGGTCCTCCTCGCCAACCGCCAAGCCCGCGCGCTCCACCGCCTGGAGGACCTGCTGCCCCACAGCTTCACGGGCCGCAACTTCCGCTAGATCTCCGATCTATCCAAGGCGGGCCGCCCCCGCCTACACTTTCCGAACCCCGCCAGGCTTCCTGAGGCAGTGAATGGCCATTGATCGCGTCAAAGTCAAGAAGGAAGCCGACAAGTACCTGACGGCGGGCAAGGTCGACCGGGCCATCGAGGAGTTCCACAAGCTCGTCGAGGACAACCCCAAGGACTACTCGACCCTGAACCAGATCGGCGATCTCTACGTGCAGATCAGCCGGACCCGGGAGGGCGTGGAGATCCACAAACGGCTGGGCACAGCGTACGAGCGGGACGGCTTCCACGCCCGCGCCGCGGCCATCTTCCAGAAGATCGTCCGCAATGCGCCGGAAGATATCGACGCGGCCCAGCGCCTGGCGGACCTCTATCGCCAGATGAACCGCCCCACCGACGCGGTGAAGGTCCACCTGCAGGTGGCCGAGCACTTCCAGAAGAAGGGCCTCATCAAACGGGCGCTGGAGGAGTTCAACAAGGTCGTCGATCTCGATCCCAAGAACCTGAAGATGAAGGTCAAGCTCGCGGACCTCTACAACAAGGAGGGCATGAAGGACCGCGCTGCGGGCATCTACCTCGAGGTAGCCGAATCCCTGGCCATGGAGCAGATGCACGGCGAGGCGAACCAGATTCTCGAGCGCGCCAAGTCGATGATCTCCACGCCCCACGTCTTCCTCACCCAGAGCCGGCTGGGAGTGATCCAGGGCGACTACGCCACCGCGGCCCAGCATTTGCGGGAGGGCCTGGTCAGCAACCCGAGGGACACGGAACTGCTGGAAGCTCTGGCGGAGATCGAACTCCGCAGCGGCCACCCCGACCGGGCCCTGGAGGCGCTGACGGAGATCGCGCAGATTCCGGAAAAGTCCCTCCCGCTCGCAGAGAAGGCCCTCCGCAACCTGGTAAACGCCGACCGCGCGGAGGAGGGGCTCCGGCTGTTCGCGCCCATCGCCCGAGAACTGGCCCGCCGGGGTTCCGGCGACACCGTCGGCCGGAGCCTCCGGGCGGCCATGCAGAACCACATGAGCGTCGAGGCCTGGACCCTCCTCGCCGAGATCGCCCATCAGAGTGGCAGCCGGGCCGACCAGGTCCACGCCCTTCAGAGCGCCTACAGCCTAGCCCACCAGGCCAACGACCCGTCGCTGATCGGGCACCTCTCCGGCCAGCTGCGCGCCCTGGGCGCCATCCCCGACGCCTCGGCACCACCCTCTCCGAGCGCGCCCCAGTCCGGATTCTCAGGCGTCTTCCAGTCCCCGGCGGCCCTGGAGGGCACCCTGCACGGTGGAGAGACCGAGCTGGACCCCATCCGGAGGCTCCGCATGGAGCAGTTCTCCCGGGAGGCCGAGGCCCTGCTCCGGAGCGGCAGCACCGAACGCGCCGTGGAGACCTACAAGAAGGCCCTCGAGCTGGATCCGTCGGACCTGACCCTCATCGAGGCCATCGTGGCCGTGCACCGCACCACCGGCCACCTGACCAAAGTGCAGATGCAGTACGTGCAGAGCGCCCAGGCCCTCCTCCGCCTCGACCGGAAGCGCGAAGCCACTCAGCTGCTGGACATGGCGGAGCAGCTCTTCCCAGGGTCCACCCGCATCCATCGCCGGACCATGGGCCTGCCCGAGCCCGGAGTCCGTCCCTCCGTCCCCGCCGTGCCCGCCCCTCCGAAGGTGGCCACGCCTCCCCTGGCCGCGGCCATACCCGCCGCCCCGCCCACCCCGGCCAGCGAGGTGGATCAAATCATCGGGCTCGACCTCCCCGCCCTCCCGCCTCCCCTGTCGCCCATGGCCCCCAAGCCCCCCGCGCGGGAGGCCATCCCCCTGGGCGAGGGCCTGCCCGTCCTGCCGGATCCCTTCGCGCCAGCCGCAGGGCTTCCGTCTCCTCCCGCGGAACCAGCCGCCCTGGACGCCTCGGACCTGAGCTGGATGGACGACACCTTGTCGGATCTGGCGGCTGAGTCGGTCCCCTTCTCGGCCCCCACCACGCCGCTCCCTCCCATGCCCACGGGGATCCTGTCTCCGGAGGTCATCGAGGCCCTGCCTCCGCTCTCAGCGGCCGCCGGGCCTGAGCCCATCCCCGAGGACCTGGCCAACCTCCTCGGCGATATCGACTTCCAGCTGGACTACGGCAGCCCCGAAGAGGCCAAGGCGGAAGTCGAGGCCGCCCTCAAGCAGTTCCCGGCGCACCCCGAACTGGAAGCCCGTCTGGAGCGCGCCGAGGGTGCCCTCCAGAAGCTGGGGCTCACGGCCAAGGCCAGCGCCCTTGAGGAACATGACTTCGCCAATTCCTTCTTCGACCTCACGGACGTGCTGGGTACCGCCCTCATGGATTCCGGCGAGGACGAGGAGATGCACGACGCCACCCATGTGGTCGAGAAGATCCAGAGCGTCGACGAGCTGTTCAGCGCCTTCCGCGAGGGTGTGGAGAAGCAGGTCAAGGGCGACGACTACGACACCCACTACAACCTGGGCATCGCCTACAAGGAGATGGTGCTCATCGACCCGGCCATCGAGGAGTTCAAGATCGCCATGGGCGACCCCGAGCGCACCCTCGAATGCTGCTCCATGCTCAGCATCTGCGAACAGGACCGGGGCGACCTCAACGCCGCCGTGGCGTGGCTGCGCCAGGGCATCGAGGCCCCCGGCTTCCCCCCCGAGGACAGCATCGGCCTCCGCTACGACCTGGCCGAGATCTACCTCCAGCAGGGCCAGACCGCCCTCGCCGCCGTTGAGTTCAAAGCCGTCCACGACCTGGACCCCGACTACCGCGATGTGGCCGCGCGCCTGGCTTGAAAAGCGGGGACAGGATTAACAGGATTTTGAAGAATTAACAGGATTAAAGAAGCAATGCAGTTAATGCTTTAATCCTGTTAATCCTGTTAATCCAGCTTTTCATCCTGTTAATCCTGTCTCCGCTTTTCCTTTCAACCCAGCGCTCGACTGCCGCTCGCGCCCCAGGGCTGGAGGGCCTGGAGGGCCGGTTGGACGGGCTTGCCGGGGCGCTGGAGCTGGGTGAGTTCCAGGGCGCCGTCGGAGGTGGTGAGCCAGGCGCCCTCCTTGCCCCAGACCAGCTGGCCGGGGTCGCGGTAGCAGGCCCGGAGTGCCCCCACGCCGCAGACCTTCAGGGGCTGGCCCTCCAGCTGCAGTTCGGATCCGGGCCAGGGCCAGAGGGCGCGGACCTGGCGGTGCAGATCCGCTGCGGGGTGCCGCCAGTCCAGATGGCCCATGTCCTTGCGGAGCTTGGCGGCGTAGGTGGCCGCCTCGTGGCGCTGCTCCACGGGCCGGCCGCAGCCGCAGAGCAGGAGGGGCAGCTGGTCCATGAGCAGGTCGGCGGCATCCGCCGAGAGGGCCACCAGCAGGCTTTCGGCGGTGTCCCCGCGGCCGATGGGACGGCGGGACTGGGCGAGGACGGGTCCCTCATCCAGGCCGGCCGTGAGCTTCATGAGGCTGACGCCCGTCTCCTCATCTCCCGCCAGCAGCGCGTGGTTTACCGGGGCGGCGCCGCGCCAGCGGGGCAGCAGGGAGAAATGCAGGTTCCAGACGCCGTTGGGGCAGGAATCCAGCATCCAGCGGGGTAGCAGATGGCCGTAGGCCACGACGATCGCCAAGTCGATCTTCAGGGCATCCCACAGATCGCGGACCTCAGGCGCCTTCCAGCTCAGCGGCTGGTGGACGGGCAGGCCCAGCTCCTGGGCCGCCACTTTCACCGGCGGGGCCTCCAGGTGCCGCCCCCGCCCCGCAGGCCGGTCCGGATTGCTGAAGACCGCCGTGATGCCCTCTTCGGCCAGGGCCCGCAGGGCCGGGACGGCCGCGCGGGGAGTGCCGAGAAAGGCGATGCGGGTCATCCCCGGACCTGTTTCTGGTACCGGCGCTGGATGACCTGGCGCTTGACGGGTCCGAAGTACTCCACGAAGAGGCGTCCGCGCAGGTGGTCGATCTCATGGCAGAAGGCCCGGGCCAGCAGGTCCTCGCCTTCCAGTTCCTGCCAGCTGCCGTCCTTGGTCCGGTTGCGGATGGCCACCTTCTGGGGGCGCTCCAGCACTTCCCGGATGCCGGGAATGGACAGGCAGCCCTCCGGCCCCACCTGGCTGCCCTCCTCCCGGACGATCTCGGGATTGATGAGGACGAGCTTCTGGGTGGGATCCTCGCCGCAGGAGCAGTCGATCACGGCGAGGTTGACGTTCACGCCGACCTGCGGCGCCGCGAGGCCCACACCCTCCTCGTCGAGGGCCGTCTCGAACATGTCGGCTACGAGTTGCTCCAGCTCGGGGGTCCAATCCCCCACGTCCTCGCTGTTCTTCTTCAGTCGGGGATCGCCCCAGGTCAGTACGGACAGGACGGCCATGCAAACACTCCAGCATTCCAGTGTAATCCAACGAAGGAGCCTGTCACATAAGGTGCCCCCGCGGTAATCTGGGAGGTCCGTCCACCGGAGCCCCGCATGCTGCGTTCCTTCCGTCAGGTCTTCAAATCCAACCGCACGCCCATGGCAGCGGTCATGATCGTGGTCCTCCTGGGCCTGGTGGCCTACCTGGCCCCCTCCGGCCGGGTGGATACCCCAGATACGGTGGTGGCGCGGGTCTACGGCCGCGAAGTGCTGCTGCGCGACCTGGCGGAGCACATGCAGGAGCTCTACCAGCGCTATGGCAAGCAGGCCAGTCCCGAGGCCCTCAAGCCCTTCGTCCAGTCCCAGGCCCTGCGGGACCTCATGAACCAGAAGCTCATGGAGGAACTGGCGGAGCGGCACCACGTCGTGGTGACGGATGAAGAAGTCGGCGCCCGCCTGCGGGCCTTCCTGAAGCAGTACCCCATCCTCCTGGACCCCCAGGGCAACCTGAAGTCCACCGCGGAGCTGAAGCAGATCTTCCAGGAGACCGGCTTCAACCCCGCCCTCCAGGAGCGGAACCTGCGCAGCGAGCTGCTGCGCACCAAGCTGATCCAGCAGGCGGCCTTCCAGGTGCCCGTGGATGGGGCCTGGCTCGCGGTGGAAGACCGCCTGCGCCATGAGAAGGTCGCCTTCCAGCAGGCCACCCTGGCGGTGGACCCCGCCACCGTGGCGGATCCCGGTGACGGCACCCTGGAGCCCTTCTACAAGGCCGGCGGTGACCGGTTCCTCCAGCCTCCCCGCCGCGTGATCCAGTTCGTGGCCGTGGACCGCGCCGCCCTGGGCAAGGAGGTCCAGGTGGACGAGGCCACCCTCAAGGCCGCCTTCGAGGCCCGGAAGAACGACTTCATTGAATTCAAGGCCCGCCACATCCTCTTCAAGGCCGAGGGCGACACCCAGATCCAGGAAGCCACGGCCAAGGCCCAGCTGCTGCGCGAACGCCTCGTCAAGGGCCAGGACTTCGCGAAGGCCGCCGAGGAGCTCAGCGAGGATCCCAGCGCCAAGGGCAACGGGGGCGACCTGGGCTGGTTCCGCTTCCCCCAGATGCAGAAGCCCTTCTCCGAGGCCGCCGCCACCCTCAAGCCCGGCGAGATCAGCCAGCCCGTGCGGACCATCTACGGCATGCACCTCATCAAGCTGGAAGGCCGCCGCGAGAAGCGCTTCGAGGACGTCAAGGAACAGCTCGCCAAGGAGATCTCCGATGACCGCTTCAATGCCCGGGCCCAGGAGCGCCTGGAGCAGATCCGCAAGCGCGCCAACGGTGGCGACCTGGCCGCGGCCGCCAAGAGCCTGGGCAGCCAGGCCCAGCTGAGCCAGCCCTTCGGCAACGAGGCGGGCGCCCAGTCCGAAGGCCTGCCCGAGCTGCCCCAGATCGCCAGCGAGGCCTTCCGCCTGAAGGTGGGCGAGGTCTCCAAGCCCATGCGTTTCGCCGACCGCCACATCCTCTTCCGCGTGCAGGAGGCACTGCCGGAGGCCGTGCCGCCCTTCAAGGAGGTCCGCGCCAAGGTGCTGGTGGCCTACCGCCTCGAGGAATCCCGCAAGCAGGCCCTGGCCAAAGCCCAGCAGGCCCTCCCGTCCGGCGGCCTGCAGGCCGTGGGCCCCGTGTCCGATCAGGCTGCGGCCCCCCTCAGCGGGCTGCGGGACCTGGTGGCCCATCCCGGGATCCGCAAGGCCCTGCTCGAGACCCCCGTGGGCCAGACCACGCCTCTGCTCTGGGCCCAGGACGGCAAGCTCTGGCTGGCCCGCATCGTCTCCCGGGAGCCCGCGCCGGCTCTGACCTTCGAGAGCCGCCGGAGCCTGATCCAGGAAGTCCAGACCACCGAAGCCCAGAAACTCCTTTCCGCGGAGCTCCAGTCCCTGGACCAGCAGGGCCGCCTGCGCCCCGGCCTCAGCAGCTTCTGGGGCCACTTCGGGGGCATCTACGTGAACGCCGACGCCGTGCAGGTGCCGGTGGAGGAGTAGTTCTGGCTATCAGCTATCGGCTATCAGTTGCTGAGAGCTGATAGCCCACAGCTCTTCCAGATGCGGATGCGGGGAATCGGACAGCAACTGTCCAACGGCTCCCAGGCCTAGGGGCTGGCCATCTTTCAGCACAAGCAGCCGGTCGCACAGGCTCCGCACGGAGGCCAGGTCGTGGCTGACGAAGAGCAGGGCCGTGCCCTCGGCCCGTACTTCCAGCAGCAAGCTCGCCAGGTGCCCGCCAAGGGTGGGATCCACGGCCGAGAAGGGCTCATCCAGCACCAGCAGGGCCGGCTCCAGCATGAGGGCACGGCCCAGGCAGAGACGCTGGGCCAGCCCACCGGACCAGGCCGCAGGGCGCTGCTCCAGGGCCGCCTCCGGGAACTTCACCCGGGCTGCCATGCGCGCCGCGGCCTCGCGCCGGGCGCGGGGATTCCCACGGTTCCAGATCGCCAGCGGCTCCTGGAGGATCTCCCAGCCCGTGCGATGGGGCGGCAGGCTTGCCTGGGGATCCTGGAACACGGCCTGGATCCGCGGGCGGCGCCGGCGGCGCTCCCCTTCAGGAAGCGGGGACCAGGGGGCGCCGTCGAGGAGGATCCGGCCTTCCGTGGGCTCCAGGAGCCCCAGCACCATGTTCAGCAGGGTCGTCTTTCCCGCGCCGCTGACGCCCACGACACCCAGGGCTTCGCCCTGGGCGATGGCAAACGACACCTTCCTCAGATCCCAGCGGCCCTCCCGCTGAAGGCCCAGGCCTTCCGCGCAAAGAAGGGGCCCGTCGTTCAGCGGATCACCGCGACGCCCAGGTAGGGCCGCAGCACCTCCGGCACCACCACGCTGCCGTCCGGCTGCTGGTAGTTCTCCAGGATCGCCACCCAGGCGCGGCCCACGGCCAGGCCGCTGCCGTTCAGGGTGTTCACGAAGGCGGGCTTGCCTTCCTTGCCGCGGGTCCGGATGTTGGCGCGGCGGGCCTGGAAGTCCCCGAACCAGCTGCAGGAGCTGATCTCGCGGTAGGTGTTCTGCGAGGGCAGCCACACCTCCAGGTCGTAGGTCTTCTGGCTGCTGAAGCCCATGTCGCCCGTGCAGAGCAGCACACGGCGGTAGGGCAGGCCGAGGGCTTCCAGGATGGCCTCCGCGTCGGAGGTGAGGCGCTCCAGCTCGGCCTCCGCCTCCTCCGCGGCGGCGAAGGTCACCAGCTCCACCTTGTGGAACTGGTGCTGGCGGATGATGCCCTTGGTGTCCTTGCCGTAGCTGCCGGCCTCGCTGCGGAAGCAGGGCGTGAAGGCGCAGTGGCGCAGGGGCAGCGACTCCGCGGGCAGGATCTCGTCGCGGTAGAGGTTGGTGACGGGCACTTCCGCCGTGGGGATGAGGTAGAGCGCGCCATCACCATGGGGCGTCTTGAACAGGTCCTGCTCGAACTTGGGCAGCTGGCCCGTGCCGTACATGCTCTCGGCGTTCACCAGGTAGGGGGGGATGACCTCGGTGTAGCCCGCGCCGGTCTGGCGGTCGAGCATGAAGGCGATGAGGGAGCGCTCCAGCTTGGCGCCCAGGCCCTTCAGCACCGAGAAGCGCGCGCCGCTGATCTTGGCCGCGCGGTCCAGGTCGAGGATGCCCAGGGCCGTGCCCAGCTCGACGTGATCCTTGGGCGCGGCGATCTGCGGCACCTGGCCCCAGCGCTTGATTTCAACGTTGGCGTGCTCGTCCCGGCCCACCGGCACGCTGGCGTGGGGCGGGTTGGGGATCCCCGCGAGGAAATCCTTGAAGGCGGCCTCGATCTCGCGCTCGGCGGCTTCCAGCGCCTTGAGCCGGTCGCCCACTTCCCGCTGCTGGGCGATGAGGGCATCCGCGTTTTCTTTCGCCCGCTTGAGGCGGCCCACCTCCTCGCTCACGCGGTTGCGCTCGGCCTTCAGGGCCTCGGCTTCCTGGAGCGCGGTCCGGCGCCGCTGGTCCAGCTCCTGGTAGCGGGCCCGGTCCAGCGTGTAGCCCCGCTCGGACAGGCGCGCCGCCACCGCATCAAGGTCGTTGCGCAGGAGGTTGGCATCGATCATGTCGGTTTTCCCAATGACTTATCAGTTTACCTAGCTCCAAAACGCGCCATGGGCGCGTTTTGGAGATTGCCTCCGGCAAAAACTCAGTCCTGTGACCACGCCCCTTCCGGCTGGGGCTCTCCGGCCCAAGCGGCCCCGAACGCCTCCCTCACTTCGCCGATGCCACCCCCGGCACCCAGCACCAGGCCCAGCTTGGCGAGGGCGGCCCAGCGGGTATGCAGGCTGCCGGAGATGGCGCCCAGCTCCTCGATCCGCCGGCCCATCTCGTAGGCCGAGAGGTCCACGCCTCCATAGGGGCACTGCGAGATCACCACCACGGGCAGCCGCCGCCGCTGGGCATCCTCCAGGGTGGCCCGCAGATCCGTCCGGCCCATGGGCAGGTTGCCCGCCCCGAAGGCCTGGATCAGGATCGCCCGGGCACCTTGCGGGGCCGGGTACCAGACCATGCCCGGATGGGGCGTCAGCGTGTGGATGGCCAGGTCCAGGACCTCGCCCAGGCCCGAAGGCACCTGGCGGATGAACTGGCCCACCTCGGGATGCAGGCGGATCTCCGCGCCGATCTCAGCCAGGGGCGGCAGGTTCGGGCTCTGGAAGGCCTCAAACTGGTGGACGCTCAGCTTGTCGGCCGCCACGCCGCGGATCCAGTGGGTGCCGAAGCAGATCCCCACCTCGGGGATGCCACGGCAGGCCAGGTCCACGGCGTTGACGAGGTTGCTGCGGGCATCGCTGCGCACGAAGGCGAGGGGCCGCTGGCTGCCCGTGAGCACCACGGGCTTGCCCAGGTCCGCCAGGAGGAAGCCCAGGCAGGAGGCCGTGAAGGCCATGGTGTCCGTGCCGTGGATGATGACGAAGCCATCGAAATCCTGGGCCGAGGCGCGAACCCGGGAGGCCAGCGCCAGGATGTGTGAAGGTTCCAGGCAGGAGGAGTCCTGGTTGAAGGGCACCTCGACGGACAGCTTCGCCATCTGGCCCAGCTCCGGAACCTGCTCCAGCAGGTGGTCCAGGAACCGCCCCGGGACCAGGGCGGCCGGATCTCCGCTGGGCATCATGCCCAGGGTGCCGCCGGTGTGGAGGAGGAGGATCGTGCGCATGAGAGGAGTCTACCGTCTGGACCCCGGTCCCAGGCCACCAGCCGGCTTCCGACCCAGTAGACTGAAGCCTCTGCATGCGCCGCATTCCCCGCTATTTCCAGATGATCGCAGGCCGCTACCTCCGGCGGCTGCTGAGGAATCGTCTGTCGGGCCATCAGTTGCAGGCGGCCGTGGAGACGGCCTTGGCCACCCTGCCCATCCAGGAGAACCTCCTGGTGCGGGAAGGAGCCCTGCGTTCGGAAACGCTGAACCGCCAGCTGGCCTGGGCCATGGCCTTCGTGGCCGGGGCGGTGAACGCCGGGGGTTTCCTGGCCGTCAGCCACTACACCTCTCACGTGACTGGGGTGGTCTCCTCCATGGCCGATGAACTGGCCGACGGCGATCTCACCACCGCCCTCGCGGCCCTCGCCATGATGCTGAGCTTCCTCGCCGGGGCCTTCGTCTGCACCACCCTGATCAGCTTCGGCCAGCGCCGCCGGATGCGCAGCCGCTACGCCCTGACCCTGGTCTTCGAGGCCGCCCTGATGCTGGTCTTCGGTTTCATGGGGAACCGCCTCCAGCAGGAGATCCGCTTCACCCTGCCCAGCACCGTGATGCTGCTCTGCTTCATCATGGGCATGCACAACACGGTCACGTCGATCATCTCGGGGGCCGCGGTGCGCACCACGCACCTCACGGGCACGGTCACGGACATCGGCATCGAGCTGAGCCGCCTGACCTATGTGAACGTCCACCACCGGCACGGCCGGGAGCGCATCGTCGCCAACCGCCAGAAGCTGACCCTGCTGCTGCTGATCCTGGCCTCCTTCCTGGGCGGCGGCGTCGCGGGAGCATTGGGATTCCGGCACATCGGCTTCAAGGTGACCGTACCCCTGGCCGGCTTCCTGTGTTTCCTGGCGGCCCGCCCCCTCCTGCTGGAGGTGCGCCTGCTGCTCCACCGTCTGCGCCGCCAGTGGGATCCGGACCACTCCACCCCTGACCGCTGACCATTGACAGCCGACAGCTGATGGCCGTCTAGAGCGCCACCACCACGGCCTTCACTTCATCGAAGCCCTGATCACAGGCGCAGCTGACCACCACGGCGCACTGGCCTGGCTGGCTGGGCGGCAACTTGATCTCCCCGGTGAAGTGGCCATCGCTGCCCGTTCGACCCGTCAGCAGGTTGGTGGCCTTCTTCAGGCTGGACACGAGCTTCACAGTGACTTCAGCATCGGCCACGGGGCTCTGGCTCTGGCAGAGGCGCGCCCGCACCTGCAGGCGGAAGGGCTCTCCGAAGGCAGGCTTCATGGGCTGATCCAGCACCAGCTCCAGGGTGTCGACGTCGCCCTCCAGTTGCAGGAACTCGAGGATGGCCTGGTCCAGCGGCCGGTCGTTGAAGGCCTGCTGCTCCAGCAGATCCGGCGGCGTCTGGTCGTACTTGCCATTCTTGATTTCCCGGATCACCGCCCGGTGCTGCTCGTCCATGCGGCCCTGGATGGCGCCATCGGAAATGGGAGGGGTGGAGGTCAGATCTTCGTACGAGGACCGGTAGTTGTCGAGGATCTCGCCGCCCACATAGATGAGGGTCTCGATCTTGGGATTCAACAGGCCCTTGTCCTCGGTCTGCACGTGATAGACCCGGTTCCCGTGGCGGATATCCGTGTTGTAGCCGGTGATCATGGGAAGAGCCCGGAGGATGGGAAGGCAGGGCGCGTCATGGACCTACCGTTGCAATTTTCCAGCCAGTTCCGGCATGACTTCCCAGGCAATTTCCCGAACCACTTGATCGCCCATGCGCGCCACGACTGCCTTCACCAGTGCATCCATCAGCACTGGATCGGCCAGAAGTGCCTGGACCTGCCCGGGTGTGAGGGGGGCCTGACCGGGTGCGGCATTCGCCTGCCCGGGAGCGGCAGGCGCCAGGGCCGCCTGGGGCTCCACAGCTGGCATCGCCCAGGCGGTTGCGCTCGGTTCAGGGGCTGTTTCATGAATGGATTCATGCACGGATTCATGGACGGATTCATGCACGAGTTCTGGAACCGGCGCTGCAGGGTGCTCCACCCCAGGCAAGGCATGGGGTTCCGGGGCCTTCCCCAGATGAGGCATGGCCATGGCCGCAAGACCGGCGACAGCGGCGGCGGCGCCGACCACCGGGAGGATCGGAGGCACCTCCAGGGCGTGGGGAACCTCTGCGGCATGGGCCGGCTCGGGCAGGGGCGGCAACTCGATGCCACCCCCCAAGTCCTCGAAGGCTTCAAGGTCGGTGAAGGAGGGGAGGCTTTCCTCGGCCAGGGCCTCCGCCGCAGGGGCTTCGTGCGGGGCGGGCCTGGATTCAGCCAAGGGCGGAACAGGAAGCGGTTCGGAG
>DASXUH010000242.1:0-16672 GCA_036504935.1 Geothrix sp. | reverse complement strand
CTCGCCTTCGAGCCCGGCCATCTTCGCTTCCATCTCCTTCATCTGGGCTTCGCCCTCGGCCTTGTCCTTCTCCGCCTGGGCGAGCATCGTCTCCAGCTCTTCCTTGCGGGACTTGAACATGGCGGACAGGGCGCCCTTCAGGAGGAAGAACAGGGCCGCGCCGTAGATGGCGAAGTTCAGCAGCTGGACGAGGAAGGCCCCACCGTTGCCGTAGTCCTTGCCGAAGAGCTTCATGGCCGGGCCGTGGTGGGCGCCGCCATGGGCTTCATGGCCGGCCGCCTCATGGCCAGGGCCTTCCGTTCCGTGGGCTTCGGGCGCCTGGCCTTCCGCGGGCTGGGCTTCGTGCCCAGCGACAGGGGCCTCGTGCTTCTCGGCGGCGGGAGTGGCATGGGCGTCATGCGCCTGGGCCGCCAGCCCGAGGGGGCTGAGAGCCAAGACGGCAACGAGGGAGAGTCGGGTCAGCGTCGTCATGCTCAGGCCTGCTTCAGAAGGGTCTGGGCCATGGATTCGGACAGGGCGTCCACCTGGGCCAGCAGGTTCTGTCTGGCCTCGGCCTGCTGGATCTTCAGGGACTCCACCGCGGCCAGACGCTCGGCCTGCGCCTTGGCGCGGGCCTCGTCCAGCAGCTGCTGCTTGTCCTTGCCCGCGGCATCCGCCAAGGCCTTGCGGCGGGCGAAGGCCTGGGCACGGAGGTCCTTCAGGCGGCCCTGGTAGTCCTTCTGCCGGGCCTCCAGCTGGGTCGCGGCCTGGGCCTTGGCGTCTCCACCGGCGTTCAGGTCGCGCTCCCGGTCGTCCATGACCTGGGTGATGGGCTTGAAGAACACCACCCGGAGGTAGAGGTAGAGCACCACGAGCAGGACGATCACGAACAGGATGGCCGGCAGGTCCGGGCGCATGGGATCCGGCATCTGGGCCAGGATGCGCGCGACGGGGCCGTCCCCTTCCGGTGATCGGAGCGTCAGATTCGCCAGTTCCAGCAGCGCCACAGGCCACCCTCCAGAAACGTCCCAAGGCCACGGCCGGATGGATCGGCCAGGGTCACACCGACACCAGCGAAAGGTCCGCGGGAACCCCTGGCACGGAAGTCTGAAAACCTTACCAGATCAGCGGGAAACACTCAATGCAGACCTTTGGCCTTGACCCTTCCGGCATCCCGTGTGAGGATCGTGATTCGGCGATTCGGGCGATTAGCTCAGTCGGTAGAGCAGCTGCCTTACACGCAGCATGTCGGCGGTTCGAGCCCGTCATCGCCCACCAGCTCGCTGGTGAAAAGCAAGGGGTTGTAGCTCAGTCGGTTAGAGTGCCGGCCTGTCACGCCGGAGGTCGCGGGTTCGAGCCCCGTCAGCCCCGCCAGAACGGAAAAAGGGTCCCATACGGGACCCTTTTTCCGTTCTGAAGCGCGGGGCCGACGGGGCTCGAACTCGCGAGTGGGATCGTTCCGGCGCCACTTGATGTGGCGCCGGAACGAGACCGGGGAACGCAAGCCCGAAGGGCGCCGCGGACCCGTTCGAGCCCCCTGATCGCATGGGTCGCCGCGAAAGGTGGAAAACGGCAGAGTCAGCGGAGTCCGCCCCGCGCCCTACCGCATCTCGCTCTTGAACGCCGCGAGTTCCCTCCGCAGGATCGTGGCCCGGTTCTTGGCTTCGGTGGACTTCAGCTGGGGCGTCAGATCCGCCAGTTCCTGGTCGAGACGGTCCAGGGTCGCCAGCGGCGACTCGACCTGGCTGGACGCATCCACGCCCAGGGCCTGGGTTCGGCCTGCCGCCTGCCACTGCTCACGGGCCCGCTGGAACTCCTCACCCAGATCGATCACATGCTGCTCCTCCGTCGAGAGGGCCACCCAGGGGAGGCGGCCGGTCATGAAGTAATAGCCTCCGATAAACAAGCCAGCCACGAGAAGGAAGACCGCCAGAATCCTCTTCATGAACGCACCTCGTCGGATTTCTCCGCCCCAGCTTACGGCGGAATAAGGGGACCGTCTTCATTCCTTCTCTGTCATTTTCCGTCCAAACCGATAGACTGAAAGGCTTGGAACAGATATGAAACTGCCGCTCATCGCCCTCTGCGGACGCCCGAACGTGGGCAAGTCCACCCTCTTCAACCGGCTCACCCGCAGCCGGGCGGCCTTGGTCCACGACCTGCCGGGCATGACCCGGGACCGCAGCTACGGGCGCGTGACCTGTCTCAGTGAGGACGGCGGGGCCGAGGAGGTGTTCGAGCTGGTGGACACCGGCGGCCTCGATTTCGAAGGCGACGACGTCATCACCCAGGGCATCACGCGCATGGCTGAGGCCGCGCTGGGCGAAGCCCACGTCGCCATCCTGCTGGTGGACGGCCACGACGGCCTCACCGCCGGCGACGAAGAGATCGCCACCCGCCTGCGGCGCCAGGGCAAGCCCATCCTCCTCGTCATCAACAAGCTGGACGGCATGAAGGGCGGCGCGCCCGACGCCGGTTTCTACGGCCTGGGCTTCGACGATGTGCTCGCCATCTCCGCCGCCCACGGTTCTGGCGTGCCCGAGCTGATCGACGCCATCCGCGCCCGCCTACCTTTCCACCGGACACCGGAAGAAGCCGAGAGCCATTCCCTCTCAGACGAACTGCGCTTCGCCCTCATCGGCCGCCCCAACGTGGGCAAGTCCTCGCTCACGAACCGCATGCTCGGCTACGAGCGCAGCCTCGTCAGCGAGGTCGCAGGCACCACGCGGGACACGGTGGACACCGTCTTCCACGTGAAGGACAAGGTCTACCGGATGATCGACACGGCGGGCATCCGCAAGAAGGGCAAGACCCATGAAGGCGCGGAGAAACTCAGCATCCTGAAGGCCAAGCAGGCCATGGCCCGCGCCGATGTCAGCCTGCTCTTGCTGGATGCCGTCGAAGGCGCCACCCACCAGGACGCCGTCATCGCCGGCTATGCCCAGGAGGCCGGCGCCGCCGTCATCCTCGTGGTGAACAAGTGGGACCTCGTGGAGAAGGACACCCACACCATCTACGGCGCGGAGGAGGACTTGCGCCGCAGCCTGGGCTTCCTGCACCACGCGCCCATGATCTTCCTCTCGGCACTCACTGGACAGCGGGTGTCGAAACTCTTCGGCATGATCGACGAACTGGCGGAGGCCCATGGACGGCGCATTCCCACGGGTGAGCTGAACCGGTTCCTGCGCGAGACCGTGAGCGCCATGAGCCCCCACGCGATCGACGGCAAGCTGCCCAAGCTCTACTTCATGACCCAGGTGGGCGTGCGGCCGCCCAGTTTCGTGGTGAAGGCCAACACGGACCGCGGGCTCCACTTCAGCTATGTGCGCTACATGGAGAACCGCCTGCGGGAGCAGTTCGGCCTCGCGGGCGTGCCCCTGCGCCTCAGCGTCCAGAAAAAGAAGAAGGGCGAAGGCGAGGAAGCCGAAGTCGCGGCCGTGCGCCGCATCCTGGATCCCGGCGAAGGCCTCAAACCCTCCCGCAGCAACGAATCACTCCAGGCCCAGCGAGTGGACAAGGTGAAGGCCCGTCCCCGCCCCAAGCAGAAGGAAGGCCCCAAGCCCGCCGCCAAGCAGGCTCCCCGCAAGGGCCCCGGCGCGCCACCGAAGCGGGTCCGGCAGAAGTCCACCAAGCGGCCCTAAAAGATGCAGGAACATCGCACGTGAGTCCGGGCCGTGGCACCTTCCTGGTGCCCACCCTGCACGCCATGGCAGGACATCACCACCCTGAGCACGTTTCCTTTGTACCCAGGGGGCAAGGTCATCCGTCGAAGTCTTTGATCAAAGCATTCAAACAAGATCTCAAGATTGATTATTAATTATTCAAATTAATTAAGTTAACATCTAATAAATTAAACAGAACTGATTCTCAAAAAAATTAACAAGCCTTAACTTGAGGGGTTGACGGGCGACGGGGACTCTGGTTCCGACTTTCCGATCTTTCTTCGCAACCTCGCCCTCCGTTCGTCTTCGCGAAACGGGAGCCGCATGGACCAAGCGGTCCGCTGTGGTTGCGCCCCCTCCCCTCCCCCTCTACTGAAGGAGTTGCCCATGGCGATCTCCAAGGGCCGCATGGCCTTGTCCGTCCTCACCGCCGCGCTCGCCGCCGGTTCCCTCAGCGCCCGCCTCCCGCAGGAGTCCCTGCGTGGCGAGGCCGCTACCCAGCGACTGCTGGCCAGCCGCGCCCAGCTGGGCCTGGACGGCGATCATGCGTTCCTGCTTCGGGACACGCACTCCGACCAGCTCGGCCAGACTCACGTCCATTTCCGGCAGACCTACAAAGGCGTGAAGGTGTGGGGGGGCGACGCGATCACCCACGTGGGTAAGAATGGCGCCGAGCTCCCGCTCACCAACGCCCTCCTCAAGGGCATCCAGCTCAACGTGACGCCCGCCCTCGGCGCCGCCGAGGCTCTGGCCGTGGCCCAGCAGGATCTGGCCCCCAAGGGCGCCTTCGCCTACGCCCCGACCACGGAGTTGGTGGTGTACCCCGAGATGGCCGAGGTCGCGCGCCGTGCCGGCAAGGCAGCCGCGGACCTGAATGCCGAGGACATGTCCCGCCAGGTGCTCCGCTACACTTTGGCCTATCATGTCCACACCGAGCTCGAGAACGAGCAGGACGGCATCCGGCACACCGACTACCTGGTGAACGCCCACACCGGCGCCATCCTCAAGTCCTGGAACACCCTGCACACCACAGCCGCCACCGGCACCGGCAACAGCCAGTACAGCGGCGTCGTCTCCCTGCCCACCAACTACACCGGCACCACCTACGAGCTGCGGGACACGACCCGCGGCACCGGCGGCTCCTTCGGCAACAACGTGGTCACCAATATGGCCCACGCCGCTACCACCAGCACCGCCACGGGCACCCTCTACACCGACGCCGACAACATCTGGGGCGATGGGACCAACTACGTGTCCGGTGGCTCCACCACCTCGGCCAATGGCGAGACCGCGGCTGTGGACGCCATGTACGGCATGATCAAATCCTGGGACTTCTACAAGAACGTGTACGGCCGCAACGGCATCGACGGCGCCGGCACCGCCACCTACAGCCGGGTCCACATCGGCACCGGCTACGACAACGCCTTCTGGTCCGACAGCTGCTTCTGCATGACCTACGGCGACGGCACCAGCTTCACCGTGCTGACCGCCCTCGACGTGGCCGGCCACGAGATGAGCCACGGCGTCTGCGCCCGCACGGCCAACCTCACTTACTCCGGCGAATCGGGCGGTCTGAACGAAGCCAACTCGGACATCTTCGGCACCATGATCGAGTTCTACGCCCGCGGCGGGTCCGGCACCACCATCGGCAGCACCGGCGGCAACTGGACCATCGGCGAGCAGCTGGCCACCAACCCCCTGCGCTGGATGTACAAGCCCAGCCTGGACGGTTCCAGCCCCGACGCCTGGTCCTCCACCATCGGCAGCCTGGACGTGCACTATTCCAGCGGCCCCATGAACCGCTGCTTCTACTTCCTGAGCCAGGGCGCCACCACCACAGGCAATACCAGCACCACCTATCTGCCCAACGGCATGACCGGCATCGGCAACGACAAGGCCGCCGCCATCTGGTACCGGGCCCTCACGGTCTACCTGACCTCCAGCTCCAACTACGCTTCGGCCCGCGCGGCCGCCATCAGCGCCGCCAAGGATCTCTACACCGCCGGCAGCCCCGAAGAGCAGGCTGTATGGAACGCCTTCCACGGCATCAACGTGGGCGCCGCCTGGACCAGCAGCACGGATACCATTCCCCCCACCGTCTCGGCCTCCGAGTCCGGCACCAGCGGCACCATCACCTTCTCGGCCACCGCCTCCGATAACGTCGGCGTCACCAAGGTGGAGTTCTACGTGGACGGCGCGCTGAAGGGCACGGACACCACCAGCCCCTACAGCATGACCCTGGACAGCACCACCCTGACCAACGGCAGCCACAGCCTCGTGGCCAAGGCCTATGACGCCGCCGCCAACGTTGGCACCAGCGCCACCGTCACCTTCTCGGTGTCCAACGCCACTTCCGGGACCGAACTGGCCGTGAACGGCGGCTTCGAAAGCGGCACCACGGGCTGGACGCAGACCACGGGCGTCATCGGCTCCTATACCGGCGAGCCCGCCCACACCGGTTCCTACAACGCCTGGATGAACGGCTACGGCACCGCCCACACCGACTACATCTACCAGCAGATCGCCATCCCCACCACGGCCACCGGCACCCTGACCTTCTGGCTCCACATCGACACGGCGGAAACCACCACCACTACCGCCTACGACACCATGAAGGTCCAGGTCCTCAACACCGCCGGCACCGTGCTGGCCACCCTGGCGACCTACTCCAACCTGGACAAGAACACGGGCTACACCCAGAAATCGCTGAACCTCAGCGCCTACAAGGGCCAGACCATCCGCCTGCGCTTCTACGGGGTGGAGGACAGCAGCCTCCAAACCTCCTTCGTCGTCGACGATGTGAGCGTCAAGTAGCCGAGCTCCGCATCACGGAAAGGGCCGCTTTCGAGCGGCCCTTTTTCATCCTTCGAGCAGCACCTTCGCGTGCTCCAGCGCCTCGGGACGATCGGGGTGACCCGACAGGAGCCTCGCCAGCTCACGGTTCCGGGCCTCCCCAGCCACCCAGCCCAGGGCGCTGCGGGTGCGGCCGCCCTCGGTCTCCTTGTGCAAGCGCCCATGCCGGTCGGCGCGGGCCGCCACCTGGGCGAGGTGCGTCACCGCCAGCACCTGATGGACCTGCCCGAGTTCCGCCACGGCCTTGCCCACGGCCAGGGCCGTCTCGCCGCCCAGGCCCGCATCCACCTCATCCAGCACCAGGGTCAGGCCATCCTTCACGCCCGCCCCCAAGGCGAGCCCGGCGCCCACCAGGGCCAGCATGAGGCGGCTCAGCTCGCCGCCGGAGGCGATCTTCGCTAGGGGCCGGAAGCCTTCGCCGGGGTTCGGCTCGATCCAGATGGCCAGGGCCGAAAAGCCCTGGGCCGTCACCCGCACGGAGCGTCCCGACTGCAGAACGGGACTGCCAGATTCCTCAGCCAGGGAGAGCCGCAACTGGATCCGCGCCCCCTTCATACCCAGGCGGCCCAGGCGTTTCTGCACCTCGGCCTCCAGCTTGGGGGTGGCTTCACCACGGCGCCCGTGCAGGGCCTCGGCCACCTGCCGGTAGGCCTCCGCGGCCTTCCCCAGAGCCTTTTCCAATTCCTTCACCGAGACATCACCGGCCAGCAGGGCCCGCTGCTCGTCCTTGAGGGCCTGCTGGCGCGCAACCAGCTCCTCCGGTTCGCAACGGTGGCGGCGAGCCAGGCGCTCGTAGAGGGCCAGCCGCGCTTCCATGATCTCGATGCGGTCGGCGCCGGCTTGGGACCACCGCAGAGCCTGGTCCTGGGCCAGGGCGAGCAGGTCCTCCAGTTCCAGGACCGCGGAGCGCAGGCGGTCCTGCTCGGCGACGGCATCCGGCCAGTGGCCCACGGCGCGCACCAGGGCCTTGTGGGCCAGTTCCACCTTGGGAATGCCCTCGTCCAGGGCCTCGGCGGCCTCCCGGAAGGCCTGCTCGAGGTGGACGGCGTGGCGCAGGGGCTCGCGGTCGGCCTTGAGTTGGGCCCACTCGCCGGGTTTCGGAGCCAGCTTCTCCAGGTCCGCCAGGGCTTCCGCCAGCTGCTCCAGTCGCTGCTCCCGCTCGGCCTCGCTGCGCCGCCGGGCCTTCAGGGCCGCCTCGGCCTCCCGCACGGCGACGGCCTGCGCCTCCAGACCGGGCTCGATCCCGAGCACTTCGTCGATGAGCGTCAGGTGCCGCTCCTCACCCAGCAGCGATTGATGGTCGTGCTGGCTGGTGAGACGCATCCAGAGGCGGCCCGCGTCCCGCAGATCCGCCAGGGCACAGCTGGCGCCATTGATCCAGGCCCGGCTGCGGCCCGACCCCACCTCCCGGCGCAGCACCACGGGCTGTTCCTCCGGCAGGCCGCGCTCGGCGAGAAAGCCCTGCCAGGCCTCGAAGCAGCCCTCCACCACGGCTTCCACCGTGGCCCGCTCGGCCCCGTGGCGCACCAGCTCCGCATCGCCCCGGACCCCCACCAGCAGCGACAGCGCGTCCACCAGCAGGGACTTGCCTGCGCCGGTCTCGCCCGTGAGCACCGTGAAGCCCGGCCCCCAGTCCAGGGACAGGTCTTCCACCAGGGCCAGGTTCTGGATTCGCAGGGATGAAAGCATGGGATCAGTCTAGCCGGGGGCGGGGAAGAGTCTGGAGTCTGACCCTAGACCCAGGGCAACGCATGCGTTGCCCTGAGGAGTCTGGAGTCTGGAGGTGTCATGGCACATGGAGTGATAATGGTCCATATTAAAAGTTTATCCGTAAATTAAGCCAACCTTCCGGAAGCAGATAATGACGGCGGCGAGGTAGAGCAGGGCCGTGTAGCTTGCGGTGGTCTTTTCAAAACGGACCAGCAGCTTCCTGAATCGCTTGAACCAGGAATGGGCGACTTCCACGATCCAGCGTCGAGGCTGGTGATCCGGATCGTTCAAGATGACGGTTCGCTCTTCCTCGGGCACGGGCACATGCGGTTCGTATCCGCAGTCCAACATCACCGCATTGGCTGGCGCTCCTCGATACCTCTTGTCGGCGCAAAGATCCTGCACTGACGCCGGTCGAAGTTCAGGCGCCACCATCGCGTTCAGCAAGGATTCCAGCTAAGAGTGCCTAACAAAACCCCGACGAGGCCGCGAGAAAGCCAGGTGGGATGCACCGCAAGGAAGGGCCCGCAGGGCGATGCGGGACATCGTTCAAGGGCCGTGACGCCGCGGGGCGCCCACCTGGCTTTCTCCCTCCGGGCGAGGGCCGGCGGGCGTCGCCATGCCGCGTCACGCTCGTCGTGCGTAGTACCCGCGACGCGTCTCCTCGCGGTCCTCGCCGCGCTCGCCCGGCGACCCTCGCGCGGCCCCGTGGGGGTTTTGTTAGGCACTCTAAGTCACATCATGACGATTGGCTCCGCACACGACGAGGGATGGCGGGGCACCACGCCCGTCCACCATGAGGCTGACCTTGCTTCCATTTTTTTCCCCGACCGGTGGGGTTGAGGCCCACAGCTTCTCTAGCCAATGGAGCCTTGCCCTGGCTTCCGTCTGCGCTTAACCAGGTCCAGGCCACCCCCTCCATGTCGTCGTATTCCGCCAGTCCCGCCCGCCAAAGCTCAAGGAAAACGCCTGCCTTGTGCCACTTCTGGAAGTAAGTATGGATGGCGCTCGGGCTGCCATAGACCTCTTTCGGCAGGGCTTTCCATTGGATGCCAGTCCTCAGCACATAGACGATTGCCTCGAAGACCTTGCGTGGGTCCATGGGCGGTCGGCCTGCGCCAGGCTTTCGTTTGAAGGTTCGCTCAGGATCTCGCTTCTGGCCTGGGATCAGTGGCTCGACACGCTTCCAGAATGCATCTGACACCTCCCACGAACGAATCTGCCTCATGCTGCCTCCCGAATGAGGACAGTGTCAGGCTGTGATTCGATCAATGCCACACTATTTACGGATAAGCTCTTATCCGCCCGCTATTTTTTCGGCCGGTTGAGATAGTCCAGGGACTCCTTGTGGCCGGGGTAGAGCTGGAGCACGCGCTGGTAGGCCCTGCCGGCCCCTTCCTGGTTCCCCAAGTGGTCCTCGCCCCGGGCCCAGTAGACCAGGGCCGTGGCATCGGAGGGGTAGCGGCGGGCCAGGTCCTGGCCGTGCCTGGCGAGCACGTCCCACTGTTTCAGGGCATCTTCGCAAACCAGGAGACGCACATGGGCCGTGTAGTTCCAGGCGCACTGGTCCAGCACCTGCCTGGCCCTGGCGGCGGCCTCCGTCCACCGCTGCTGCGCGAGGAGGGGCAAGGTCATGCCCAGACGGGCGTCCAGGGACAGCGGGTTCATCTCCAACGCACGCTGGTAGCCCTTGTAGGAGTCGTCGTAGTGGCCCTGAAGGTAGGCGAGGTAGGAATGCCTCAGCTGCGCGAACTCATTGGTGGCCGTGAAGGGCGCGATCACCTGAGCCGCCTGCCGGAAGTCCTTCAGGCCCTCCAGGCGATACGACTCGGCCCAGGGATCAGACTGTCCGTGGAGCCCGAGCACGCTCAGCGCGAGAAGATGGGGAATCAGCCTGAGTCTGCGGCTCACGGTGCCTCCTACCAGGAAAAGTGGATGGATGTTGAGAGGTAGCTGTTGGTGTAGCTCGCCACCGAAGTGCGCGACCGGATTTCGAAGCGGGAGCTCCCCCCCTCCAGGCTGAACCCAAGGCCTGTGGCGCGCTTCCAGGTCAGGCCGAGGGAACCGCGCCCGGTCTGCACGTCGCCGAAATTGAATACCACCGGGGAATCAGCGTCCACGCCATAGACACGCTCCCCTCCCATGACCGACAGGAAGAGGCTGTAGGGCTTCCAGGCCTGGCCCTGGACGGGGTAGTGGGTCCAGGTGGCGGTGAAGGAACGGGTCTGATTCGTGCCATCGGCCAGCGCCTCTCCTCGCAGCTGGATGAGGTCGGTGCCCAGGGAGAACCACTCGCGGTTGTCCCGGAAGCCAAACCCGAGGGTGGGGGAGGTCTGCCGCACTTCCAGCCCCCAGTCGTACCTTGAGCGGATATACCCCGCATCTGCGTAGAACCTGGCGAGTTCGGGATGCACGTCGCTCAGGTACCCCAGGTGCATGCCGGAGATGTTCACAACCCTATTGAGGGTGGCGCTTTCATCGTAGGCGAGGTGCCGGGCTTCGCCACGGAGGATCAGCTTCCCGTCCCCTTCCCCCAGAGGCAGGTAGAACCGGAGACCACCCGCCACATTGTCCTGGGGCGTCTGGAAACCGGTCTTGTAGTCCAGGATGTCGTGGTCGAACGACAGGCTCACCCCGAAGAGAGAGCGCTGATCCAGGTCGATGAAGGCCCCGTAGGAGACGAGTCGATCGCGCGGGGCGTTCTGCGCGTATCCCACGGCCGTGCCGCGCAGGCCCACCACACCATGGAGGTCCTCCTGGGCCGCGACAGGAAGAGCCAGGGTGAGCAAGAATAGAGAAGTCCGCAGTGCCGCCATCATCGATTCATCTCCACTTGGTAAAGGATGGTTCCATTGGCCCGGCTTTGCCGGATTTCGAAGGGTTGGCCTGGTGATCGACAAACTCCGGCCCGATGGACAGGAGCTCCAGGTTCCATCGCTGGCGCCCCAGGCGGGCCTGGACTCTGAGCGCGCCATGGTCAGGTGAGATCCGCGCCCGGGTCACGAGGGCTGGAAACAGCCACCCCATCGGATGGTGATGCCGTCCGCTCTGGAGATAGCCACCGGTGGCGCCCTCACGGCGCCGGTAGACGGTGTGCAGCCCCGCCAGAGCGGCTCCCGAGAGGTCTGCCAAGAGACGCGCCCAAGGGGCGAGGGGCAGGAGGTGGGCCGAGGCCCGATCCCGCCAGGCGGTGGCCTTCAGGCTGAAGGGAGAGAACCCCAGCGAAAGGAGCCACACGTCCAGGAAATCGTCCGGCACCTTGTCCCGGTCATAACAGGCGAAGACGCTTCCCGTGCTCTGGAAGGCCGCCGAAGCGCCGCGATCACTCCGGATCCGGAACTCGCTGTCCAGGCCCAGCTCCACGGTCAGCCGGCGCTCGATGCCGTTGGGATAACGAGAGCTCCGCACCCGGTAGCGGAGGCAGCGCTGGACGGGGAGATGGAAGGCCTGACCCAGGCCAGCCCCCTGCTGGGCCGAGGCGACGCCGGAGCCCTCCAGCGGGCGGCCATGGAGGCGGAACTCCGGCCTCGGCGAGCCCGGCTCCCGGACCAGGAGGTCCACCAGATGGAAATCCACGGTGGGACTGCCCAGATGCTCATCGGCCTGCACCTGCAGATGGAGGTGCGGCTGGGGCGAGCGCCCGGAACTCCCGCAGGCCGCGAGAAGGGTTCCCGGCTGGAGCAGGTCCCCCGGCCCGACCCGGAGGCTGCCTTGCTTCAAGTGGGCCAGCAGGACATACAGACCGGAAGCGAGTTTGATCATCACGTAATTGCCCCAGTTGTGCCGGGCATCCACTTCGCCCGGAGGCATGTCCGGGAGGTCGTCCCGGCAGGCAGCCACGGTGCCGAGGCAGGGTGAAAGGACCGGCAGGCCAAAGCAAAAATAGGCTTCCAGGCTGCGCCCCTCCCCCTGGAAGGAGCGCCCGCCCTCCTGGAGGAAGAAGTCCAGGGCATGCCTCCAGGCCTCCCGGTGCGTGTGCGGGCCATCGAAGCCCTGATAGACCTGCCACTCCCCGAAGAAGGGGGCCACCAAGGGCACGCCCACCAGCTCGAGGCCGCGGCAGCGGGCCAGCCGGAGCCGTTCCAGGTTCACTTCGGGAAGCCGGGGCCGCTCCAGCACGAGGTGCGGTTCCCGTTGAATGGTCCGGCTTCTCAGGGTGGCCAACAGCACCAGGGTCGCTCCGACGAAGGGGAAGGCCAGGATCGGCAACTGGTAGGGCGCGAGGAAGGCGGAGCCGCTGGCGATGAGGAGGGCCACTGCAAGGACTCCAAGGCCCGCCGTCAGCAGGCTTCGCAGGGAGGGGACCAGGAAGAAGCCCCCCAGGGCCATGGCCACCAGCGGGTAGTTGAACTCGGTGGTGGGCGGCAGCCAGCCGAGCCCAGCCTTGGCCCAGAGCGCGGAGCAGGCCATGCCCGCCAGGTAGCCGCCCAGGGCCAGCAGGGCCAGGATCCTCGACGACACGAGCATGGCGAACAGCAGCAGGAGCCCAGCCGCTGGATGGGGGGTGCAGATCACGGCCCCCAGGCACCGCAGAAAGCCAGTGGCGAGGAGTGGCATCCCCGTGGCGGTGCTTTCGTACAGAGGGGACGGCGGCGGCGCATGGATGGGAGTGAATGCGCTGAGCAGGAACCAGGTCACCAGGACGAAGGGCAGGCTCAGCAGGGGCAGGTGGTTCCAGCGCCAGAGGGCTTCCCCAAGCAGGGTCCGAGCGACCACCGTGAGGCCTGCCGCGATGAGCAGCCAAGGCACCAGTGCCCAGCCGGGCCCGCGGAGGCCCGCGACGAATAGCCCCACGAGAATGCCGTTGCACACGGTGACCGGGGAATGGGGCATGGGCAGGGCGAGCCACCTGGGCAGCAGCAGGGTCATGAGGGCCATCGCCAGGCCGGCGATTCCCACGTGGGGCGACCAGAAGGTGGCGGCCAGCACCAGAAAGCCCGGCAGGGGGCCTTCGGAAAAAAGGATGGTCGCGTAGCCTTGCAGCAGGGACCGGCCGAAGCGGAGGAGGGGAGCCATGCTGGGCGGCTACTTGGGAGAAGCCTGGAGTTCGAGCTTCTTCAGGCGCTCGGGGATTCTCTCTGGGCCATTGATGGACTCGAGGTTCTCGGCGCTTCGAATCAGGTCGGTGCGCCCATCCTCCCCGACCATCACCACGGCCGGGCGGTAGGTGATGAACTGCATCCATTGGGTGTTGTTGTAGGCCCCTGCCGGGCTGAAGACCAGCGGTTCGCCCACGTCCAAAGGCGGGAGCGAGATGGAATGTCGCATCACGTCGATGTTCATGCAAAGGGGGCCGTAGATCACCGTTTCTTCGGGGATGCCCTCCAGCAGCCGCGTGGGGCGCACGTCGTGGTTGTACCAGAACCCGGTGAAGAGGAGGTTCACGCCGCCGTCGAGCACCACGCTGCGCCGGCCATCCGCCAGGCGCTTGTTGGCCACCACCGACGCGACCAGGATTTCCGCGTCGTCGACCAGGGCCCGTCCCGTCTCCAGGATCAGCGTGGGTCGCGGCAGGCCGCGGGACTCCCGCGCGCGCGTGGCGTCGAGCAGCTCCGCGGTGATGGCTTCGGCGTACTGGTCGAAGCTGGGAACCGTCTGCTCGGGCGGGAGGTAGCTGCCCTGAAGCGCGTTCATGGAGGCGAAGCCGCCCCCCAGGTCGAGGCTTTCGATCACGCAGTCCGCCTCGTGCTCGACCGCATCCATGAAGGCCACCATGATCCTGGCCTGGGCCGCATAGGCCCGCGTGTCGAGGATAAACGTGCCGATGTGGCTGTGCAGGCCCTTGAGGCGGAGGTACCCGCTGGCGGCGAGGCGCTTGGCCGCATCCATGGCCTGGCCCGCTTCCACATTGAACCCGAACCGGCTCCAAGGGTCCGTGTAGCCCGTGTCGAAGTTCAGCCGCAGGGTCACAGCGACCTGCTTGTCCTTCTTTCGGGCCACATCCTCCAGGAGGTAGAGCTCGTCGAGGTTGTCGAGGTGGACCCGGGCGCCCTCGTCCACGACTCTCTCGAGAATCGGCCTCGGCTTGTAGGGGCCGTTGAACAGGATGGAGGGACCAGGGACACCGAGGTTCCGCGCCTTCTCGTACTCGAAGTCCGAGACCACTTCGGCCAGCGAGCCCTCCTGGTGCATCACGGCGCACACGGCATTCAGGTAGTTGGTCTTGTAGGACCAGCCGATCTTCACCGAGGGGTAGCGGGTGAGGAAGGCTCGCCGAAGCCTGCGGACATTGGCCCTGAGCCTCTGCTCGCTCAGCACGAAGAGGGGTGAGCCATGCTCCGCGAGGAGGTGGCGGATCTCCACGCCGTCCACCCGGTCGGTGATCCGGTGGAAATGGGTGGAACCAAATTTGTTGAGGATGCCCACCTTGTGGACGGTGATGGTGGGCCTCTGCCAGGGGCTTTTGACCGGGGCTGGATTCACGCGTCCCTCCGATTTTCTTCAGTCCTGGCGGATGCGCCCAGAATCATCATGTTCTGGAATTCCTCCATGGGCACGATCACTTCCTCCGCGTAGCGGATGAACATGGTTCCCAGGCTCGGCCCAGGCAGGGCGCCATAGTCCTCGCCCATGAGGCGCGCGAGAAGAAGCGCCGGCAGGTTCCGGCCGACGCCCGCCGACAGGTAGACCCAGGCCGGGAATCGCGGGTTGATCTCGATCAAGTGGTAGCGGCCGGACAGATCCCTCATGACTTCCACTTCCAGCGGACCGCGCCACCGGAGGGCTTTCGCGAGGGCGTCGGCGGTGTCCTGGAGGGCCTGGTCGAACACACAGATGCCCGCCCAGGCCTTGCCCTTGTCGGTCAGGGCCCGCTTCTTCATCATCACGGTGCCGATGAGGTGGCCCTCGCCATCCCCGATGGCCGTCAGGTTGTACTCCTCACCGCGGATCAGCCGCTGGACGAGAATGGGAAGCCCCCACGCAGCCGAAATCCGGCGGAACGCATGCGCCGCATCGTCGGGATCCCGCACGATCTGGGCGTCGTAGAAGGGCCCCTTGACCACCAGGGGATAGCCCCAGCCCTGCTGCGCGCAGGTGTAGAAGAAACCGGCGTGGGTGACCGGCCTGGTCTCGGGATAGGGCACATGGGCCGTGGCGGCCAGCTCGGACAGCCGGCTCTTGTCCCTCATCTGCAGCTGGTGTTCCGTGGGGAGGAACGTCCGGATCCCCACCTTGGCCAGTTCCTCCTCGAGGGCCACCATGCTGGACAGTTCCGCATCGAGACAGGGGATCAGGACATCGAAACCCTCCTGCTCGTGGATCCAGAGCAAACGGTCCCGCAGGGCCTCCTGGCCCGCCGATGGGTAGGGCAGCAGGTAGGTGGAATCACAGAAGGGGTGGTAGAGCCCCGGGTCCAGGGCGTCGTAGCTGAGGCCGACGATCTTCAGGCCGGAGCGCCCCGACTCGCGCAAGCACCGCGCCACGGCCAGCCCCGGGCCAGGATTGTCCGCCCTGGCATTCATGCCGGTGATGGCCACCGTGAGCTTTCCCCGGGGGCTCATGGTTTGAGATTCGCGCAGAGTTGGGCGGCGAACTCGAGGATGTCCCGCTCCGCTTCATGGGGCTTGACTTCAAAGCTCGCGGTGACTTCAGCGAAGACGTCGTCAAGCTTCCGGTGGTGGAGGAAAATGCGGAACAGTGCCAGCCCGGCGGCATTGAGGGTGAAGCTGTTGCCGCTGACCGGATCGAAGACGAAGCCGTTGTCGCTGACTGCCAACCGGGCCATCAGGGCCGGATCGGGCAGGCGAAGGTCACCATTGGCATCACCGGCGTTCCCGGATGCTGGACGGTCAATCATGGTGCCTCCTGGACAAATGGACCTGTGGATACCGGGAGGGAGAGCCAGCATTTCAACGAGAGAGGGCTCGTGTAGCATTGTACTCGTTTGGAGCGGCCGCCGACATGATCTCCAGGCGCACACCATTCCGGCCCAGCGAAACGCCCAATCCCACTCCTCCCATAAAAGCATTCGAATGCCTCGGGACCACCTGGATGCAGCTTGTAAGGAAATCCTGAAATTCACGAAATCGCCATCTAAGAGTTTATCCGTAAATTACACCAACCCTCCTCCAGCAGATCACCGCCGCTGCCAGATGCAGCAGTGCCACAAAGCTGGCGGCCGTTTTCTCGTAGCGCACCAGCAGTTTCCGGAACCGCTTGAACCAGGAGTGGGCCACCTCGACGACCCAACGCCGAGGACGATGGTCAGGATCGTTTAGGACAACCGTCCGATCCTCGGGGACATGGGGGACGAAGTTGCGGTCGCACATGGCTGTATTGGCCGGGGCGCCCTTGTAGCCTTTGTCTGCGCAGAGGTGAATCGCGTGGCTGGGCCGGAGTTCCGGAATCACCAATGCATCCAACAGGGGTTCCAGTTGCGTCACATCATGCCTGTTGGCCCCGCACACGACGAGCGACAGCGGGATGCCACGCCCGTCCACGAGCAGGCTGACCTTGCTTCCTTTTTT
>DASXUH010000241.1:0-6153 GCA_036504935.1 Geothrix sp. | reverse complement strand
TTCCGGGCCGTGGGCGGCACGCCCAAGTTCTTCAAGAAGGCCAGCGGCGCCTGGTTCGAGGACGAGGACGGCCAGCGCTTCCTGGACCTCTGCATGTCCTGGGGTCCGCTGATCCTGGGCCACGCCCACCCGGACATCCTGGCGGCCGTGACCGAGGCCATGCAGGAAGGCCTCACCTTCGGCGCCCCCAGCCGCCGCGAGCTCTCCCTTGCCCGGAAGATCAAGGAGATGGTGCCCTTCATTGAGAAGATGCGCTTCGTGTCCTCGGGCACGGAGGCCGTCATGTCCGCGCTGCGCGCCGCCCGCGGCTTCACGGGCCGGGAGCGGATCCTGAAGTTCGAGGGCTGCTACCACGGGCACAGCGACGGCCTGCTGGTGAAGGCCGGATCCGGCCTCGTCACCTTCGGCGCCCCCACCAGCGCGGGCGTGCCCAAGGGCATCGCCGAACTGACCTCGGTGGTGACGCTCGATGACCTGGAGACCCTGGAGCGCACCTTCGCCGAGATCGGCAATGAGCTGGCTGCGGCCATCATCGAGCCCATCCCCGCCAACAACGGCCTGCTGCTCCAGCGCCCCGAATTCCTCAAGCGTCTGCGTGAGCTGTGCACCAAGCATGGTGTGGTCCTCATCTTCGACGAGGTCATCAGCGGCTTCCGCGTGGCCCCCGGCGGGGCGGCGGAGCGCCTGGGCATCACGCCCGATATGGGCACCTACGGCAAGATCATCGGCGGCGGCATGCCTGTGGGTCTCTACGGCGGCCGCAAGGACATCATGGGCGTGGTGGCGCCGGATGGCCCGGTCTACCAGGCGGGCACGCTGTCGGGCAATCCCGTGGCCATGGCCGCGGGCCTCGCCACCATGGAGAAGCTGACGCCGGCCTTCTACGCAGGCCTGGAAGCCAGCGCCGCGAAGTGGGTCGCGGCCTTCGAGACCATCCCCGGTCTCCACTGTCCCCGCTACGGCAGCCTGCTCTGGCCCCTGTTCCAGGACGGCGTGCGCCGCAGCGACGCGGTGAAGGGCGAGGCCATCAGCACCTTCAACCGCCTGCACAAGGCGCTGCTCGGCCAGGGCGTCTACCTGCCGCCCAGCGGCTATGAAGTGGCGTTCCTCAGCGCCGCCCACGGCGAGCCCGAACTGGCCCACTTCAAGCAGGCCGTGGCCGCCGTGGCCAAGGGATTTATTTGAAACCGCAGATGGCGCAGATGACGCAGATGCTGACCCATTGAGTTCTTGTTTCCTTATCTGCGCAAGCTGCGACATCTGCGGTTAGAAGCTTTTTCTGGAGTTTCCATGCAGCCCCTTCTTCGTGTTCTCAACGGCGAAGTCCTCGACAAGCCCCCGGTGTGGTTCATGCGCCAGGCCGGCCGCTTCCTGCTGGAGTACCGCGAGGTACGGGCCAAGGTCACCTTCGAGCAGCTGCTCAATGATTCGGACCTGGCCGCGGAGGTGACGCTCCAGCCCATCCGCAGGTTCCCGCAGATCGATGGCGCGATCATCTTCAGCGACATCCTCGTGATCCTCGACGCCCTGGGCTGCGAGGTGACGATTCCCGAGGGCGGGCCCCGCATCGGCAAGACGCTGGACCAGATCGACATCAACCGGCCCCTGGACGAAAAGGTCTTCGAGCCCGTCTGCAACGCCATCCGCAAGGTGAAGGCGAACCTGCCGCCCAAGGTGACCATGCTGGGTTTCGCGGGCGCTCCCTGGACCCTGCTGGCCTACGGCATCGAAGGAAAGGGCAGCAAGAGCTGGTCGAAGGCCAAGGCTTTCATCCATCAGAATCCCGTGCTGGCCCAGAAGTGGATGGACAAGCTGGCCGACGCCGCCGCCCGCCTGCTGAACCTGCACATCGAGGCGGGTGCCCAGGGCGTGCAACTCTTCGATACCTGGGCCGGTGAGCTCGACGCCGACGACTACGCGACCTTCGCGCTGCCTTCCGTGGAGCGCACCCTCTCCCAGGTGACGGCGGCCCCGACCCTCTTCTTCGCCCGTACCGGCTACCTGCCGGATTCGTTGAACAACTTGCCCTGCAAGGGCCTGGCCGTGCCCTGGCAGGTGCCCATCAGCGAGGCCCGCCGCCGCTTCCCCAAGATGGTGCTCCAGGGCAACCTGGATCCCATCGCGCTGCTGGCGGGCGCCGACACCGCGAAGCGGAAGGCCCGCGCCATCGTGGACGCCATGAAGGGGCACCCCCACATCTTCAACCTGGGCCACGGTCTGGTGCCCGAGACCGATCCCGCGGTGGTCGCGGCCGTCCTTGACGAGGTGAAGGCATGAACCAGCTCGCCGATCTCATCCGCCGCTATGACCGGCCCGGTCCCCGCTACACGGGCTACCCCATGCCCCCGGTCTGGTCCGACGACTTTCCCGAGCCCGAGGTCCTCTCGGCCCTGGAGCGTGCCAACGCTCGCAAGGACGAGGCCCTGTCGCTCTACCTGCATATCCCCTTCTGCCCCCGCCGCTGCGCCTACTGTGGCTGCAATGTGGTGGTGAGCCCGCAATACGACCCCGTGGAAGCCTACCTGGCCGCGGTGACGAAGGAACTGGATCTGGTCTGCTCCCGCCTGCCGGACCGCCGCAAGGCGCTTCAGCTGCACTGGGGCGGCGGCACGCCCACCTACCTGAAGGCGGCGGACCTCAAACGCACCTTCAACCTGTTCAAGGAACGCTTCGAGTTCCAGCCGGGTGCCGAGATCGCCATCGAGGTGGATCCCACCTTCCTGGAACCCGATCAGCTGCCGGCGCTGCGCGAGATGGGCTTCAACCGCGTGTCCTTCGGGGTGCAAGACCTCGACGAGAACGTGCAGGCCCTCATCACTCGTGGCCAGACCTGGGATCACACCCTCACGGCCATGCGCCAGTGCCGGGATCTGGGCTTCGAAGGGGTGAACCTGGACCTGGTCTACGGACTGCCGGGCCAGACCATGGACACCTTCCGCCGGACGCTGGAATCCACCCTGGAGTTGTCGCCGGACCGCATGGCCATCTACGGATTCGCCTACCTGCCCAGCATCATGCCCTTCCAGCGGAGCATCCCCGAGGAGACCCTGCCCACGCCGGACCTGCGCCTGGATCTGCTCCTGCTGGCCTCGGACATCCTGGAGAAGGCGGGCTACGTAGCCATCGGCATGGACCACTTCGCGCATCCCGACGACCCCATGGCCAAGGCCGTGCTGGAGGGCAAGCTCATCCGCAACTTCATGGGCTATGCCGTGAAGGCGGGCACAGATCTGGTGGGCTTCGGCCCCAGCGCCATCTCCAACGTGGCAGGGGTGTACGCCCAGAACGAGAAGATCCTTTCCAAGTGGGAGCACAGCATCAGGGATGGCCACCTGGCGGTCCACAAGGGCCACCGCCTGTCCGAGGATGACGAGCTGCGCCGCTGGGTGATCCACCACCTCATGGGCCATTTCGAGCTGCGCTGGGACGACCTGAAGCAGCGCTTCAGCGTGGATGGGCCGGTGCTCTTCGCGGATGCCGTGGCCCAGCTCCAGGAGGAGGTGGGCCACGGCACCGTGGAGGTACGGCCAGAGGGCATCTTCATCACCGATCTGGGGCGCCGCTTCGTCCGCAACCTGGTGCAGCCCTTCGATGCCTACCTCGCGAAGCTCAGCGCAAAAACGCCTTTTTCCAGGACCGTCTGATCCGGGATTGCATACTTAACCCATAGATCTATATTTGAAAGCGTGGAGACCCGCCCGCCCGGGCCTTGGCTCCGCGGCCGATGGTCCCTCCGGTGGTCTCCGCGAACTGGCCTGGTTGTCCAGGCGATGTCGCGGAGGATCCCATGTACCGGACCCTGTTCCTGCTGCTCCCGGCCCTGATGCTTCAGGCCGAGGATTCGGCCATCCCGAACGCCGTGGAGGTGCGTTCCGGTGTCTTTGTCCTGCGGGGCTCACCCAACTTGGCGATCTGCGACGCCATGAAGAAGGAGCACATCACCCACGTCATCGACCTCCGGAGGGATGACGAACCCAACCTCGACTGCCAGTCTGAGTCTTCCCGCCTGCAGGAACTGGGGATCCATTACCAGCGCTACGCCATCAGCAAGACGCCTCCGGCCGCCGATCTCGATTTCCTGAGGGCGATGCTCCGCGACCTGCCCAGGGGGTCGAAGGTGGTCATCCATTGCAGCAACGGAAACCGGGCCGCGGCCGCCGTCTGCCCCTGGCTGGTGCTCGACAAGGGCATGCCGGTGGCCGAAGCCATGCGGATCGCCGCCGAGGCCGGGCTGAAGGCCCCTGAGACCCAGGAGGCCGTACGGCGCTACCTGGCCAGACAGGGCCGCACCTGAACGGCGCGCTGCAGGATCAGGCTTTGGGTTCCTGGTACATCCCCTCGATCTGGCTGGCGTACATCTGATTGATGACTCGCCGCTTCACCTTCAGGGAGGGTGTGAGCTGTCCGCCTTCGAGGGTCATCTCCTGGTCAAGGAGGACCATCTTCTTGATGCGCTCGTAGTTCGACAGGCGCTCATTGATGCGCTCGACTCGGCTGCCGATCTTGGCGAACACCAGGGGGTTCTGGATGAGTTCGGCATGGGTCTTGAAGGAGATCTTCTTGTAGCCAGCCCAGCGCACCAGGCTGTCGAAGTTCGGCACGATGAGGGCGCTGATGAAGTTGCGCTTGTCACCGATGAGCACGGCCTGGGAGATGTACTTGTCCACCTTGAGCAGGTTCTCGATGGGCTGCGGGGCGACCTTCTTGCCGCCGCTGGTGATGATGAGCTCCTTCTTCCGGTCCGTGATGTAGAGGCGTCCCTGGTCATCGAAATGGCCGATATCGCCGGTGTGGAAATAGCCTTCGGCGTCGATGGCCTCCTGGGTGGCCTTCTCGTTGTTCCAGTAGCCGGTCATGACGTTCGGGCCCTGGCAGAGGATCTCGCCATCTTCCGCGATCTTCACGAAGGGTTTGCCGTTCCATTCGGTGTACAGCGGGCGCCCGACGCAGCCGGGCATCACCTCGCCCAGTCGGTTCACGGTGATGACCGGGCTGGTCTCGGTAAGGCCGTAGCCTTCGAGAATGGGCAGCCCGAGGATCCAGAAGAACTCCATGATCTTGCCGCCCAGGGGCGCGCCACCGCTGATGGCGATCTTCATCCGGCCACCGGTCTTCTGGCGGATCTTCTCGAAGACAACGGCCTTGGCCGTGCGGTACCACATGCCTTTCCATGAGGGGGGTTCCTCCCCCTTCATCAGGTAGGGCACCGCCTGGCGGCCGGCCAGCATGGCCCAATGGAAGATCAGGCGCTTGAGGAAGCCGCCTGCGGACACGGTGTCGTAGATCTTCGCGAAGATCTTCTCGTAGATGCGGGGGACCGAGGCCATGAGCGTGGGACGGACTTCCAGCATGTCGGCCGCGACGGTGGCGACGCTCTCGGCGTAGTAGATCGAGGCCCCGGCGTGGAACCACAGGAAATGGCCGGCCATGCGCTCGAGGACGTGAGTGAGGGGCAGGAAGCTCAGGGCCCGCTCGTTGTCCGTGATGTTGGTCACCGTGGCCCTGGAGGCGAGGACATTGGACACCAGGTTGCCGTGGGTGAGCATGGCGCCCTTGGGATCCCCCGTGGTCCCGGAGGTGTAGATGAGGGTGAGGAGGTCCGAGGCTTTCCGCTGTTCTCCCCAGGCGCGAACCTCGGTCCGGCGGGCCTCCATGGCCTCCCCTTCATGCTGGAGATCCGACCAGAGCATCAGGGTCCGGCCCGTGCCTGAGGGGAGATCACCGTCGATCAGCACGGCGGCTTCGAGATCAGGCAATTCCGTCCAGTGGGCAAGCACTTTGTCGAGCTGCTCGCGGTTCGAGCAGAGCGCCCACCGCGACTGGCTGTCCCGGAGGATGAAGGCTGCCTGCTCGCTGTTCAACGTGGCATAGATGGTGACGTCTGGAATGCCCTGGATGGCGCAGGCGAAATCGGCGATGGCCCACTCGGGGCGGTTCTCCGACATAAAGGCGACCCGGTCCCCGGGTTTGAGGCCCCGGGCCGCCATGGCCAGTGCCAGCCGTTCGACCCGGGCCACCACCTCCACGTGGGAGATGGGCACGTAGACCCCGTTCTGCTTGGAGGCCAAGGCGTCTGGGAGGTTCTTCTCCGCGGCCACATAGAAAAGCTGGGCAATGGTTTCGATGGGCTGCGCCACAATGACTCCAGAACAC
>DASXUH010000240.1:0-3499 GCA_036504935.1 Geothrix sp. | reverse complement strand
GAGCGCGTCCATGCCCTCGGCCACCAGGGCCGCATCCAGGGCCAGGGCGCGGGCCGAGAGCACCTCGGACCAGTGGCGATGCTCCGCCGCGAGGCGTGCCTGGGCCTTGCCATCCTTCGCCAGGCGCAACAGCAATGCCTGAGGCGCCCGGGCGCAGTTGGACCAGGTGCCCCGGCAGGATTGCGTCAGGGCCGCCTGCAGGGCTGGGTTCCCGCACCAGGGGAAGGCGAGGGCCCCGCCGCGGGCCCCATAGAGGGTCATGGATTTGGACAGGGACATGGACGCCCCCACCAGCACTCGGCCTTCGGCGCCCAGGGCCGCGTAATCCTTGAGGGCCGCAGCCACAGCTTCCGGCTCCCGGGTGTAGTCCAGGTAGGCCAGGTCCAGCAGCAGGGTGACGGGCCCCTGCGCCGAGACATCCCGCAGCAGCCCGATCAGCGCCGCGCGGTCCCCTGCGGAGAGGCTGCGCCCCGAGGGGTTGTGGCAGGGGTCGTTGAGCCAGAGCATCACCCGGCCCTGGGCCTTCATCAGGGCCTGCAGCGCCAGGTCCCAGGCCGCCGCATCCAGCGCCTGTCCGGCCGCCGGCCAGGGGGCTGTTTCCACCCGCAGACCGTTCTCACCCGCCATGGTGGCGTAGGGCCCCCAGTAGGGCGCGGTGGTGAGCAGGGCCTGGCCCCGCTCCAAGAAGTTCCGCAGGGACAGGGACAGGGCACCGCTGCCTCCCGGCGTGGCGCAGGCGGCACCCGCAGTATCGAGCAGGGGCCAATGCCGCTGCACCAGGGCCTTCAGAAAGGCGGGATCCCCGGCGATGGGCGTGTAGGGGGCCACATCCACGGCGCCCAATCCGCGCCATAGGTCCATCACCGTGTCGAGCACCACCATCTGCCCGGCCTCATCCAGCAGGACACCCACGGTGGCGTTGAGGATGGATTCGCCCGCCGCCCTCCGGGCCTGGGCCTCCGCGTTCAGGGCGAAGATGGGATCGTCCGCTGGAAAGGCGCGCCGGGCGGGGATGAGCTGATCGGTCATCACCCCAGGGTACCCTGAAGCGATGAACCCGTCCGCGCCCTGGTTTGCCACGCCCCTTCTGTTTCTTGGCACCCTGCTGGCCCTGGAGGTGGCCACTACCGTGAAGCTGGCCCGGGCCCTGTGGATCGTGCCCGCCCTCCACGCATCGGGGCACCTCGTGGCCGCGGCCGCCCGGCGGATGCTGGTGCTGACGCTCTTCCTCATCGGCGCCGGCCTCAGCCGGGAGGCCCTGCGGAGCGTGGGCCTGCGCCCCTTCCTTCAGGGGCTGGTGCTGTGGCTGATCGTGGGGTCACTGGGCCTCGGTGCCGTGGAGCTGGGATGGCTGGCGGTGGGTTAGACTTCCGGCCTGGAGGTCGCATGATCCGCCCCTTCCAAGGCATGGTTCCCAAACTTGGCTCCCGCGTGTTCCTCCCGGACAGCGCCCTCGTGCTGGGCGACGTGACCATCGGCGACGATGCGAGCATCTGGTTCAACTGCGCGATCCGCGGCGATGTGAACTGGGTCCGCATCGGGGCCCGCACCAACATCCAGGACGCCTGCTGCCTCCACGTCACCAATGAGAAGTGGCCCCTCCTCATCGAGGACGAGGTGAGCATCGCCCACAACGTGATGCTGCACGGCTGCACCATCCGGAAGAACGCCCTCATCGGCATGAGCACCACCATCATGGATGGCGCCGAGATCGGCGAGGGCTGCCTCGTGGCCGCGGGCAGCCTGGTGCGCGAAGGCTTCCAGGCCCCGCCCCACAGCCTGGTGGCCGGCTGGCCCGCCACGGTGAAGGGCCCCCTCAGCGAGAAACAGCGTGCTCTCGTCGCCAGCGTCTGGGCCCGCTACGTGCGCTACAAGGAGGCCTACTTCGCCGATGGGTGGCCCATCGCCGAAGCTCCCGCCATCGGCTCGCCCCGGCCCGGCTTCGCCGAAGGGCATCCGTATCCTTAGAACGCCTGGCTTCAGCGGCATCGTCGAGTTTTGCCGGGCGCTCCAAGAATCAACCCTCCCGTCCCTTGACAGGCTGGGCTAGACTCTCCGGATCATGTCCCCCCTGCTGATCCTCCGCGTCCACGCCGATCTGCGCCTTGGGCTGGGCCATGTGGCCCGGGCGCTCGCCCTCCAGGAAGCCTGGCGCGCCCTCGGGGGCCAGGCCTGCATCGCTGTCTCAGGCGATGAGCGGGCCCGCCGGGTCGGGAGCGGGCGGCATCCCTTCCTCGACCAGCCCCTGCCCTGCGAGGCCGCCGACCTGGGCGAGGCGATCCATGCCCCGCTGCCCGCGGACCTGCAGGCCCGGGCCATCGCCGTGCTCGTGGACCAGTGGGATACCACCGCCGCCTTCCTCCAGGCATTGCGACCCCTGAAAGTGGCCGTGATGGAAGACGACACAGACGCCCACGAGACGGCGGACCTCCTCTTCCAGCCCTTCCTGGAGGGCGTGCGCTGGCCGGACCACCCCGTGAAGATGGTGGACGGGCGGAAGGTGCGGCCCTACGAGACGAAGTCCGGCGCCTGCCGCGTGGTGCGCGGGGCGAACTTCATCGTGGTGGACAAGGTCGCCCTGGAGCTGCGCCCCAAGCGGGTGCCCCTGCAGCCCCTGGCCGTCCACAAGCTGCTGATCACCTTCGGCGGCAGCGACGGCCCCAACCTCGCGCAGAAGGCCTTCGACACCCTGGCCCGTCTCGTGGCCGAAGACCGCTGGCATGGCGCCTGCACCCTGCTGGCCCCCAACGGCATCCAGGGCGATCCCTTCCCGGGCTGCACGGTGGTGAAGCGCCTCCCCGGCCTCACCCGGCGCATCCCGGACTACGACGCCATCTGGTGCTCCGCCGGGGTGACCCTGGCCGAAGCCCTCTGCATGGGGATCCCTGCCACCGCCTGGGGCCAGAACGAGCGGCAGCACGGCATCCTGGCGGATCTCGCCCTGGCCAACGGCTGCTTCGACCTGGGGGTGGGCCCCGAGGCCGACCTCGCCATCGTGCGGAAAGCCCTGGCGCAGTGGCTAGGGCCCGAGGGCCAGGACAACCGGCAGGAGCAGGTCCGTGATGGCATGGTCCTGGTGGATGGCCTGGGCGCCTCGCGCATCGCCCAGGAGCTATGGCGGCTCGCGGAGTCTCCATCCTAGAAATCCCGGCTTGACCCCCCGGCCCCTCAACGATAAGCTTTCCCTTCTGTGGACTCGCTGCCCGTAGGGTGGTGTCCCCGCAGCCCGATCCCGATTCCGGAGCAGGCCATGAGCACGTACTTCCCGAAAGCCAACGATCTGAAGCGCCAGTGGTTCCTGGTGGATGCCACCGGCATTCCCGTGGGCCGCCTGAGCACCGCCGTGGCGGATGTCCTCTCCGGCAAGAACAAGCCGACCTGGACCCCCTTCCTCGACACCGGCGACCACGTCATCGTCATCAACGCCGAGAAGGCGGTGCTGACCGGCAAGAAGGGCGTGCAGAAGATGTACCGCCGCACCACCACCCAGCCCGGCTCC
>DASXUH010000239.1:0-11902 GCA_036504935.1 Geothrix sp. | reverse complement strand
AGCCAGATCCACCCCCATGTGCTGTTCAATGCGCTGAATGGCCTGGCGGAACTCGTCCACAAGGATGCCAAGGCCGCCGAGACGGCCATCCGGCACCTCTCCGACCTGCTCCGGCGCATCCTCGTAGCGTCTGAGCACGTGCGCCTGCCCCTCGGGGAGGAGCGGAAGATCGTGGCGGATTTCCTGGCCCTGGAAGCCATCCGGCTGGGCGACCGGCTCAGGGTCGTCTGGGAGTGGGACGAAGCCCTGGACTCGATCGAGCTGCCGCCCCTGCTCCTCCAGCCCCTGGTGGAAAATGCCATCAAGCACGGCATCGCACCCAGCATCCCGGGCGGAGACCTGATCCTCCGGGCCCGGGCGAAAGATGGGGGGATCTTCCTGGAGGTCTGGAATTCGGGGCAGCCCTTCCCGGTGAATGGAAACGGAAGTGGCATTGGCATTGGCGTGAAGAACCTGCGCTCGCGGTTGGCCTTGCACTTCGGCAGCGGCGCCCGGTTGTCCATCGGCCCCTCCGGCCAGGGCACGCTCGCCTGCATTCGATTCGAGGCAATCCAAGTAGACTTCAGCCATGAACCACCTGAGGACCCTCGTTGTTGATGACGAGCCGCTGGCCAGAGAGCGGCTCTCCCGGCTACTCAGGGAAGCGGGTTGCGCCGTCGTGGGCGAGCTTGGCGACGGCGTGGCCCTGCTCCACTGGCTGAAGGAGCCGGGTGAGGTGGATGTCATCTTCCTGGACATCCAGATGCCCGGGCTCAGCGGGCTGGAAGTGCTGGCCGAAGCGCCCGGCTGCCCTCCCGTGGTCTTTGTGACGGCCTATTCCTCCTACGCGGTGCAGGCCTTCGAGCTCGCAGCCGTGGATTACATGCTGAAACCCGTGTTCGAGGACCGCCTGGCCAAATGCCTGCAGCGCCTTCGCGACCGGCTGGTCCGGCGCCTCAGCCCCACGGAACTGAAGACTCTCCTGCCACCGCCCATCCGCTTTCCCATCCGGGCCGGAGAAGGGGAGATCTACATGGAATTGGACCTGGTCACCCATTTCGAGCTGGAGAACAATCACGTGTGGGCCTGCCGGGGCCAGAACCGCTATCTGACCCGCTGGGCCGCCCTGTCCGAGGTCGAAGACGCCTTCCCGGACGACGGCCTGCTCCGGATCCAGCGCCATCTGCTGCTGCGCCCTCGCATGGTCAAGGGGATCCGCCCAGCCACCGTCGGGCGGATCAAGATCCTGGTCGCCCCCCAGGTGGAGCTGACCGCCAGCCGCGCGATGACTCCACGGGTGAAGGAATGCGTCCGGATCGGAAAGCTTTGATGCAGCCTGTTCCGCAGGTCGGCGTCAGGCGTTGACCGTTCTTATAGCCCCAACGACCTGGGCAGGCGCGGGCTGGAGATGAGGCCGACGAAGACGGCCCAGCGCCGGTCCGGATCGGCCACGGTCCCCCCCTGCCGCTCGACCCAGCTCCGCACGAGCTGTTCGCCGAGGTTGTAGTTGATGACGTAGCTGCGGTAGGTGTCGATGAAGCGCAGGCGCTGGGCGGCCTGGGCCTCGGTCCGCAGGGAGTACCGGACCAGGAAGGCCTCGGCCTCGGCACGGCCCAGGTGGCCATCCAGGTAGCCTCGGGCGGCCTCGTTGTCGGCGAAGGCCAGTACCTTCAGCTCCGCCTGCACCTGCGCCCAACGCTCCGCCTCGGTAGGATCGAGACCCGCCAGGGGGAAGAGCACGTCACGCTCGAAGGCCAGACGTTCCTGGCCTGGAAAAGCCACCTCGATGCCGAAGTTGGCCGTGCCCTCGGCGATGAGGGACTGGGGCGAGAACAGCGGATAGACCGTGAACTCCACCCAGCCCCGGCCCTCCGGTGGGCCCTGGGCGAAGCGCTGCTCCAGCAGGGCGTTGTAGACATGGTGGCCCGGGTAGCCTTCGTGGGCGGCCAGGTCCAGGGCCCGGTCCATGGCAATGGGCAGATCCAGGTTCACCTGGATCACCGAGTTCCCGCCGCCCTGGTACCAGTTGTAGGCGGACCAGGCCTTGCCCGTGACGTACTCCACGCGGAAGTGATCCGTGGCCGGAAGCACGGCGTGGCGGCGGGTGCGTTCGCGAGCCTCCGCGATGGCCGCCTGGAAGACCGCATCGACCCGCCCCGTTGGAACGAGGATCCGCTCCCGGGCCGCCTGGTAGCGGTCCTGGACGGAACCGGAGCCTTCGAGTACCCGATCCAGCCGGGCCAGGGCCGCTTCGAAGCTGGCTTCCGGGGTTCGAGGGGGCCGGACCTGGTAGAGGGCCTCGGCCTCGTCATCGAAGCTGAAACGGTGGCCTTCCAACCGGGCCAGGTGCGCCTCCACGGCGCCCAGCTGGCCGAGGAGGTAGTCGCGCCTCACGGCGTCGTCGCTCGCTACGTTGGCGGTGGCGAAACCGTCCAGCAGGCGCTGGGCCTCGGCCCTCAGCTCCGGGAGGGGGCGGGGGCTCCCAGCCTCGGCAGCCTCTTTCCAGGCTGGCGGTCCGTAGTAGGCGTCCACAAAGTTGGCATCGTGGCGGCCGACTGCCAGCACCAGGTTCACGTAGTCCTTGGCCCAACCCGAGAGTGCCATGTTCTTCCACGCTCCTCTTCCACCAACCGGCCACCAAAGAAGAAGGGGACCACCGGTCCCCTTCTTCTCGTCTCAACCCGTCGACTACTTCTTCTTGCCCTTGGGGGCGGCCTTCTTCGCGGCCTTGGGCTTGGCAGTCTTGGCGGCCTTCGAGGCCTTGAAGCTCATGGACTTCGAGGCGGCGATCTTGATGGGCAGCCCGGTCTGAGGGTTGCGGCCAGTGCGGGCCTTGCGGGTCTTCTGGCTGAAGGTGCCGAAGCCCACCAGCGTCACCTTGCCGCCCTTGCCGACGTGGCCGGCGATGCAGTCGAGGAAGCAGCCGATGGCGGCAGCCGCAGCAGCCTTGGTGATGTCGGCAGTCTTGGCGACGGCATCGACGAGTTCAGCCTTGGTGAGATTCTCGGCCATGTTGCTGGCCTCCTGTTTGAGAGCGCCAACGGGCGCTGGTTGATTTGTCGCTTGGATCTTGCCTCAAATTCCCATCAGTTCAAGCACATAAAATTTCTGATTTCTCGGATCGGACCTATCTCCCCTCCAGGATCTGGGCCGCATGAGCGGTTTTGACCCCCAGGACGGAGGCTGCCTCTGCCATGGTCCACCCCGACTCGATGGCCCCGGAAATGAAGCCCCAGCGGGCCATCCGCAAGGCTTCCGCGGTGTGTCCATCCCCCTGCCCGTCCTCCGCGAGCAGGGCCTTGAACAGCAGCCTCTCCAGGGGCGCGCCCAGTTCTGGTGGGGCCTGGCCTTCCGCCTTCATGGGCACCGCCAGGGAACGGATCAGGCCCCCATCCTGGAGGATCAGGCCACGGCGTTGCAGCTTCAGCAGCGTCCCGTAGAGGCGCCGGGCCAGCCGGCCCTTGGCTCCCCGGCTGGATCGCTTCGAGACCAGGATCGCGGCGAAATGATCCAGCAACGCCCGGCGGACCACGCCATGAGGGTAGAGGTCCGTGAGGACCTGACGGATCCATGCCCCGCTGAGCCTTCCGACCGCCATCCCCACCTCGATCACTCATTGTCTGCCGATCGTTGGTGGGTGAGGGTTCACCCCTGCACCGGATGCTCCAGACCGCCGGTCGACCGTGGCTCTTTCTCACTCAAATTGAGGGGGGCACCCCCTCCATATTGATGGGTCTGCCCGCGACACGGGCTCTTGGTAAATTTAAATGTTTTCAACAATTATGTTTACGGAGGCGGCTCGGAACCTGCTTAGCCACCTTCACGGAAGGTCCTTGCCACTCGGAGGTCGTGCTTTCCGGGATCTTCGCCACAGGGCCGGAGCGGGGGCGGTTCGCTCACCGCTTCGATCCGCGACTTGCGGCTCAACAATATTTGGAGGAACACATCATGCTTGCCCAGCGATTCCTTCCCCGGCTCACCTACCTCCTTCTGGCGATGGCCGCACCCTCCGCCCTGGTCGCGCAGATCAGCATCCAGATCACCATCGGGCCCCCACCGATTCCCATCTACGAACAGCCCATGGTTCCCGAATACGGGTACGCCTGGACGCCCGGTTATTGGGGCTGGGAAGGCGAATACTTCGAGTTCCACCGGAGCTATTGGGGGCTCCACGTGGGCTTCTACGGCGGCATCAACTACGGCCATGGCTATGGTGGTGGCTTCGAAGGCGGTTACGGGCAAGGCCAGGACTACTACAACCGCTCCGTCACCAAGGTAAACACCAGCAACGTCACCTACGTCTACAACAAGACGGTCGTCGTCAACAACAACACCTACATCGCCTACAACGGCGGCGCCGGTGGCGCGACCGCCGCACCCACAGAGCGGGAACGGACGTGGGCGCGCGAACCACAGGTGCAGCCCACCGTGGAGCAGACGCGGCATCATGAGGTCGCCAGCCAGAACCGGGAACTCCTGGCCTCGGCCCCCGCGGCGAAGCCCGCCAGCCCGGCACCGGAACCGAAGCCGCGGCCCGCGGAAGGGCGCCCTGCCCCTGAGCGCCAACCGGCACCAGCACCGCGTCCAGCTCCGGAGCCCAGCCGGGAACCCAAGCCAAAGCCCGATCAGAACCAGGACAAGGACCGGGGATGAACTGACCGCTGACCGGAACTCCGACGTCAGGAACCTGCGCAAGTCGGTCTGAGCCCGAGGGACCGGGCTTGACCCCGCCTCGCTGTATCCTGGTGATCGGTGCCCGGATTCCCGTGGTGGGGCGAAGGCAGGCCACGGGGTGGTGTGGACGGAAACACGAAGCGCGAGCGCGTCATCGTCCTGGGGGGCGGAATCTCCGGCCTCTTCGCGGCGTGGCAGCTGCACCAGCGCGGTGGCGAAGTCGAAGTCTGGGAGGCCTCCGACACCCCGGGCGGCTGGGCGCAGACGCTGTCCTGGCCTGGGCCAGCGAGCGAGCAGGGCTTCCTGGAGCGGGGCCCCCAGGGGCTCCTGGTGGGCCGGGGCGGCGCGCTGGACCGCCTGTTGCGCGACCTGAACCTCGACTTGCGCCCCTCGCAGCCCAAAGGGCCCCGCTGGCTGGGCATGGGTGGCAGGCGGCAGCCCAGCCCGGCCACGCTGATGGGGCTGCTACGTGCGCCGGGACTGGGCCTCGGCGGGAAGCTGCGGATGCTGGCGGAACCGTTCGTCCCGGCGGGGGCCGGGACCGATGAAGCCCTGCACGCGTTCTTCGCCCGGCGCCTGGGGGAAGCCTTCGCCCGGGAGCTGCTGCCGGCCCTGGTGGCGGGTGTGCTGGCCGCGCCACCGGAGCGCGTCGGCCTGGAGGCGCTGCCGCGCCTGAAGCGCCTGGAGGCCCGGGGAGGCCTGCTCCTCGGCGGCCTGCGGGCGGGCCCGGAGCGCACCTGCCTGCCCGCGGGCGGCACGGGCGCCTTGGCGCGGACCCTCACGGAACGGCTCGGGTGCGTGATCACCAGCCGGCCTGCCCGGGCCCTGGAGCCCCTGCCGGGGGGCGGGTGGCGGATCCATGGAGATGGCCTCACCCGCGAAGCGGAGACCGTGGTGCTGGCCCTTCCGTCCCATGTGTCGGCACAGTTGCTGCGGCTCCTGGCGCCCGGGGTGGCCCGGGAGCTGGACGCCATCCCCAGCCTCGATCTCCGGGTGTGGCACAGCCGCCATGCCATGGTGCCCGGCTGGGAGCGGGGCCTCGGCCTGCTCATCCATCCCCCGGAAGGCCGGGGCCTCCTGGGGGCCGTATCCCTCGCAGCAGACGATCCCCGCGGCGTGCCGGGCCTGCTCCAACTGCGCGCCTATGTGGGCGGCGCCTATCCGGTGGAGCCTGAGCTGGAAGCTTGGCCCGGCGTCTTCCGCGAGCTCAGGCGCTGGCTGCCGGAACTGGGGGAGGCGGTGCAGGTGCGGGAGGAGGCCTGCTCCGGCGCCTTCCCGCTGCTTGAGCCAGGTCATGGCGCCCGGGTGGCGCGCGTTGAGGCGGACCTCCCACCGGACCTCCACTGGATCGGCGCCGCGCGGTTCGGCCCGGGAATCCCCGATCTGGCCGAGGGCATCGCGGCCTGGGCGGAGTCGGCCTCAGGCCTTCTGGTGGCTGGGCGGCCTTCCTGAATGCATCGGGGCGGGCGTCTTTCCGACTCGCAGCCACCCCCACGCCAGTCCGCCCGCCAGCAGCAGCCAGCCGATGGGAGAGCGGGCGGCGATCTTCAGATCCTGCCAGGAAGGCACGGAGCCGAAGACCAGGTTCGCCAGGAGGAACACCATGGCCGCTTCGGGCCAGCCCAGGGTGGGTTTCTCGCCCAGGCGCCAGAGGAGGAGGCCGTAGGCCGCGGGTAGCAGCACCAGCGGCGCGAGGCCGATGAAGAAGGCGTTGTACCAACGGAGGTTGGAGAGGACGACAGCCCCGAGCACGAAGCCACGGCCTTCGCGCCTCGGCACTACCGTGAAATGGACGGGGCGACCGTTGAGCAGGTGGCCCGCGAGCCAGTGGCAGAGTTCGTGACAAAACGTCCCGGGCAGCACCAGCAGGGAGAAGACCCAGAAGGACCGCTTGGCCTGGTTCAGCAGCCAGAGGGCCGCGGCCATGCCCGCCAGGTAGGCCAGCGCTGGCCCCTGCCCCCACGCTCCTGCACCCCAGCCATGGTCCATCCCCGTCGCTGCCTCCGACCCCATTGGACCACCCTGCGGGCCCTCCGCCGGAAAGCACCGGCTAGCGCGGACAGCTTCGCGGATCAGCTGGTCGTAAAAAAACATCATAAAGCTACTTGCGACAATCAATGGTAAGGTTTTGGCCATTCCGCATTTTTCAATCCAGAGGCCCCCATGAAGATTGCCGTTCCCAGGGAGATCAGGGCGGACGAGACCCGCGTCGCGCTGGACCCGGAATCCTGCAAGAAGCTGATCGCCCTCGGCATCGAAGTGGCGGTCGAGGCCGGGGCGGGCGTCGCCGCGAACTACCTGGATCAGGCGTATCGGGACGCGGGCGCCTCGGTCGTCCCGGACGCGAATTCGCTGCTGGGCGGGGCGGAGTTCGTGCTGAAGGTGAATGCCCCCCAGGCCCGGCCCGATGGCACCCACGAAGTTGACCTCATCCCTTCGGGAGCGCTGCTGCTGGCCTCCCTCTTCCCCACGCGGAACCTGGATGCGGTGCAGCGGATGGCGGCCCGGAACCTCACGACCTTCTCCACGGACTGCATCCCGCGCACCACCCGCGCCCAGAGCATGGACACCCTGTCCAGCCAGGCCAACATCGTGGGCTACAAGGGCGCGCTGCTGGGCGCCCTGGAACTGCCGAAGTACTACCCCATGTTCATGACCGCCGCGGGGACGACGCTGCCCGCCAAGGTCTTCGTCCTTGGCGCGGGCGTGGCAGGCCTGCAGGCCATCGCCACCGCCAAGCGGCTCGGCGCCAGCGTCACGGCCACGGACGTGCGGCCCGAGGTGAAGGAGCAGATCGAGTCCGTGGGCGGGAAATACATCGGCGTGGAGCTGAAGCAGGCTGCGTCCGCGGGCGGCGGGTACGCCGCGGAGCTGTCGGCGGAGGACAAGGCCCTGCAGGCGAAGATGCTGGCGGACCACTGCGCCCAGGTGGACGTGGTGATCACCACGGCCCTCATCGGCGGCGTCTTCGCGCCCAAGCTGCTCGACGAGGCCATCGTGAGGAGCATGAAGCCCGGCGCGGTGATCATCGACCTCGGTGCCGACGGCGGCGGCAACTGCACGCTGTCGAAGCTGGGCGCGACGGTGGAGGTGGGCGGCGTGAAGATCGTCGCGCCCCTCAACCTGCCGGCGACGGTGCCCACCCACGCCAGCATGCTCTTTTCGCGCAACCTGCTGAACTTCATGACGGCCTTCTGGGACAAGGAGGCCAAGCGCTTCAACCTCGACTGGGCCGACGACATCCTCAAGGGCTGCGCCGTGACCCACGAGGGGAAGGTGGTCCATGGGCCCACCCTGAAGGCGCTGCAGGGCTGATCCACGGATACGGAGGCACGGCGTGATGATGCGAATGGAACACACTGAGACACCGGGCCACCCGGCCCCGGCGGCCGGCGGCGGGCACGGGCGGCTCGACTACATGGGCGCCCTGTTCGTCTTCATGCTGGCCACCTTCATCGGCGTGATGGTCATCCAGCGCGTCTCGCGACTGCTGCACACGCCGCTGATGAGCCTCACCAACGCCATCTCCGCCATCGCAGTGGTGGGCGCCCTCATCGTGTCGGCGGGGAAGGACTACCCCGGCTACATCACGGCCCTGGGCCTGGTGGCCATCTTCTGCTCCACCACCAACATCGTCAGCGGCTTCCTCATCACGGACCGCATGCTGAAGATGTTCAAGAAGCGGCCAGAGGTTGCCAAGTGAGCGCCGAAACCCTCGTCCAGCTCCTGTATCTCGTCTCCACCGCCCTCTTCATCCTGTCGCTGCGCTGGATGAGCGATCCCGAGACGGCACGCAAGGGCGTGTTCTCCGGCGTGGCGGCCATGCTCCTGGCGGTGGCGGGCACCCTGGCCGGCGTGATGGCCACCGGCGGCACCCACTACTGGTGGATCCTCGGCGCGTTCGCCCTGGGCGCGGCGGTGGGGTATCCACTGGCCCAGGTGCCCCTCACGGCGGTGCCCCAGCGGACTGCCCTCTCCCACGCGTTCGGCGGCCTCGCCGCGGGCCTGGTGGGCACGGCGAAGTTCTTCCTCTACTACGGGCAGCGCAACGAGGCGGCCCTGACCACCTTCATCGTCGTGGCCCTGGTGGCGGAGATCCTGCTGGGCTTCCTGACCTTCACGGGTTCACTGCTGGCGGCGGGCAAGCTGCAGGAAGTGACGTGGATCCCCCAGCGGCCCGTGACTTATCCCGGACAGAACCTGACCAACCTCGCCCTCTTCGGCGTGGCGCTGGCCCTGGGCGTTGCGCTGGTGCTGCACCCGCTGGCCCCCTGGGCGCCCTGGGCCTTCGGCGGCGTCATCCTGCTGTCCCTCGCCTTCGGCGTGCTGCTGATCATCCCCATCGGCGGGGCGGACATGCCCACCGTCATCTCCATCCTCAACTCCTACGCAGGCCTCTCCGCCGTGGCCATGGGCTTCGTGCTCAACAACAAGCTGCTCATCACGGCGGGCGCCCTGGATGGCAGCTCGGGCCTGATCCTGTCCATCATCATGTGCAAGGCCATGAACCGCTCCTTCTTCAACGTGCTGTTCGGCGCCTTCGGGCAGGCCCAGACCTCCGCGGCGGGCGGGGAGCAGAAGGCCTACAAGTCCGACACTGTGGAGAGCGCCGCCCAGGTCATGGAGCAGGCGAGCCTGGTGGTCATCGTGCCCGGCTACGGCATGGCCGTGGCCCAGGCCCAGCACAAGGTCCGCGAGCTCTACGACCTTCTGAAGAAGCGCGGCGTCACCGTGAAGTTCGCCATCCATCCCGTGGCGGGCCGCATGCCGGGCCACATGAACGTACTGCTGGCGGAAGCCGAGATCCCCTACACCGACCTGGTGGAGATGGACGAGATCAACGGCGACCTGCCCCAGGCGGACGTGGCCCTGATCATCGGCGCCAACGACGTGGTGAATCCAGCCGCCCGGGCGGACAAAACCAGCCCCATCTACGGCATGCCCATCATCGACGCCGACAAGGCCAAGACCGTCTACGCCATCAAGCGCTCGAAGAACCCGGGCTTCGCCGGCATCGACAACGAGCTCTACTTCCTCGACAAGACCTTCATGCTCTTCGGCGACGCCAAGAGCGTGGTGGGCGAGCTGGCGCGGAAGCTGGCGGGGGATAACAGCGGCCACTGACTGTTGCGTGGATCCACCCCATCGCTGGGACCCTGCCTGCCTGTCCGGTCAGGAGTCGCGTTCAAGGCTCAGATGCCCAGCTTCTGCAGTTTCCGGTAGAGCGTGTTCCTCGCCATCCCCAGCTCCTGGGCGGCTTTGGTCATGTTCCCCTTCCAGGTGCGTAGGCAGGCCTGGATCTGCTCCCGCTCCTCCTCCAGCAACTGCTCGCGGAGGCTGACAGAGCCCGTGGCGCGGATCGGGCCCGAAGCCGCGGGAGCCGGGGCAGGGACCGTGGGTTCCTGAGGGCGGAGGATCTCATCGGGGATGTCCTCCGGGAGGAGTGACGGCCCCCGGACCGCGTGGACCATGCGCTCGACCACGTTCTGGAACTCGCGGATGTTGCCGGGCCAGGCATAGCCCTGGAGGGCGCCGATCACGCCGGGATCGATGCGCAGGTTCGAGAGGCCCTTCCGGGCGGCGAACTTGTGGATGAACACCTCCAGCAGTTCCGGGATGTCCTCGGGGTGCTCCCGCAGGGGCGGCAGCTTGATCATGGAGACGTTGAGCCGGTAGTAGAGATCCTGGCGGAAGGTCCCCTTGCGAATCTCCTCTCGCAGATCCTTGTGGGTGGCGCAGATGATCCGCACATCCACCACGAAGGGCCGGTCGCCGCCGAGGCGGGTGATGGTCTTGTCCTGGAGCACCCTCAGCAACGCGATCTGCTGCTCCAGGGGCATGTCCCCGATCTCATCCAGGAAGAGGGTGCCCCCGCTGGCCAGCTCGAACTTCCCCGGGCGCCCGCCCCGGGCCGCGCCCGTGAAGGCCCCGTCCTGGTAGCCGAACAGCTCGCTGGCAATGAGCTCCCGGGGGATGGCCCCGCAGTTGATGGCCACGAAGGGCCCTTTCCGGCGCTCCGACTGGTTGTGGATGGCGTGGGCGAACATCTCCTTGCCCGTCCCACTCTCGCCGGTGAGCAGCACATTGCTCTCGTTGGCCGCGGCCAGCTGGCCCAGCTGGACGGCCCGCTGCAGGGCCTCCCCCTGCCCCAGGATGTCCTCGAAGCGGAAGGTGGCCTGGGCCCCGCTGAAGCGGTTGATGAGCCCTTTGATCTTGTTGATGGGGTTCACGAACAGCACGGCCCCCTTGATCACGCCGCATTCATCCAGGATGGGCTTGCCGCTGGCGATGCACTGGAGGGCGCCCCGGCCGGAGGTCAGCTCCAGCTCCCGGTCCAGGAACTCGCGGCCCCACGCCAGCAGCTCGCGGATCGGCCCCAGGTCCCGCACCAGATCCGTCATGCGCTTGCCCGCAGCCTGCTGGCTGGAGACCCCCAGCAGCCGCTCGGCCACCGGATTGATCTGGTCGAGGACGCCGTCGACATCCAGCACCAGCACCCCGTCGGTGACGGTGAGCAGGATGCTGGAGAGCCGGTTGTTCAGCAGGCGGAGTTCCCGGTTCTTCTGACCGACCTCCAGCTCGTGCTGGATGGCCTCCACGGCGGCCATCACGAGTCCCAGCGTGTGGATGTGAGTGGCATCCACGGGCCCGGTCATGTCCAGCAGCCCGATGGTCTTCCCCCGCGGATCGAAGAGGGGCGCGCCGGAGCAGGTCCAGCGGTGGTGCTTCTGGCAGTAGTGCTCCGCCCCGGAAACCTGGAAGGGGCGGCCCAGGACCAGCGTCGTCCCCGCGCCGTTGGTCCCCACCTCCCCTTCGGCCCAGAGCGCCCCCTTGTTCAGGTTCAGGTCCTGGGAGGCGAGGATCCGGTCCTGATCGCCCACGGCTTCCAGCAAGTACCCCTGCTCGTCGAAGAGCAGCACCACGAAGCTGGAGCCTGCCACCAGGCTGTACAGGTTCTCCATGAAGGGCTTGGCGACCCGGATCAGGTCCTGTTTCCGCTCTGCCAGCGCCGCGAACTCGGCGGACCCCAGCACCACCGTGGACCGCCCGGCCAGCGGATCCACGCCCGCGGCCTTGCAGCGGCGCCAGGAGGCCTCCAGCTCGGGCCCCAGCGTTCCGGGCTCGATCGTCCCCTCCCGGATGAAGCGGTCCCAGATCGCCCAGTTCTCCGTGGTGCGGCCTTCCTTGCGTGCCATGGCCCCTCCGAAGGCGGGCCCATGTCGCGGGCCGCATCAGATTGTTCCATCAT
>DASXUH010000238.1:0-2536 GCA_036504935.1 Geothrix sp. | reverse complement strand
GTAGGACCTGCGTCCCTGCATGGAGTCTCCATGGCCCTCAAAGAACGACCCAAACCCTTTCTGCTGCCGGAGTATTGCAAAGGCTGCGGCCGGTGCCTCGACGCCTGTGCCAAGGATTGCATCACCCTCAGCGACCAGATCAATCCCCTGACGGGCCTGGTGCCCGTGGATCTTGATCTCACCAACTGCAACGCCTGCGGCCTGTGCATGGACGCCTGCCCCGAGCCCTATGGCCTGCGGCCCGCCCACGAAGGCGAAATCCAGGACTTCGAGCTGGAAGACCCGGCCAAGATCTTCGGCGTGAAGCCCAGCGACGCCCCCGAGCCTGTGGACATCCCCGACGAAACCCTGCCCCTGCCCCGCACCGAGCCCCTGGTCATCAAGGGCACGTACGCCTCGGCCCTGGGCGCCCTGCTCGCCGGCTGCCGCCACGTCTACGGCTACCCCATCACCCCTTCCACCGAGGGCGCCGAATTGATGGCGAAGTTCCTGCCCAAGCTCGACGGCACCTTCATCCAGGCCGTCAGCGAAGTGGCCACCGTGAACATGATGTACGGCACCGCCGGCGCCGGTCTCCCGACGATGACCTTCACCTCCTCGCCAGGCTTCAGCCTGATGCTGGAGGGCGTGTCCTACATGATCGGCGCCGAGCTGCCGGGCGTCTTCGTGGATGTCATGCGCGGCGGCCCAGGCCTCGGCAACATCGCCCCTGAGCAGTCCGACATCAAGCTGGCCTGCCACGGCCTCGGCCACGGCAACACCCAGGCCATCGTGCTGGCGCCCTCCACACCCCAGGAGATGCTCGACCTCACCATGCTGGCCTTCGAGCTCACCTTCAAGTACCGCAATCCCGTGGTCCTCCTCGGGGACGGCTACCTGGGCCAGATGACGGGCAAGGTGCAGCTGCCTGACACCATGATCAAGCCTGGCATCCCCAAGTGGGCGGTCTACGGTGACGCCATGCACCGCAAGAACGTCATCACGTCCATCTTCCTCACCGAGTCCGACCTCGAGGCCCACAACATCCACCTGAACGCCAAGTACGAAGCCATGAAGGTGGAGGCGCGCAGCGAGTCCTACCTGTGCGACGACGCCGAAGTGGTGCTCATCGCCTGCAACACCCCGGCCCGCACCGCCAAGGGCGCCGTGCAGGAGCTGCGGCACCAGGGCATCAAGGCCGGCCTGTTCCGGCCCGTCACCCTCTGGCCCTTCCCGGTGGAGGAGCTGAAGGCCGCCATCCACGGCGCCCAGCGCCTGGTGGTGGTGGAGGCCAGCGCCGGGCAATTGGAGGATGAGATCCGCCTCGCCCTCAGCAAGGCCGGCATCCACCAGTTCCCCGACATCGAATCCGTGCGCCGCATGGGCGGCGTCCTGCCCCAGCAGAGCGAAATCATGACCCGGGTCCTGGGCCGGAAGGAGGTGCTCGCATGAGCAAGGCCAGCGTCTTCTACGACAAGTTCGAGCGCCACTCCCACGGCGAGGGCCTGAAGGGCCACGCCACCCACTACTGCCCCGGCTGCGGCCACGGATTGGCCCACAAGTACCTGGCCGAGGCCATCGACGAGCTGGGCATCCAGGACCGTACGGTAGCCGTGAGTCCCGTGGGCTGCTCCGTGTTCCTCTACTACTACTTCGATGTGGGCAACACCCAGGCCGCCCACGGCCGCGCGCCCGCGGTGGCCCTGGGCCACAAGTTCGCCAACCCGGAGAGCGTGGTCATCAGCTACCAGGGCGATGGCGACCTGGCCTCCATCGGCCTGGCCGAAACGGTGGCCACGGCCCAGCTCGGCGCCCCCATCACCGTCATCTTCATCAACAACGCCATCTACGGGATGACCGGCGGCCAGATGGCCCCCACCACGCTGATGGGCCAGACCAGCTCCACCAGCCCTGCGGGCCGCAACGAGTACAACGGCCAGCCCATGAAGATGGCGGAGCTCATCGCCGGGCTCGACGGGCCGGTCTACGTCGAGCGGGTGGCCCTCTACGACGCCAAGCAGCGCATCAAGGCCAAGAAGGCCATCCAGAAGGCCATCAAGCTCCAGGTGGAAGGCCGTGGGTACTCCTTCATCGAAGTGCTGGCGGAGTGCCCCACGCACCTGAAGATGAATCCCGAGGACACCGAGAAGTGGGTCAAGGAGTGCATGGAGCCTGTCTACCCGCTGGGCGTGAAGAAGGACATCACTGTCGACCCCTGGTTCAAGCGGAACCCGCCCTGCTTCAAGGGCGAGAAGATCCTCAGCCTGGCCGGCGCCACCTCCGAGCACCCCGAGCGTTTCTGCAAGGGCTTCCCCACCCATCTGGCGCTGAACGACATCTCGCTGAAGCTGGCCGGCTCCGGTGGTGACGGCGCCCAGACCGCCGCCATGCTCATCGCCCGCGCCGCCATCAGCGAGGGCTTCGACGCCACCCACATCCCCAGCTATGGCCCGGAAAGCCGCGGCGGCACGTCCTATGCCGATGTGCATGTGGCCGAGGATGAGGTGCTGAACCCCGGCTCCCCCGATCCCCAGGTGCTCATCGCCTTCAACGCCCC
>DASXUH010000237.1:0-3950 GCA_036504935.1 Geothrix sp. | reverse complement strand
TCGGCTCGATGGAATCCAGCATCCCCCGCCTCAAGGCCTCCATGCTCGGCGCCATGGGCAACGTGAAGCTGAGCCACCTGCTGGATTTGAAGCTCGGCGCCCTGCATGCCAAGGGCGTGGATGAGGCCGTGGAGCGGCTGGGCTAGTCCAGGCTCAGCCACAACCCCTTGAGGTAGAACCCTTCGGGGTGGTTCAGGGAATAAGGGTGGTCGGCGGGCTGACCGAGGTGTGCCAGTACCCGAGCTCCGCGGCCGGCCTCCAACATGGCCGTCCACACGGCTTCCTGGAAGCGGGTGCGGTCCAGGTGCTGGCTGCAGGAGAAGACCCAGAGCATGCCGCCGGGCGCGGTGGCGCGGGCGCCGAGGCGGAAGACATCCTTGTAGGCCTTGAAGGCCTTGTCCACGTCCTTGCGCTGCTTGGCGAAGGCGGGCGGGTCCACGATGACGCGGTCCCAGCCGCCGGGCTCCAGCTGCCGCATCAGCTCGAAGGCATCGCCTTCCATGCGGACGTGGGCCGCGGGATCCAGGCCGTTGGCGGCCCAGTCCCGCTCCGCCTGGTCCAGGGCCGGGGCGCTGATGTCCAGGGTGGCCACCTCCGCCGCCCCGCCCAGGCCCGCGTGGATGCTGAAACCGCCGGTGTAGCCGAAGGTGTTGAGCACGCGGCAGCCCGCGGCGTGGGCGCCCACCTGCAGCCGATGAGCCCGCTGGTCCAGGAAGAAGCCTGTCTTCTGCCCCCGCAGGAGATCCACGCCGAGCCGTGCCGCCCCCTCCTGCACCGTCACGGGCCCGGCGAGACTCCCCTTCAGCAGGCGGTTCACGGGGTCGAGGCCCTCCTCTCGCCGGCCGGACTGGCTGCGCTCCACAAAGGCGGTGATGCCTTCGCGCTTGCCGGTCTCGAAGAGGATGGGCCACCAGATGTCGCGCAGGGCCTCAAGCCCCGCCGTGCCCACCTGGAGCACCAGGGCCTGGGCGTAGCGGTCCACCACCAGGCCCGGCAAGCCGTCGCCCTCGCCAAAAACCCAGCGGCAGCCCCCTTCGGGATCCCACAGGCCCAGCGCCTTGCGCAGGGTCAGGGCCGCTTCGAACTGCGAGCGGAAGAAGGCCTCATCCAGGGGCGCGTCCTCAAAACGGAAGATCCTGGCCGCCAGGGGGTTCGCAGGGCTCGCCGTGCCCACGCCCAGCACCTGGCCTGAATCATCGGCGAGGCGCACCAGGTGGGCTTCCGAAGGCCGGGCCAGGGCCCCGGAGAACACCCAGGGGTGGCGCTTGGAGAACATCACCTCCTTACCGGGCTTCAGACGGAGCAGGGGATAGGGCCAACGGGGCGTGTTCATGCCTTCAGATTAGCTTGATAGGCTTGAGGGATGCGCCGTTCCGCCCTGCTCGCCGTCCTGCTCGCCTTCTTCCCCGCCCGGGCCGGAGATCCACCGAAAGCCGTTGCCGGCCCCGTGCTGCTCATCAGCGAGGACGGCCTGGGCGCTGACCAGTTCCGCCCCGACACCATGCCCCAGCTTTGGGCACTGACAAAGCAGGGCCGCCACGCGGCGGTGCTCCCGCCCTTTCCCGCCACCACCTTCAACGGGCACGTGACGCTGGCCACCGGCTGCTGGCCCGAGCACCACGGCGTCGTGGCCAACGGCTACCTGCGGCCGGAAGACCGCCAGCGCGTCCCGGCGGCCAACCGGGTCGAAGATATCCAGCGCGAACCGCTCTGGGTGGCGGCCACCCGCAGCGGCGTCCGCACGGCCGTCTTCCACTGGGTCGGCTCCAACGGCCCCTGGCAGGGCGTGACCCCCTGGCGCATGAAGGCCTTCCAGCCCGGCGTGCCCGACGCGGAAGGTCTGGCCTTCTGCGAATCCGCCCTGGCGGACGGGGCCCGCCTGGTCATGGCCTACCTGTCAGGCACAGATGAGGAGGGCCATCTGCACGGCCCCCGCAGTCCCGAGGCCCTGGCCAAGCTGCGCGCCCTCGACGCCGAGCTCGCCCCCTGGCTGGCCCACATGCAGGCGGCCCATCCGGGCCTCCGGGTGATCCTCACGGCGGATCACGGCATGGTCCCCATGAAGCGCCGGATCCACCTCCCCACCGTCCTCGACGGCATTCCCGTGGACCTCATCACCCACGGCGGCAGCGCCTATGTCTACCTGCGGCAGCCCGGTGACCGGGCCCGTGCCCTGGCCCGCCTGCGCAGAGCGGGCCTGAAAGCCTGGCCCCGGGAGCAGGTGCCCGCGGGCTACCACCTGGGCGGCAGCCCGCGGGTGGGCGACATCGTCGTCCTGGCGCCCCTCGGGACCTGGCTCTCCCAGGCCCGCAACAGCCGGGAGGATGAATCCGAACGCCACGGCCGCGCCGGCGCCCATGCCTACGCGCCGGAGTCCGCGCCCATGCGGTCCTGGCTGGTGGTGCTGGGCGCGGGCCAGGGTCCCCTCATGGCTGTGCCCGCCTGGGACATCGCGCCCACGGTGGCCTCCTGGCTGGACATCCGGTGGGCCCAGGCCCCGGATGGAAAGCCCGTCACGGCACTGGTGGCTGTGCCCTGACCTACGGGATCAGCGCCAGCAGCACCTGGGCCAGGACGATCTTGAGGATGGTAGCCAGGGGGTAGACCGTGGCGAAGCCCACGTTGGGCAGGTCATTGCCCGTATGGTGGTTGGCGTAGCCCAGCACCACAGGCTGGGTGTGGGTGCCCGCCACGATGCCGAACATGATGTTGAGCGGGATGCCGAAGAGCTTGTAGCCCAGCAGCATCGTCAGGGAATCCGCCACGAAGCAGACCAGGAAGGCCGCCCCCAGGAAGATGGGTAGCACCGAGGCATCCTTCGACAGGATGGCCCGGAAACCCTCGCCGGAGAGCACCCCGATGCCCGCCGCGAACAGCACCAGGCCGAACTGCCGGATGGTGTGGTTGGCACTGTAGGGGAAGTTCCAGACCAGGGGCCCGATGCGGTGGAACCGGCCCAGGATCAGGGCCGCGGCCAGGGGGCCGCCCGCGAAACCCAGCTTGAAGACGATGCCGTGGCCCAGGGGGATGGGCAGCTGGCCCAGGGCGAGGCCCGCCGCCAGGCCCATGGCGAAGGTGAGGAAGCTGACCTCGCTGAGGTCGCGGTAGCTGTCCCCGAAGAACGCCTCGATGGCCTCGATGTTGTCCCGGCGGGTGGTGACACGCACCCGGTCGCCCAGCTCCAGCACCGTGTCGCCGTCCGGCACGAACCAGAGATCCCCTCGGCGGACGCGGGTGATGATGGCCTGGTGCTTGTTCACCAGATCGAGCTTACCGAGGGGAACGCCCACCACGTCCGGGTGGGACACGAAGACACGCGTGGCGTCCAGGGCGCTCTGATCGCGGTCCAGCTCCACATGGCTGCGCTCCCCGATGAGAGCCTCCACCTGGACCAGGTCGTCCGGGGAGCCCACCACCGTCACGAGGTCCTCCAGCCTCAGCCGGAAACCCGGCCCTGGCAGCAGCAGCTCTGCCTTGCGCAGCACCCGCCCGAAGACCACCTGGAACCGGCCCGCGGCGCGGATCTCGCGCTTCGTCAGGGATTCGGCCTCGGGCTTCGTCACCCGCACCGTCCAGACCTCCAGCTTCTGGTGGCCCGCCTGGTAGTCCTTGAGGCCATCCGCCTCCGCCTTCAGGTCCACGCGAAAGACCTTCGAGCTGAGCAGGATGATCAGCATGGGCACCAGCACACCGATGGGGTAGGCGATGGCGGAGGCCACCGTGGGCTGGGCCAGTTCCACAGGGCCCGCGCCCGCCATGGTCTTCACGCGCTCGATGACGCCCGCCAGGGCCGGCATGTTGGTGAAGCTGCCCGTGAGCAGGCCCGCGGCGTAGCGGGCGTTGAAACCCATGAGGCGGGCCAGCAGCACCACGAAGGCCGTGGAGGTCAACATCACCAGGAAGACCACCGCGTTCTTCTTCATGCCCTCGCGGCTGAAGGCGGCCCAGAA
>DASXUH010000236.1:0-1553 GCA_036504935.1 Geothrix sp. | reverse complement strand
AGGAACGCATAGATCTCCTTGCGGGATTCCTGGGCCACCGTCGTGTCGATGCGGTTGAAGCTGTGGCCGCCGGGGGCGTCCTGGTAGATCTTGCTTTCGAAGGTCTTGCCGGCGGCCTTGAGGGCGTTGATGAGCTGCTCGACCTCGACCACGTTGACGTCCCGGTCGTTGGTGTTGGTGTGGATGAGCAGGGGGGTGCGGAGCTTCTGGACATTCCACACGGGGCTGCGGCGGCGGTATTCCTCCACGGCGTCCTTGGGTTCCTTGCCGATATGGAACTTGGCAGAGAACTCGGCCACATACTCCTGCCCGACGTAACCCAGGCGTGTGATGAGATCCGAGACGGGCACGCCGGCATAGGAGGCCGCGAACTTCTCGGGGTGGTCGAAGACGGCCATGAGGGCGATGAGGCCGCCATGGCTCCAGCCCACGATGGCGCAGCGCTTCGGGTCCACGGGCAGGTGCTCCACGGCCCAGTCCCGGCCCGCCACCACGTCGTCGATCTCCAGGCCGCCGTAGTCGATGGCTTCGTAGAAGCCCTTGCCGTAGCCCGTGGAGCCCCGGTAGTCCGGGGCGATCACGATGTAGCCACGCTCGATCATCTCCCGCACGACGTGCACGTGGTAGGTGCCGAAATCGCCGTGGACACCGCCATGGGGCAGCACGATGAGAGGCAGCTTGCGGCCCTTCTCCGCCTTGCGGGGCACGAAGACATACTGCTGGATCTTCAAGGGGTGGCGCTGGTTCTTGATGCCGTAGGTCTCCTCACCCTTGGGATTGGGCGGCCCGGTGTAGGTCACCTTGTCCACCACGGCCACATCCGACAGCCGCAGGAACCAGAGCTGGTCGTCCGCGGCCTTCCGAACCGAATCCAGTTCCCAGTTGAGGCCATTCACCCGGGCCTCCACCCGCTTGAGGCGATCCTCTTCGGGGGTTCCCTGGGCCGCAAGAGGCGCTAGGGCGAGGGTGCAGAGCAGGAGCGGGGCTGGAAAGCGCATGGAGACCTCAGGAAAGGGTTGCTCCGAAGGTTACTGCATCGGCCATCGTCTTGCGAGGGCTAGCCCTCCCAGCTCACCCAGCCCGCCCGGCCGGGAATCTCCCGGCGGGAGACGGCCTTGGCCGGCGGGTTGGCGGCCTTCAGCTCCGGCAGCCAGTCCGCGTGGGTACGGGCCTGGACGCCGCGCTCGCGCAGGCCCCCCAGGAAGGCGTCGAAGGTCTCGAACAGCGCCCCGCCCTCGACCTCCGTATGCAGGGCATAGACGTTCAGGGCATCCTCCCGCACCAGGTCCCAGACCTCGCGGTTGACCTGGTCCGGCGTGCGTCCGTCCAGGCCCAGCAGCTCGTCCAGGGTGGGCAGGGTGGTGGGGATCTGGAGGGTGCTCAGCGTGCGCCCTTTCACGACGGGATAGAAGGGCGCGAAGCCGCGACAGTCGCCGGCGTAGGCCAGGCTGTAGGCCTCCTGCAGTTCCAGCGTGGTGTCGTTGCAGCGCCAGGCGGGGCTCACGGCGCCCAGGGGTTTCTCGCCGAAGACCGTGCCGAAGGCCTCGTGGGCG
>DASXUH010000235.1:0-2023 GCA_036504935.1 Geothrix sp. | reverse complement strand
GATGTCGCCCATGCTGCCCTGGGCGAGCAGCCGGATGATGTCGAACTTGCCGAGGCGCGTCAGCACGGAACTTTCCAAGGGCACGGCCCTAGATCATGGGGTGGTCGCGGAGCCTGCGTCCAGGGCTTTGTCGGCCCCCTGTTCCAGCAGCCAGGCCTCGTCCCGCACGGGGATGCCCAGGGCCTCGGCCTTGGCGAGCTTGGACCCGGCCTTCTCCCCGGCCACCAGCAGCGTGGTCTTCGCCGAAACACTCCCGGTGACTTTCGCGCCCAGGCGCTTCAGCAGCGCCTCGGCGTCTTCCCTGGAAAGGGTGGGCAGGGTCCCGGTGACCACCGCGACTTGGCCAGACAGGGGCAGCCCGCCCCGGTTCCGGGGTTCCGGCGGGGCCGGATGCACACCCAGCGAAGCCAGCCGCGCCGGCAGGTCCGGATGCAAGGCCGCGAAAGCCCGGAGGGCCGCGGCCACCTTGGGGCCCACTTCCTCCACAGCCTGGAGGCGGCCCTCATCCGCCGCCCACAGGGCCTCCAGCGAGGGGTAGGCCTCGGCCAGCAGCTCCGCCGTGCGGGCCCCCACCATGGGGATGCCCAGGGCGTGGATCCAGCGGGACAGGGGCTTCGTGCGGGCCGCCATCAGCGCGTCCATGAGGTTCTGGGCCGACTTCTCCGCCATGCGCTCCAGGCCCGACAGGTAGGCCAGCCCCTGCATGGGTTCGCCCAGCAGCGAGAAGACCCCCCAGGGCTGCTCGAAACGACCCGAGGCCACGAGCTGCTCGACCAGAGCCTCGCCCATCCCCTCGATATCCAGGGCGGCCCTGCCTCCGAAATGGAGGAGGCGTGCCACCAGCTTGGCGGGGCACTCAGGGTTCAGGCAGCGGATGGCCACCTCCGCATCGTCGGCCTTGCCCACCTCGCCCCCGCACACGGGGCAGGCCACGGGAATGGCGGGGAGCGTCAGGTCCCGCGCCTCCTCGCCGGGCACCAGGGCCACCACCTTGGGGATGACCTCGCCGCCCTTCTCGATGAACACTCGATGACCCACCCGCAGCCCCAGGCGGTCCAGTTCGTCGGCATTGTGCAGGGTGGCGCGGCGCACGGTGGATCCCGCCACTTCCACGGCCTCCAGCTCGGCCACCGGCGTGAGCTTGCCCGTGCGCCCCACCTGCCAGGTGATGCCCAGCACGGTGGTGGTCACCTGGGTGGCCGGAAACTTGAACGCGATGGCCCAGCGGGGCACGCGATCCGTGGCACCCAGGCGCTGCTGGAGGGCGGCATCCAGGATTTTCAACACCACACCATCCGTGTCGAAGGGCAGCTTCAGGCGGGCCTCGGCCTGGGCCGAGATGAAGGCCAGCATGGCCTCCAGGTCCCCGCTGGCATGGGCGGGCATGACCCCGAAACCCCAGGCGCCGAGGTGGGCCATGGACCGGGCGTGGTCCTCCGCCACGCCACCGGCCCAGAGGGCCTGCCAGGGCAGGAAGGAGAGGCCACGGGCGGCCACCTCCCGGCTGTCCAGCAGCTTCATGGTGCCGCTGGCGGCGTTGCGGGGGTTGGCGAAGCGGGCTTCGCCCCGGGCGTCCCGCTGGCGGTTCAACTCCTCCCAGCGCTTCCGGGACAGGAAGACTTCGCCGCGCACGGTGAGCGATTCAGGGGCATCCCCGGGAAGCCGCAACGGAATGTCGGAGAGGGTCCGCGCATTCTCCGTCACCAGCTCACCCGTTTCACCATCACCGCGGGTGAGGGCTTCCACCAGCTCGCGGCGTTCGTACCGGAGGGACAGCGACAAGCCATCTACCTTCAACTCCGCGGCGTAGCGGGGCTCGGCGTCCGGGGCGAGCTTCCGCCACTTCATCTCCCACTCCCGCAGCTCGGCCTCGGAGTAGGCATTGTCCAGGCTCAGCATGGGCACGGCGTGGCGGCGCTTTTCGAAGGCGTCGATGGGCGGCGCCCCCACGCGCAGGGTGGGGCTGTTGGGATCGGCAAGGCCGGGGTGGGCGGCCTCCAGGGCGCGCAGCTCCCGCTCCAGG
>DASXUH010000234.1:0-6407 GCA_036504935.1 Geothrix sp. | reverse complement strand
TAGGCCTGATCGACCAGGGCGGCGGCGATGGTCAGGGCTGTCTCCTCGCTGCCGCAGGTGGTCATGATGGTGCAGACATCGCTCATCGGGTGGACTCCCCGCCCGGCGGGCGGAACCGGTCATTGTAGCTTGGGAGCGGGGATATCGCGGATCACGAAAGGCCGAGCGGGAGTGGCAGGGCATTTAGGTGGTCTGACCGCAAGATCATCCAGAGGCGAGCGCGTCAGGTGGAGGTGGCACCTTTTGTCGACCCGGGCGGGATTCGAACTGCGTCTGGCTGCGCCAGCCGCCGGTCCCGCTTCGGCGTGCCATCAAGGCACGCCTCGGGCGGTCCCACTCGGAGGTGGGCCGCTTACCCTTCTGGGGATTCGACCCACCCGTGCGGGATTCGAACCGCGTCTGGCTGCGCCAGCCGCCGGTCTTTCTCCGGCGCGACATCTAGTCGCGCCTCCGAAATCCCACTCGGAGGTTCGAATCCTCTCGCCTGCTTCCGACCAATAAGAAGGGGGCCTGCGGGCCCCTTTCTTAATTGGTCGGGGCGAGAGGATTCGAACCTCCGACCTCTCGGTCCCGAACCGAGCGCTCTACCAGGCTGAGCCACGCCCCGACGAAGGTTTGACTTTACTGGAAACGGCCGGGGGCGTCCAGTCTGGGGCTATTCCTTCTCGAGGCCGAGGCGGATGCGCTCTTTCCGGCGGGCTTCGAGGAGGCGCAGGGCGCGGCGGAGGGGATCGGGGTCCTTGGGCTCTGTGGGTGTCTCCACGGGGGGATCGCAGGGCACGATCTGGAGGCCGGTCAGGCTGAGGCCCAGGGCCCGGTGGATGCGGTCGCGGATCTGTGGCCAAACGGCTTCTGCGGCTTCGCGGAGGGGGCCGATGCGGGTCAGCTCCCAGCAGCCCATCACGAGCACGTTCCGCTCCACGCGCAGGGGGCGGGTGCGATCGGCCAGGGCGGGCCCGACCACGAAGGACCAGGCCCGGCTGAGGCGGGCCAGCGCCTTCTGATCGGGCTGGCGGGCCCCCAGGGGCACCAGGCGCGGCATGCGGCGGCGGTTGGGCATCAGGACTGCCAGCGGGGCGGGGGCAGGGGCGCGCAGGCCCGTTCGCCATTGAGCAGCACGGGGGTGGCGAGGGTGGGGATCATGGCATTGGTCTCGGATTCGAACAGGGGCTGGAGCAGGTTGTGGAGTTCGCCGCCGTGGCGGAACAGCACCTCGTCCACGCTCCGCACCCGGCTGGCGGGGATGGCGTTGGGTTCGCAGAAGGCGAGCACCTCGTCCACGGTGCTGGCCTGGGTACGGGCCTCGACGAGGGCGACCAGTTCCTCGCGATCCTTCACGCGACCGCGGTTCTTCCGCCACTCGGGATGGGCCTCCAGGTCCAGGCCCAGCCACATGGCCAGCACCTCGAACTGGCGGTCGCTGCCCACGGCGATGGCCACGTCGCCATCGGCACAGCGGAAGGATTGGTAGGGCACGATCTGGGGATGGGCGTTGCCCCAGCGTTGCGGAGCCTGGCCGGTCATGAGGGCGCCGGCGGCGACATTCACCAGGCCCGCCAAGGCGGCCTCCATGAGCGGCACCTCGATGTGGATGGCCTCACCGGTGCGCTCGCGGTGGAGCAGGGCGGCCTGGATGCCGTTGGCGCAGTAGAGACCCGCCAGCACGTCCACCAGGGCCACGCCCACCTTCATGGGGCGCCCTTCGGGTTCGCCGGTGATGGCCATCCAGCCGCTTTCCGCCTGGATGATGAAGTCGTAGCCGGCCCGGCGGGAGGCGGTGACATCCGAGGCGAACCCCCGCACGGAGGCCAGGATGAGCTTGGGGAATTTCGCGTGGAGCCGCTTCCAGCCCAGGCCCAGGCGATCCGCGGAATCGGCGCGGAAGTTCTCCACCAGTACGTCTGCGTCCTTCAGCAGGTCGAACAGGCCGGCCCTGCCTTCTTCCGTATGCAGGTCGATGGCGCGGCTCCGCTTGCCCCGGTTGGCGCAGCGGAAGTAGGCGCTCTCCCCGGTGTCGCCATCCTCGAAGGGCGGGCCCCAGCCGCGGGTGGGATCCCCCTCTGGGGGTTCCAGCTTGTGCACCACGGCGCCGAAGTCCGCCAGCAGCTGGGTCGAGAAGGGGCCTGCGAGCACGCAGGACAGGTCCACGATCCTGAAGTGGGACAACGGCTTGAGCATCGGATTCTCCGATACCCAGCCTACTTCAACTCCCTGCGGGCTTCCCTCAGCTCGCGGCGACGGTCCGGCGGTAGGCCGCAGTCAGGGTGGCGGCGATCTCCTCGGGGCTGTGGGCGAGGAAATCCTGGCGCTGCATGAGGTGGACCAGCTGGCCGTCCTTGAGGATGGCGGCCTGGGGACTGGTGGGCATGGCGCCCTCGAAGTATTCCCGCGCCTGGGCGGTGGCCTCCTTCTCCATGCCGGCGAAGACCGTCACCAGATGATCGAAGCGCAGTCCCTGGGATCGCAGGGCCTCGGTGACACCGGGCCGCGCGCCCGCCGCGGCGCAGCCGCAGACGCTGTTCACCACCAGCAGGGTGGTGCCGGGGCGCTGGAGGGCTTCGTCCACCTGGGTGGGGGTCAGGAGCTGCTGGAAGCCCTCCTGGACCAGCTCCTCGCGCATCGGGGCGACCATGTGTTCGGGGTAATTCGACACGACATCCTCCTCGGACATAAAAGTTTACCAATTAAGTAAAGATTGATCCAGGTCACAATTCACGACAATGAAGGAGGAGCCATGCGCATGGCCTTGATGGGCGGGAGCCTCCGCCCCGGTTCCCTGAACACCCGTCTGCTGCGCCACTTGGCCGGTCAGCTGGAAACCCGGGGCCATGAGGTGTCCACTTTCGCGGGGGAGGCCCTGCGCCTGCCGCTCTACGAGGAGGGCCTGGCAGTCCCGGAAGGGGCCCAGATCCTCCACGATGCCCTTCGGGAGGTCCAGGGCTTGGTGATCGTGTCGCCGGAGTACAACGCGGGCATTCCGGGCCACCTGAAGAACGCGGTGGACTGGCTCAGCACCATGGGCCCCAGCCCCTGGCAGGGTCTGCCGGTGCTGCTGTGCGCGGCGAGCCCGGGGGCCTTCGGCGGCGCCCGCGGCCTGGTGGCGTGGCGCGCGACGCTGGCGAACATGGGGGCGCTGGCCAACCCCGGCGCGATCACGGTCCCGCACGCGGATCAGCAGCTCGATGAGCGCGGGGCGCCTGCGGATCCACGCACGGCCGCATCGGTGTCGAAGACCCTGGATGGATTTCTGGCCCTGGTGGCGCGGCTCCGGCCGGAGCCCTAGAGGTATGCGATCCTGAACTGTTTCCCGGAGCCGTCATGAAGGACTTTTTCAAGAGCTTCTTCGCTGCGTTGCTGGCCCTGATGGTGGCCGGCGGGCTGGCTGTCTTCCTGTTCTTCAGCCTGGTGGCGGTCATCGGGTCCTCCGGCAAACCCACGGTGCCGGGCAAGGCCGTGCTGGTCTTCGATCTGGACACGAGCCTGTCCGACGGGGATAGGGATCCTGAACCCAGCGAGGCCCTCCGCGAGGCGCTGGGCGGTGGCGGAGCCCGGAGCCAGTCCCTGCCCGCGGCCATCGAAGCTCTGGACCGCGCCGCCTCCGACGGCCGCATCACGGCGCTGTTCCTCACGGGCAACCTCCAGGGCGCGGGTCCCGCCCAGCTGCGCGAGCTGCGGGAGGCCATCCAGCGGTTCAAGGCGAAGAAGCCCGTGCTGGCCTACAACCTGGGCTGGAGCAAGCGGGACTACTATCTGGCCGCCGGGGCCAGCACGGTGTTCATCAACCCCTTTGGCGAGATGGAAGTGAACGGCCTGGCGAGCGAACCGATGTTCTTCGGTGAGGCCTTCAAGAAGTACGGCGTGGAGGTGCAGGTCACTCGCGTGGGCAAGTACAAGAGCGCGGTGGAGCCCTTCATCACGGACCGCATGAGTGACCCCAACCGGGAGCAGGTGCAGAAGCTGCTGGACGACATCTGGGGCGAATGGAAGGACACGGTCGCGAAGGATCGCAAGAAGGCGCCTGCCGACCTCCAGACCATCGCGGACGAGAAGGGGCTCGTGGAGGCGGAGGAGGCGAAGAAGCTGGGCCTCGTGGACCGCATCGCGCCCTACGACGAGGTGCTGGACGAACTGAAGAAGCTGGCCGGGAAGCAGGCCAAGGACAAGGATTTCCCCCAGATCACCCTGGCCACCTATGCCGGCATCCCGGGTGAGGCGAAATCGGGGAGGACTCGCATCGCCGTGATCGTGGCCGAAGGTGAGATCGTGGATGGCGAAGGCAAGGCCAACCAGGTGGGCGGGGAGCGCCTCAGCCGCGAGCTGCGCCAGCTGCGCCTGGATGACCGCATCAAGGCGGTGGTGCTCCGCGTGAACAGCCCCGGCGGCAGCGCTGCGGCCTCGGAGCTCATCCAGCGCGAGGTCATCCTCACGAAGAAGGTGAAGCCCCTCGTGGTGTCCATGGGCCATCTGGCGGCCTCGGGCGGCTACTGGATCAGTACCTATGGCGACCGCATCTTCGCGGAGCCCAGCACCATCACGGGTTCCATCGGTGTCTTCGGCCTGCTGCCCAACGTGAAGAAATTGGCCAACGAGCACGGCATCACCTGGGACAGCGTGCAGACGGCCAAGCTGGCGAATCCCATGACCCTGGCCCGGCCCAAGAACGACCTGGAGCTGGCCCGCATCCAGGGCCTGGTGGACCGCATCTACGAGCAGTTCGTGGCCAAGGTGGCGGACAGCCGGAAGATGAAGAAGGAAGCGGTCCACGAGATCGCCCAGGGGCGCGTGTGGTCCGGTAGCGAGGCCGTGAAGCTGGGTCTGGTGGACGAGCTCGGAGGCCTTGAAGCCGCGGTGAAACATACGGCCGAACGGGTCAAGGCGGGCGGCGATTTCCAGATCGTGGGGCCTGAGCGGGAACCGGACGCCCTCAAGGAGATCCTGAAGAGTCTCGCGGGCAAGCCCAGGAAGCTGGCCAGGCCCGGCGCAGTGGATGGCTTGGTGGATTCCTTCCGCCGCCAGCTGGACCTGCTGACCTCCCTGAACGATCCCCAGGGCGTCTACGCCCGGCTGCCCTTCGAACTCGAGCTGAAATAGCCCCCCGTGGACTCGGCCTCCTTCGTCTCTGCCATCGTCCTGCTGGTGCTGGTGACGGATCCCCTGGGGAACATCCCGGTCTTCATCGGGCTGCTGCGCCAGGTGGATCCGGTCCGGCGCCAGCGGATCATCATCCGCGAAGTGCTGTTCGCCTTCGCCATTCTGCTCTTTTTCGCCCTCTTCGGGCAGAAGGTGCTGCATCTCATGCACCTCACGGACACCTCGCTGGGTATCGCCGGCGGCGTGATCCTCTTCCTCATCGCCCTGAAGATGGTCTTCCCCCACCCGGAAAGCGCCGTGGACCGCCCCCTCCACGGCGAGCCCTTCCTCGTGCCCCTCGCCATCCCCTTCATCGCCGGGCCCTCGGCCATCGCCACGGTGCTGCTGCTGGTGAGCCGGGAGCCGCACCGGCTCTGGGAATGGCTGGGCGCCCTTTCGGTGGCCATGGCCATCTCGGCGGTGGTGCTCGGCTTCGCGGAGAAGATCGCCGACTTCCTGGGGGAGAAGGTCACCCTCGCCTTCGAACGGCTCATGGGCCTGGTGCTGACGGCCATCGCCATCGAGATGCTGCTGGCGGGCATCCAGAAGTTCGTGCTGCAGCTGCGGGCGGCCTAAGGGCTAGGCCTTCCGCTTCAGGCTCAGCTCCAGCATGAACTCCGCCACGGGTTCGAAGGCGCCATCCGGCAGCTTCACCGCCGCCTGGACGTGCATGGGCTCGGTGATGCGGTCCTCCGATTCCAGGGCGCGGCGCACCTGGTCGCGGATGGTGGCGCCCTCCTCGCAGATGAAGTAGACATCGCTCTCCGGACGCTTCAGGAAGGTGGCCTGGAAGGTCTTGAAGACCAGGGACACCGGCTGCCCCGACCGCTTGATCTGGTCCATGGCCAGCAGTCCGCCGGCGCAGTCGGCGCCGATGGCCAGGGCGCCGAAGTACATGGAGCCCAGGTGGTTCTTCGTCCACCGGCGGAGGGGGACCCGCACCACGCAGCGGGTATCCGTCAGCTCGACGACGCTGGGGCGCACGGAGGCCAGAAGGGGAATCTTGAGCCAGCCGAACAGGCGCATGCCGAAGGTCTGTTTCAGGTGTTCGAATCGGGGGGACATGGCTCCGATTGTCAGCTGCCCACCTGGTTCACGTCTAGCAGGCCTTCGGGAGGATCCAGCTCCAGGCGGCGGCTCGGCAGGTCCAGGGTCCACCAGGCTTTGATGTAGGGGATGTCGCGCTGGCCGGTCCGTCCGGGCCGGAGGTCGCGCATCACCACCATGTCGTAGCCCGCGGGGCCGGGGTCCAGGCGCAGCACCTCGCCCACCTTGCG
>DASXUH010000233.1:0-22174 GCA_036504935.1 Geothrix sp. | reverse complement strand
TCAGCCCCGCAGGTCGTTGGCCGCGTCGGTCACGCCGCGCTTCAGGTCATTGGCCGCCAGGGTCGTCCGGCCCTTCAGGTCATCCCAGGTCTCGCCCGCATCATCGGCCAGTGCGCCTGCCTTGCATTTGGCGCGGGCGGCAAGGTCCTTCAGATTCCCGCGCAGTTCGGGACCGGTCTTGGGTGTGGTCAGGGCCACCACCACGGCACCGACGGCAGCGCCGGCGAGGAAGGTGAGAAGCGTGGGGCCGTAGGAGGAAGTCTTGGATTCGGTCATGGTCATGGTCCTAGTCAGATTCGTGAGGGGTCGGCTTGCTCTTGAAGAAGGCCAGCACGGTGCTGAGCCCTCCGAGTACGCCCCCGATGGTCCGGGAGGCTGATTCGAGGGTGGTGTGAAAGCGGGCGTGCCATTCCTTCACGGTGCCCCCCACTTCTCCGAGGGACTTGGTGAAGGCGGACAAGTCGCCCAGGGAAATGGCCAGGGAGCCGGCCAGGTGGTCCATGCGCAACCTGGAGGCGTGCACATCCTCCGCGATCTGGGCCAGGTCCTTCCTCGCGGACGCGAGGAAAAGGTCCAGGCCCTTGGCCGTCCGGCGCAGTTGAGTGAGCAGGGGAACCAATCCCACCGCCAGGGCGAGCAATACCAGGATGAGCGTGATCTCGAGGGCGAGGGGCATGGCAGCCTCCAGAGCGGGTCAGACTTCCTGATGAGCCGTGAGCATCCAGAGCGCCTTGTCCATGGCCCGGCTCACGGAGGTGTACAGATCCGCAGTGTCCTGGTCGCCCAGCTTTTCGGCTTTGCGGATGGCCTGGCGCACCCGGCTGGTGTACTCACCGTAGCGGTCCACCAGGGCATCCACATGGACCTTGCTGCCCTGGGCGTCCAGGGGGTACTCGTCGAGCTGGGACCGTCTGCCGGCGGACCGGACGGTGCCCAGGGCCTGGCCGCCGATCGTGACGGCTCGTTCGGCGAAGTCATCCACATAGGTGGTCAATTGGCCGTAGAGATTGTCGAACAGCAGGTGGAGCCCGTAGAAGTTGTAGCCCTTCACATTCCAGTGGGCCTGCTTGGTCTGATAGGCCAGGTCCAGCGTGTCCGCCAGGGTCTGGTTCAGCAGGACCACCAATTCATCCGTGGTCTTCTCATCGAACATGATGTGTCCGGCTAGCGCTTGATGCTTGCTCATGTCTGGCTCCGTGGGGAGGTCATCCAGGCCGGGGCGAACGGGTCCCAGTCCTGGCAATGACAGAGGGGGTGGGTGCGGAATCGAGGGTTGGATCCTAGAGCGCCTTGTATTCCATCCAACCGGTTTCAGTGCTTGCCCTCACGCGCTGCCAATCGCCATCACTGGCGCCCCTCAGGCTGCTCAGGTGGTAACTGGCCGTATCATGCTGGCGCTGAATGACATCGATGGATTCGGTGTACTGGGCGGGATCGGTTCCCGCCCGGCTGGCCTTGGCCCTGAGAAGCGCGAGGTCGTCCTTCCACTGTTCCAGCTGGGCTTCCAGGTTGCCTTCGTAGGTCCGGCGATTCTCGGGCATGCAAGCTCCCTTCAGAGGACTCTCCGGCCCTGGATGACGCGAACCAGGACGACGATGATCGCCAACACCAGCAGGAGGTGGATGAAGCCACCCATCGTGTAGGCGCTGACGAGGCCAAGGGCCCAAAGAACGATCAAAATGATGGCGATGGTCCACAACATGGTGCCTCCTCCCGAGGTGGTGAACCCCGGTCCCCCGCGGTGACGGGGGGCCGGGGTTGAAGGTTCCTGACTACTTGACGGTCATCCGGTTGTGGACGCTCTTCACGCCGTTGATGTCCTCGGTGAGCTTGCTCACCAGATCGCGTTCCGCGCCGTTCTTCGCTTCCCCGTGGAGGGTGACGATGCCGTCCTTGGTGGTCACCTTGGTTGTCAGGGCATGGGTGGACTTGTGGAACAGCAGGGCCGTCTTGACCTGGGTCGTAATGGAGGTGTCATCGACCTTCGCCCCCAGGGTCCGATGGGCTCCCTTCGATACGACGAGGCTGTTGCGGACCTCCGTGACGCCCTCCACATCCATGGCGTATTCGGTGGTCAGCTGCTTCTGGGCCTCGGAGTCGGCCTTGCCGGTGAGGGTGACGACGCCATTGTGCGTATTCACTTCGGTGGCGCTGGCGCTGACATTCTTGTGGAAGGCCAGAACGCCCTTCACCTTCATGGTCACCCAGCCATCGGAACGCTCGGGGGGCTGGTCGCCGACCACCATGAGGTTGTTGACCACGCTCTTGACGCCGGCAAGGCCTTCCACGGTGTCCTGAGCCAAGGCCTTGTGGTACCCCTGGGAAACCGTCCCCGTCAGAGTGACCACGCCCTTGGTGGAGTCCACCTTGATGTTGTCGTCCTTCAGGTAGGTCATGAAGTTGTAGCTGCTCCTCGCGGAGGACTCGATCCGGCGGTCCTGGTCGGCGGCCCCGAGGGGGAAGCCGACCGCGGCCAGCGCGACGGTGGCCATGAGGGCCGTGCGGGGATTCAGATGGATGGGTCGCATGGTTCGTTCTCGTTTCTGCCCCTTGGGGCGTTGCGGTTCGATGTTCACGGACTGCTTCTAGCGCTTGGTGGTGTTGGGGTAGTTGATGATGATGTTGACCCGGCGGTTTTCCTGCTGGCCCTCAAGGGTTGTGCTGTAGGCGAAGCGCCTTGTCTTCCCGAAGCCCTCGGCCGTGAGCCGTGAACGCTCGATGCCGAAGTTGTCGACCAGGTAATTCACCACGTTCTGAGCCCGGCGCTTGGAAATGGACATGGCCTGGGCATCAGTAGCCGGGATATTGCCTGTATGCCCTTCCACCGTCGCGGTGACGGAGGGATTTGCCTTGAGGAATTTGGCCACCTTGCGGAGATCATCGCGATGCTGAGGCGTGACCTCGTCCTTCAATGGATCGAATTCGATCTCCATGGCCATGGTCAGCCTGGCGGGAGCCACCTTCAGCCCCTCGATATCCGTGACGCAGGAGACCACGGCGTTGATGCGCCGGTTCTGCCGCTTCCCCTCCTCGGTGCTGTTGTCCGCAATGGGGCGGGTATCCCCGTACCCGATGGCGGTCAGCCGCGAGCGATTGATGTGGTTCTGTTCGACTAGGTAGGTCACCACATTCTCCGCCCGCCGCTTGGATAGCGCGAGGTTGTGATCCGTCGCTCCAATGTTGTCGGTGTGGCCCTCGATCACCACGGTGGTGTCGGGGTATTTCGCCAGGAAGGTCCCGATCACGGCGAACCGTTCGGATTCTTCGCGCTGGATGTCGTCCTTGTCGATCTCGAACTGGATGTCGAGGATGGTGCAGTACTGCTGGGTCCGGACTGCCGGGGCGGGAACGACGACCGGAATCGGCGCCAAGTAGGGCTCAGGCGCGTAGGCGGTCGATTCATGAGTCGGCGCATAAGGGGCAGCGGCATGGGTGCCCCTGCCGAACCGGAAGAGGAATCCGACCGAAGCCATGTCGATGTCGCCTTTGTTCCCGACGGCATCGTTGATGCGGTAGCGCTCAACTTCGGCCCGCATCCCGAACGACTTGGTGAAATCGTACTGCAGGCCTCCGCCGAATTTGAGGTTGGTGGCGCGTTCACTGGGATTGCGATTGAGCACGACCACCGAGCCCGTTCCCGAGAAGGCATCCTTGGCTTGGGCATTGGTCACCCCGACCCGTCCGAACGCGGAGAACTTCTCCGTGAAGGGCAGGCTCAGCACCGCGTCGAAGTTGAAGCCCTTGAGCTTGATCTCGCCGTTCAGCGTGCCGGCAGGCAGCGTGGTCGCCTTGTAGCCGAACTTGCCCAGATCGAAGTAGCCGCCCTCAAAGGCGAAGTAGCGGTTGAACTGATACCCGCCCAGGATTTTGAAGCCTGTGCTGCTGTCGTCGTCGTGGATCGAGGTGATGACGAACCCGGCCGGCACGATGCCCTTGATGATCCTGGCATCGTCGATTTTCGCCTTGGACTGGCCGACATTGAACCCGGCATACCAACCCGAATCCTGCGCCGTGGCGAGCGGGCTGGCGACGATTGCAAGCGCCACCAGGCCCAGCATCCCTGAGATTTTTGATAACTTCATGATGTTCTCCTAGGAAGGATGAATGTTCTTGGAAGGCCCATTAAGGCGCGGGGACATTGACGGTGTTGGTGTCCAGAGCGATGGTGCCGGCGAGCGTCGCACCGGCCAGGATCCGGCCGTTGATCACGGCACCGGTCTTGGCGGTGACATCCCGACCCGACACGATGGTTCCGTAGAAGATCGTTCCGACGCCGACCGTCGCGTCCAGGGTGGGCACCCAGAACACATTCTTGGCCTGGGCCCCGTTGGCGAGCGACACGCTGGCCGTGGTGGTCAGGGAGGAACCGATCTGGAAGACCCAGACGGCGTTCGCGTTGCCGCCCGCATCGAGAATCAGGGGCGTCGAGACCAGGATCGTGCTGCCGGAGGTATAGGTTCCGGGAGGGACGCCCAGAGGATAGACGGCGGCCAGATCAGCGCCGGCCGTGACGGTGGTTCCAGGAGGCAGGGTCTTGGCGAAGTTGTAGGCGACCAGGAGATCCGTGCGGGCCTGATGCGAGACGGTGTCGTTGATGTGGATGGTGCCATTGACCTGAACGGGCAGCAGTCCATTGGAGGTTCCGGGTTCCAGGGACACATCCCCGTTGATGAGGGTTCCGGCACCGGTATTGGTGATTGCGGCGGTGGCCATGATGCCGAAGGTGCCCGCCGAACCCAGCGCGACACCGCCGGGGGCGACGCCCGTGCCGGTGGTGAAGGTCCAGGGGTTGGGGACGAGTCCAGCGATCAGGGCATTGCCGGCCAGATCCTTGGCACCCGTGATGGTGGCCGTGTAGGAGGTGCTGGCGGCCAGGGGGCTGCTGGGGGTGAAGGTCGCGACCTGGGTGACTGCGTTATAGGCGAGGGCACCCAGCACCAGAGAGCCCAAGGGCGGGCCGGTGGGCTGGACCGTGAAGGTGGCCGTGGTGAGGGTCAGGGGGTCCATGGCCTTGCTGAAGGTGGCATTGACCGGGCTGTTGATCGCCACATTGCTGGCCAGGTTCGCGGGATTGGTCAGGGTGATGGTCGGCGCCAGCGTGGTGACGGCCGCGGTGGTGAAGGTCCAGATGTAGTTGCTGGCGGCAGGCAGGGCGGCCTGGTTGCCCGCGAGGGCATTGCCGGCCAGATCCGTGGCGGCCGTCGTGATGGTCGCCGTGTAGGTCGTTCCGGCGACGAGCGTCGTCGGGGTGGAAGGCGTGAAGGTCGCGGTCCGGGCACCCACGGCATAGCTCACGCTGCCGGCGGGAGAGGTGCCGGGCGCGGCCGCCGTCACCGTGAAACTGGCGGCGCTGATCGAAGCCGGCGCCATGTCTTCAGTGAAGGTGGCGGTGATGGCCGTATTCGTGGGAACGGCGGTCGTCGGACCAGGAATGGTCGTCGCGGGAACGGTAAGTGTCACCCGGGGGCGGGTCGCATCCACCGCGATCCCCGTGGTGAAGTGCCAGACATAAGGGCTCGCCAGCGGGAGGCCCGTCGCGAGGCTCTTGGCCCCGGTGATCGTCGCGGTATAGAGCGTCAGGTTCGCCAGCGTGGTGGCTGGCGTCAGGGTGAAGGTGGCGATCCGATTCGTGGCGTCCAGCGCCACGGTGCCCGTGGGGGACACCGCTGGGCTGGCGGCGGTCACCGTGAAGGTGGCCGATCCCGTGAGCGGGGCCATCGGTTCGCTGAAGTTGGCCGTGATGACCGTATTGTTGATGGCCACGGCCGTGGCGTTATTGACGGGGGCCACGGCGGTCACAGTGGGTGCCGCCATGAGGTTGGCGGCCAGGCTGCCTCCACCCAGGATGGGATCTCCCCCGCGGCATCCCGCCGTCAGTGCGATCAGCAGCAATCCCATGGGGATCATCGACCGCGTCAGTAGGCTTTCGACTCTGTTCATTGGGTACTCCTCTTGGTGTGTTCGCGTCCTGCATCCATTGCATGGGCGCGTCGTGCACGACTTCAGTCAGGCGCCCCGCCCCCGCCGCGGTGGCGGGGTCATCGACGCGAGGGATGGCTTGCCACTCAGTGGTTCGATTTCAGCCATTCATTCGTTCAGGCATTAAGCCATAACGGCTACAGATCCGGCGGGAGTCCCGAGGCCGAGAGCAGCGTTCGCGGACGGGCGCACCCGAACTGGGAATCAACCAGGACAACGTCCGTCGACATGGCGGTCCAGATAACGACTCGTCGAATCATTGCTTCTCGGAAACTCAAGATGGGGCTCCTCATCTGGAGTCTTTCTGTGCAGATTCTGAGCCAATTCGTTACATCAATTGATTCAATATTTAAATAAATCGAATTGGATTGGCGTGCTAACCTTCTCCATCAAGATGAACGACTGCTCCTTCAGTCTGAAGGATGAAGGTCACCAATGCGCGCCGACGACTTGGACCACAAGGAACTGCTGGAGTTGAATCCAGAGAATGGGGTGATCCGCTTCGCGGGGCAGCGGGCGATCCTCCTCGATGCCGTGGCCATGGGCCTCCTCCGCAAGTACCTCGTCGAGAACTTCGGCCTCATGGCCGCTCGCGTGGTCCTCACTCAGTTCGGCTTTGCCCACGGCTGGCGCATGGCGGAAGCCCTGCAGGCCGAATTCAAGTGGGACGACGATGACCAATGGCGGCAGGCGGGCAACCGCATCCACATTTTGGGGGGCCTCTTCGGCGTCGGGTCCGAAAGCAGGGATCCCCTTTCCAAGGAAGGGATGATGCTCTTGACCTCCTACGAGGCGGAGCAGCACCTCCTGCATTTCGGCCGCGCTGAGGCCCCCATGTGCTGGACCATCTGCGGCCTCATCAGCGGCTACCTCAGCCGGATCGCGGGCCAGGAGGTCTTTGTCCTCGAAGATCGCTGCCAAGGAAAAGGGGACGCGGGTTGCCACCTCTTCGGCCGAACCCGCGAAGAGTGGGGCAACGCGCGGGCCGAGGAGCTGTGTTTCTACGACAAGAGCCGGCTGTCGGATTGCCTCGATGTATCGATCCACCGCGTCACGGAAACCCTGAAGGCCGCCGAGCGGAAAATCAAGGAGCACCGTAGGGCGTTGGTTGCCGTGATCCAGGACGGAGATGAGCCGATCCAAGGGATCGTCGCCAAGAGCCCATCCATGAGACAAGTCGTGGACTTGGCCCAGCGCGTGGCCAAGGTCGATTCCACGGTTCTCATCACGGGAGAAAGCGGGTCGGGCAAGGAGCGGGTTGCCCGCCTGGTCCATGAGGAGTCGACGCGGGCGGCCGGGCCATTCATTGCGGTCAATTGCGGAGCCATTACCGAAACGCTGCTGGAAAGCGAACTCTTCGGCCATGCGCGTGGCGCCTTCACAGGGGCGACTCACGACCGGCCGGGCCTGTTCGAGTCGGCCAACGGCGGCACCCTGTTGCTAGATGAGGTCGGGGAAGTCTCGCCGGGCATGCAGGTCAAACTGCTGCGCGCGCTCCAGGAACGGGAGATCCGGCGGGTCGGCGAAAACAAGAATCGAAAGGTGGACGTGCGCATCATTGCCGCCACCAACCGCGACCTCGCCTTAGGCGTCGCAGATGGCAACTTCCGCCAGGACCTCTACTACCGGCTCAAGGTGGTGGAATTGCGTGTGCCGCCACTCCGGGAACGCCGGGATGACATCCTGCCCCTGGCCCGGGTGCTGCTCGCCGGGTCAGCGTTGTCCATGAAGCGCAAGATCACGGGCCTGACTCCGGGCGCGGCGGATCAGATTCTTCGCTATGCGTGGCCGGGCAATGTGCGTGAACTCGAAAATGTCATGGAGCGGGCCGTCGCGCTCTCACCCGGCAGCCGCGTGGAGCTCGAGGACCTGCCCGAAGAGGTCCGGCAGGCCTGCCCCCTCCCCGTGGCCACCGATGGGACGGTCAGGCCGCTGGAGGTCATCGAGAAGGAGTACATCCTCGCGGCCATGGCCATGAATGGCGGCAATCAGACGCGCACGGCCGAGCAGCTCCACATCGGATCCGCCACGCTCTACCGCAAGCTCAAGAGCTATGGGTTGATCGGCGGAGAGCGGGCCAACCGCCAGGGCGGCTAGGGGCTGTCTTCAACGTGGCGTGTGGCCCCGTCAGGGAGGCTGCCGATGCCCACCGATGGCTCACCAAGTCCTGCGGAGCGTGGCGACGAAGTAGCTGAACATGTCATGGGCGCCCCGCTGGAGGAGATCCCACCGCTCCCCGCGAGCCGGCGTGGCGCGCAGCAGGGGGTGGGCCTTCAACGGTTCGCCCGGCGATATGGCCCGAGGCGCGAACGCTTGGCTCCGCAGGATCGACCTTGGTGGTTGCATCGCTCACCTTCTCTCTTGGTGAGCATCCAGCAGCATGAATCAGTCCAAATCGTAAATCACTGCATTCATGATTCCTATCAACCTATACTCATTCAATTCATTCGTGCGGGCGGTCAAGATGAAGCAGGACGCCGATCAGATTGAACGGCCCGCATCAGCTCGATCCAGCCGTATCAGAACCGTCTGGCCCGGCAGCGTCATCCTAGAAATCGCAGACGATTTTCCGTTTGTGGACGACGCTGGAGACCTCGGCCCCGATGTCGAGTCCGATGCGCAGCTTCAGTTTGTACTTGCTGTGTTCGTTGAAACGGTCCACGGCTTCGACGATGTCCAGGGCCTTCCGCGAGGCCTTGATCGTATGTTCGATCACCGGATCGGACAACCCGACGGAAGCCAGGTAGGCGTTGCCGATGGTCCGAGTCTTGTCCAGGCCTGACCGGCCCCCCTGGACACCGAAGCGGGAAGCCATTTCGTCGAGTACCCCCAGCAGGACTTCGGCATTCGCCCCCTCCACGAACTTGGTGAACGCCAGGATGTCCGCGAACAGCAGCGTCACTTCCGCATAGCTTTCCGTGACCAGCTCCGTGAAGGTTCCGGCCTTGACCTCGGGATGCCCTTCCAGGCGCTCGGCCAGGGAGGAAGGCAGCACGTTGAGCAGCAACCGCTGCGATACCTTCTGCTCAGCGGCGATCCGTTCGTACAGCCGCTTCATTTCCAGATGGAGCAAGCGGACCTCGAGCATGTTGTGAGCCCGCAGCAACACTTCAGCCAGGTCGAAGGGCTTGCTGATGAAGTCCTTGGCCCCGGCTTTGAGCGCCCGCAGCTTGTGTGCGGGCTGCGCTGTGATCACCAGCACGGGGATGTAGCCGCCCTTTTCGAGGTCCTTCAGGTTCTCCATCACCTGGAATCCGTCCATGCCGGGCATCTGAAGATCGAGCAGGATCAGGTCGTAGTGGTTGATGAGGTGAAGCTCGCAGACCTTGCTTGAGTCCATGGTGGAGGTGATGGATGTGTAGCCGGCCCCGCGGAGCATCTGTTCGAGCAGGAGTACATTGGCTTCCTGATCGTCGACGACCAGGATCTTGGCATGGAGGATATCGATTGGACTGATCATGTGTGCCTCGAGGTGGTCGTTGCGTGTTCCAGGGCCACGTCCATCGTCGCCATGAACTCGGTGACGTTGATCGGTTTCGTGAGATAGCGGAAGAATCCCGCATCCAGGCCCTTCTTGATGTCCCCGAGCATGGCATTGGCACTGATGGCCACGACGGGGATGTGCGCGGTCGCCGGGTCTTCCCGCAAGGTCTTCAAGGCCTGGATGCCGCTGATCCCAGGCAGGTTGATGTCCATCAAGATCACATTCGGCTGCCTCTCCCGTGCCAGCTCGATGCCCAGGAGCCCGGTCCCCGCACTCAGCATGCGCAGGTCCGGACGGCGCGCGATGAGCTGCTCAACCAGACTGAGGTTGGCCGGGTTGTCCTCCACGTACAGCAGGGTCCTGAGCGGCGCATCAAGCCGGATCGGAACCTTCGCGAGAGCACCGGGATCGGTCTTGTCGTCCGCAAGCTGGGGAGCCGCCACCGAGTTCAGCTCGAACCAGAACCGGCTGCCCACGCCGACCATGCTCTCCACGCCGATCGAACCACCCATCAGCTCGACGAGCAGCTTGCTCATCACAAGGCCGATGCCCGTGCCCTCTTCCCCGCTCTGTTCCTGTCCCAGGCGATTAAAGGGCTGGAAGAGCTGCCTCACTTTGTCGGGAGGCAATCCCTGGCCTGTGTCCCTGACGTTGATGCGGATGCGGCCGGGAGTGGTCGTGACACAGTCCACGATGACTGTTCCTTCTGGCCGGTTGTATTTGATCGCGTTCGACAGGATGTTGATGAGGACCTGCTTCAATCGGATCCGGTCGGCCCGCACGAAGGCGGGATTGTCGAACCGCGGGAAGGTCATCTTGAGGCCGCGCTTCACGCCCTGAGGCTCGATCATGGCTTGGCAATCGAGCATGAGGTCCTCCAGTGACACGGGCTCCTCCGAGAACGACAGCTTCCCCGACTCGATCACCGCCAGATCGAGGATCTCGTTGATGAGCTCCAGCAGGTACCACCCCGCACGCAGGATCTGATCAATGCTCATCTTCTGGGGGGCCGTCGGAGGCGGGGATTCGGAATCCATCAGCTGGGCGAAACCCAGGATCGCATTTAGTGGCGAGCGGAGCTCATGGCTCATGCTGGAGAGGAATTCGGATTTTGCGAGGTTGGCCTTTTCGGCCGCGATCTTGGCGCCCATCAACTCGACGTTCTTGTCCTGGAGGGCCTGGTCGAGCAGGGCCCGCTCCTCCTCGATCCGCTTGCGCGCTGTATTGTCGGTGCCGATCAACAGGTAGCCGATGATGGCCTCCTGGGGGTCGCGCAGCGCCGTGACCGAGACCACCGCCGGGAACCGGCTGCCATCCTTCCGGATGTAGGTCAGTTCATAGATGTCCTCGATGCCGCGCGAAGCCTTGAACACCAGGGCATCGAAGCCCGGTGCGATCGGAGTGCCCAGTTCCAGGCTCAGGGCTTCCGCCCGCGCGATCACTTCCTTGGGATCGGAGATGTCGGCGGGAGTGATCTTGTTCATGACCTCTGCGGCCGAGAAGCCCAGCATCCGCTCCGCGCCGACATTGAAGATCTGGATGACGCCCCTGGCATCGGTCGCGATGCTGGAGAAATTGGCGCTGTTGAAGATCGCGTTCTGCAGGGCCCCGGCTTTCAGCAGGGCCGCTTCCGCCTGCTTCCGGGTGCTGATGTCGCGCAGGATGCCCGTGAAATAGCGCTGGCCGCCCAGCCACATCTCGCTGACAGCGATCTCCAGGGGGAAGCGTTCACCGCCCTTGCGCAGGCCCAGCACTTCGCGGCCAAGGCCGTTGGCCCTGGCCTCATCGCTCGCCCTGAAATATTCGAGGGAACCTGAGGCCAGGTCCCGGTCCAGCTCGGGGATCAGCGAGCTGAAGGGCTGCCCGATGAGCTCAGCCGCGGCATAGCCGAACATCCTCTCCGCGGCTGGATTGACCGTCTCGATGATCCCGCCCCGGGCCTGGAGGGTGATGATGCCGTCCACCACGGTGTTGAGGATCGTCTGGATCAGGGCGGTCGAGTCGCGCAGGGACCGCTGCGCGGCGTATTCCTCGGTGACGTCGCGGAACACGAGCACGGCACCGACCACACGCCCGTCGCGCCCGCGGATGGGCGCGCAGCTATCGGCGATGGCGCATTCCCGGCCATCCCGGGCGACCAGCACCGTGTGGTTGGCCAACCCCTGCACCGTGCCATGCGCGAGGGTGTCCATGACCGGGGCCACGGCAGGTAGGCGAGTCTCCTGGTTGATGATCCGGAAGACCTCGTCCACGGTGTGGCCTTCAGCTTCGGCCATGGTCCAGCCGGTGAGCCGTTCGGCGACGGGATTCAGGATCCTAACCCTCGCCTCGGCATCCGTGGCGATGACCGCATCGCCGATGGAATTGAGGGTGACGGCGAGTTTCTCCTCGCTTTCTTGGAGGGTCGCATTGAACTGCTGAAGCCGGCTGTTCGACGCTTCCTGGCTCCTGAGCAGCCGCTGGGTCTCCAGATGGACGAGATCCCTGACCCGCTGCTGCGTCTTCCGCAGGGCCCCTGCCATACCACCGACGAGGCTCGAAATGGCGTGAATGCGGATCTTTCTGGACATGATCGACCTCTGGGAGACCGCGAAAAATCCTGCGGATCGCGAGGCCGAAGGCGCAAAAGCACCTCACCTGTTTATACGCCCATCTTGTCGTAATGCACCGTCGCTGCGGAGGAGATGAGCGGAAATGCGCTCGCGGTATGTGCGGCAAGACCCTTTGCGTCGAAGAACCTGATCTTGGCTTGCCTGTCATGTGGCTCGCCGGGGCCACCAGGAAAGGGTCCCGACCCCAGGTATTAAGCGGTTTTCGTTCCAAAATATAAATAATTAAATATAAACAACTTAGACAGTATGCCTTCCCATGTGGCGGTGCGAGAACCCACCAAGATGATGGTCCCCCGATCAATGTGACCTAGGGTCTGTACTCAAAGCAGGCCGCCGTGCAGGATTGGCGGCGCAGGCACTGCTCAGAAGCGCATGGCGTTGCCGATCGTGAACTGCCAGCGGGACTGGTAGGGCTCCCGGATCAAGGGCATCGCCACGCTGAGGAGGATCACACGGCCCGCGGAACTCTTGAGGTTGCCCAGCCGGAGCCCGACCCCCACATCAGAGTAGGTGCGGGACCACCCCTGCCCATCCAGCCGGCGAACGGAACCCAGGTCCAGGAAGGCGGTGTAACCCAGCCGCACGAGGCCCCACCAGCGCTGTTCCGTCAGGAGACGGTAGTCGAAGGAAGCGGTCCAGCGGGCATCCCCCGGATGGAGCTGGTTGGGGAAGCCCCTCAGGCCCTGGTCGCCCCCCAGGTAGTACCAGGTTTCAGGATCGGGGCGCCGGGCCTGATCCACCGTCACCATCCCCGCGAGGATCTGGTTCGAGGTCAGCTTCCGGTACTGCACCAGGGAAAGGGCAAGGTGGGTGTTTTCCAGACCGGTGGCGGGCTTCCGGCCCTCCCAGGACGCCGCCAGGAGGGTGAGGTTCCCGCTTGACGAGGACCAGCCCCGGCCCACCTGGATCCGGCAGAAGGGTGCGTTCATGGTCGAACCAAAGGAGCGGCTGTAGGTGCCGAGTTCCACGTTGCCAGTCCAGGCCAGGTTGTAGTCCTCCGGGGTGTCCATGCCCAGCAGGTCCTCAAAGCTCTCGAAGGCATCCTCCTGGGTGGAGAACGTGAGTGCGGGCCCCCGGAGCCGCCGGTCGGCCAGGACGGGGGGCGGCAGCGGCCCCCGGGGGCCCGTCTGTGTGATGGCCCCATAGCTGGTGTCCTGCCGCTTGAGGAGAAGGCCCCCTCGCCAGACCCGGTTCCCGGACTCATGCAGCGCCATGGCCCCGGACAAGCGGACCTCATTCTGGATGAAAGGGGCCTGGAAGACCTGGGTCCCCAGGTCATAAAGGTAGAGGCTGGCATGGCCCTGCGACAGGGCCACGCCCGTGGACCAGGGGGTGTCCAGGGCGAAGAAGGGCCGCTCGAGTTGGAGGCTCCGCGTGTACCCATCCGTGAGGTACTGGATGTGAGTGGCAAGGGTCCAGCGGCTCCCGAAGAGCTGAGGGTCTCCGTAGGCAAGTCCCCAGGTGCTGCGCTCGTGGTCCTTGGAGAGATCGAAGGCCACGCTCTTGCCCAGGCCCATGAAGTTCTTTTCATCGACGCCGAAGCTCGTAGTCCGCTGGCCGCCCACCTGCACGTAGTTGGCACTCAGCTGGGTGGTCCAGGCGTCCCGGACTCGAACCCGGGCCACCAGGGTTCCATCGGGCTGGACCACCGGGTCGATGTGCGCGTCCTTCACGAATGGCAGCGCCCGCAGGAGGCGTTCGGTCTCATAGATGCGCCGTTCCCGCACCGTCTCCCCTTCCGCGAAGAGGAGCACCCTCCGGATGACGCCTTCCCGGGTGAGGGCATGGAGATGGTTGGCGGTCCGTCCAATCCAATTGTTCTCGTCCGGCTTGGTGAGATCGAAGACATCCCCGATCTCCACGTCGACCCTTCCAATGGAGGCCTTGCGGGCCTCCAGGGCATTCCACGGCCGGACGGATCTGGCCGCCACGAGGGGCACGGCCAAGGTCACCAGGGCGCCCACGGCGCAGCCTCCAAACCATCGAATGCTGCTCAAGGGACCTCCCTAAACGCCTATGGCCATCGCCCTCCCCATTGCTGTGTTCTGAAAGGATTTTCGGCCCGATCGGACCCGCCTAGTGGCGATCCCATCCGTGCCGGCGGACTTCCCTCGGCCAGTGGGACCTGGGTAGTTCCATCCGTTCGCCGCCCCTCAAAGAGGAGTAGTACCAGCGATCACCGGAATAGAAGTAGTGATACCCGCCCTGTGCGTAGTAGTTGTCGTCATCGATCTCCACGATCATCGGCGGGATGGGGACCAATTCCAGCCCTCCTCCTCGCCTGGGCCCGATCAGGCATGCCGAAAGCATGAGAATCGAAAACATCGGAACGATCACTTTGCCTGTCATTTGTTCTCCTTTTGCTGTCTGGCCATTGGCAAAACAACCGCCCCCGCAGCGCAGGAGAAGAAGCTATCGATGGGTGCCCCAAGGTGCTTGCCCCCAGGATTTTTCTTCAACCCGGAGAGGGCCACCGCCACTGGATCGCATAATTCAAGCCACACTATAACTATTTATTTTACAATTATTTACAACTAATAAAACATTCCATTCCGCGTTCAGTCCAATCAAGATGATGTATTGATTCCTTCAATTCGAAGGCCTCTTGTGAACATGGCCAGAGCGATTCAGGTCCTTTCTCTTCACGGGGCCTGGGGGGATCTGAAGGGCAAGGTGCGATCCCTTGGCAAGGTGGCCAAGCGTGCATGGGCCGCAAGCTATGCACCTTCAGGGCGCCATGGAGTCAACTCATTCGAATTGAGGTGGCCGCCCCTCCATTTTGATCGGGCCTCCGGCTCCCCCGGGACTCAAGACCGTGCTTGCTCGCTGTCTTTGCAGCCAGTTACAGGCTGTTGGAGATTCGGAACGGAAGCTGCGTTTGACCCCAGGAACATCCGACGGATTCGAGGATGAGCGCAAGGCCCTCCGCAGCTCACCCCCAAGTCCCTCCAACCCTGTGAGGCCTCCCGTGACCTACATCCAGAGCGGTGGTGCTGATGGCACCTTCTTCAGACCGCCGACAGCATCCGGGCCAGCCAGGGCAGTGACGCCATGACCACCCCGGATCCCAAGGAGTCGTTGAGATCCAGGTCGCGGACCCTGCGCCTGGAGATCCCGCCATCGACCCTGCTCCGGCTGGTCCTCCTTGGCCTCTCGCTGTGGCTACTGATCCGGCTATGGCCGGTCATTCTCGTGCTGGTCGTCGCCCTTCTCATCCTGGGGACCCTGAGCCCCGCCGTGCGGTGGCTAGAATCCCGACGGGTCAGGCGCGGACTGGGGATCGCGATCGTCTTCACCGGCCTCTTCACGGTGGCCGTCCTCGTGGTGACGATGACGATCCCCTCGCTCCTCGCCCAGGCCGCGGCGCTGGTTGAGCGGGAACCCGTGTTCCGCGCGAGCCTGGCCGACCACCTTGCCCAGTACCCCCTGAGCACGCCCTTTGCGGCTTGGCTGAAGAACCTGGACTACAGCGCCTCATGGAACCAGGTCGGTGCCACCGCCCTCTCCTACTCGATGCGCATCTTCGAGATCGCAGCCTACGGAATGAGCGCCCTCTTTCTCGCGCTCTACATGATGATCGATCGGGATCGCCTGCGGGGCGGGCTGTACGCCGTGGTGCCCCGGACCCATCACATCCGGCTCTCCCGGGTCATGCTGAACCTGGAAACCATCGTCGGCGCCTACATCCGCGGGCAGTTGATCACCTGTCTGCTCATCGGCGCCTTCACCTTCGTCCTGCTGACGGCCTGCGGCGTGAAGAACGCGATGGCCCTGGCGGTGCTCGCGGGGATCGCCGATGTCCTGCCCTATGTCGGCGCCATCTTGTCCGTGGTTCCGGTGGTCCTCGTGGCCCTCGGCCACAGCCCCGTGGTTGCGGCCATCGTTCTGGTGATGATGCTCGCGTATGAGGAATTCGAGGGACGGGTGCTCATCCCACGCATCTATGGGCAGGCGCTCCGCCTGCCATCCTCGGTGGTGTTCTTCGCGCTCATGGCCGGTGGAACACTGATGGGGCTGCTTGGCGCCCTCCTCGCCCTGCCTGTGGCCGCGACGGTCATGATGCTGATCGAGGAACTGCGCGTCGAATTGCCTGGCGAGCAGGAACAGGTCGCCGATACAGAGGTCCGCGCCCGGGATGACCTGGCCGAGGAGGAATACGAGCGCCGGACCGAGGGCGTGGCGGCCGAGCAGGCCGCTGCCATCGCCGTCGAGATCTCGGTCGATCGGAAGAAGGACGAGCACCTGTCCTCCCCTTGACGTTCGCTTAATTTGATCGAAGCGACTGTTCATTCTGATGGGCTGGATTCGTCCGCGCTCAGACAAACACATCTAAATCCAAACAAACAGACAACATGGCTTTTGGTGTCATAGATGCTTCCCTTTGTTTGACCTGGGGAGTCTTCATGGTCCTTCACCTGCGGCTCTTGTCTGCGCGCTCCCCTGCGAGGACACGCCGAGTGAGTCTCCCCACCCTGAAATCGCAAGCTTCAACCAATCAGGAATCGTGAAAACAAACGCCCCGGGCAGCACGCATGATGAACCCCTTCCGGGAAGCCCTGGGTCTGCCACCGATCCCCCGTCACCATCAGGCCGGTGGACCCGGATGCTCCGGCTGGCCCGGGCCCACCGCGGCAAGAGCCTCCTGATCGGCTTGGCCGCGCTCGCCTTGCTAGGGCTCGGCTTCATGGATGCCCTGCTCGCGGGACCCATGCAGCGATGGGCCGAACGGACCATGAATGCGAACCTGAATGGGTACACCGTCCGGATCGGGCGGGTCCGTCCCCACCTTTGGCGATTCGCCTTCGATCTGGACGACCTGGTCCTCCGGCAGAACACCCATCCCGATCCGCCGGTGGCTGATTTCAGCGCCCTGCAATTCTCGTTGCTGATCCGGGACCTGCTCCGGTTCAAGGTGGCGGGGAATCTGACCGTGGTGCGCCCCGCCTTGCACATCGACCTCGCTCAGATCGAGGAGGAGGTCCGCAGCCACGTGGGTTTGAAGGGGCGGGGGTGGCAGAAGGCCGTTGAATCCATCTTCCCCTTCAAGCTCGACCAAGTCCAAGTCCAGGATGGCTCCGTGCTCTACCTTTCTGGCGGCGCAGCCGACAAGCCGATCCGGATCACCAGGATCCACATGGCCACGAGCAATGTGCGCAACATCGCCGTGTCGAAGAGCACCTTCCCCTCCCCAGTGGCCATGGAGGGCCTCCTCTTTGACACGGGTAAGGTCTGGTTCAATGGGGCGGCGGATTTTCTGCGCGAACCGTACTTGGCCGCCCGGGGAAAGATCCACCTGGAGCAGATTCCTCTGGATCGCCTGAGCCCCCTGGCGCAGGACTACCAGCTGAAAACCGAGGGCGGATTCCTGTCCCTGCATGGTTCTGTGGAATACGCCCCCGAGGCCAAAAGAGCCCATTTCGCAGAGGTTGTTTTCGATCACCTGCACGTGAACTACGTCACCAGCCAAGCCACCAAATCGATCGAAAGGAAGCATGCCGTGCAGGCCATCAAGCTGGCCGAGCGGGTGCGCAACGCGCCCAAGCTGTGGCTGGAAGTGGATTCGTTGAAATTGAGAAACAGCCAACTCGGTGTCGAAAACCTGAGGGCCACGCCTCCCTACCAGGTGTTCATTTCGAGCCTGAGCCTCGACCTGGAACACCTGAGCAATCAGGCCGGCCTGGAGACCTCCCTGTTCCATGCCCAGGGGGCCTTCATGGGAAGCGGCCATGCCACACTCAAAGGCAAGATCCGCTCGACGGCCAAGCCTGTGGATTTCGACCTGCATCTCCAGGTCGAGGAAGCCAAGTTGCCAGCCCTCAATGGCCTGCTGAAGGCCCATTTAGGAGTGGACGTCGCGGAAGGCCTGGTCTCGGTCTACACCGAAATCAAGGTGAAGGACGGGCAGGTCGAGGGCTACATCAAGCCCCTGGTCAAAAACCTGAAAATCTACGAGCGGCAGAAGGACCAGGGGAAACCCTTTGGCAAGCGGGTGCAACTGCATGTCCTGCAATTTCTTGCCAACCTGTTGAAGAACCGTCAATCCAGGGAAGTGGCCACGGTGATCCGCATCTCTGGTGCCACGGGCGGCCCCAAGACCAACGAGTGGGAAGTCATCCGCAAACTGATCGGCAACGGTCTCGCGCATGCGATCCTTCCCGGCTTCCAGCCCGATCCCAAGACGGCGGCGCCTCCTTCTCCGCCTCCTGCGCCCAAGCCCGTTTCTCACTAAAGGAGTCCATCCTGGAGGCTCTAGGTGGACCCCATGACTGAACCCAACACGAAACCCAAGGTGGACACGGCCCGGGCCTGGCGGGAAGCCAGGTCTCTGCTGCGGCAGCACCGGGGCTCTCTGGCCCTGGGCCTGTTCCTCATGCTCGTCAGCCGCCTGGCGGGCCTCGTGCTGCCCGCCAGCACGAAGTACCTGATCGACGAGGTCATCGGGAAGCACAACGGGCACCTCCTGATGCCCCTGGCTCTGGGCGCGGGCGTGGCCACCCTGCTGCAGGCGATCACCAGCTATGCCAACTCCCAGGTGGTCAGCGTGGCGGCCCAGCGGGCCATCATGGCCATGCGGCAGCGGGTCCAGGACCACATCCTCCGCCTGCCGATCCGCTATTTCGACAGCACCAAGAGCGGGGTGGTGATCTCCCGCGTCATGAACGACGCCGAAGGCGTGCGCAACCTCGTCGGCACCGGGATCATCCAGCTCGTGGGCGGCGTGCTCACGGCCGTGATCTCCCTGGCTGTGCTGTTCTGGCTGAACTGGAAGCTCACCGTGGCCACGGTCATCTTCCTGGCGGTTTTTGGCGGGGCCATGGCGCTGGCCTTCCGGAAGCTCCGCCCCCTCTTCCGGAAGCGCAGTGAGATCACGGCGGACATCACCGGGCGCCTGACAGAATCCGTGGGCGGCATCCGGATCCTGAAGGTCTACGTGGCGGAAGACCGCGAGCGCCGGATCTTCGCGGAAGGCACCGAACGCCTTTTCAAGAACATCGCCGGGACCTTGACCGGCACCAGCGCCATCACGGCCTTCGGCACGGCCATCGTCGGGGCTCTGGGCGTTCTCATCATGATCATCGGGGGGCGGGCGATCCTTGCGGGGAGCATGACCCTGGGCGATCTGATCATGTACACGTTCTTCGTGGGCATGATGGCGGCCCCGGTGGTGCAGATCGCCAACATCGGGACCCAGGTGAGCGAGGCCTTTGCCGGCCTGGACCGGGTCCGGGAGATCCTCGACATGCCCACCGAGGACCAGGAGGATGCCCGCCGGGAACCCCTGCCCTCCGTCGAGGGAGCCGTGGCCTTCCGGGAGGTCCACTTCGCCTACGAGGAAGGCAATCCGATCCTGAAGGGCATCTCCTTCGAAGTGCCAGCAGGCAGCACCGTCGCCCTTGTGGGCTCCAGCGGTTCCGGGAAGAGCACCATCATCTCCCTCGTCATGGCCTTCAACCATCCTCAGCAGGGCCAGGTGCTCGTGGACGGCAAGAACGTCGAGACCCTCAGACTCCGCGAATACCGCGCCAAGCTGGGTGTCGTCATGCAGGACAACTTCCTCTTCGACGGCACCGTGGCCGACAACATCGGCTTCGCCAAGCCTGGCGCCACCCGGGAGGAGGTCGAGGCCGTGGGCCGCATCGCCCATGTCCACGAATTCGTGGACCGCTTCGACCAGGGTTACGACACGGTGGTGGGTGAACGTGGCGTGAAGCTGTCCGGCGGCCAGCGCCAGCGCGTGGCCATCGCCCGCGCCATCCTGGCGGATCCCCGCATCCTTCTGCTGGATGAAGCCACCTCCAGCCTCGACAGCGAGAGCGAAGCCCTCATCCGGGATGGCCTGCGGCGGCTGCGGGCAGGCCGTACCACCTTCGTCATCGCCCATCGGCTCAGCACCATTGAAAGCGCCGACCAGATCCTCGTGGTCGAGCACGGCGAGATCGTGGAACGAGGCACACACCGGGAACTGCTCGTCTTGAACGGCCGCTACAAGCAGCTCCATGACCGGCAGCACGGCATGGAGATGGATCAGTTCATCAATCCCGGCGAGGATTTCACCGCTCTCAACGGGCAGGACGAACCCATCTAGGGTCTGTTTTCAGCTTCCGAGATCCGGAGGACCAGCTCGCCAGCCGGAGCCTGCCCTCAGGCTCCGTAGTGCTTGTAGAAGTACCAGGCGGACAAGATGAAGCCGATGCTGACCACGCCGACGCGCACAGTCTTGCGCCCCACGCGGTGGGCCATGTGGGAGCCGAAGAGGCCGCCCAGACCCGCGGCGATGGCCATGGGCAGGATCAGGGCCCATTTCGCATTGCCGGGATGCCGCAGGAATTCCATCGCCATGAAGGCGAAGATGGCGATGCCGTTGATGCACAGAGCCAGCAAGTTCTTGAGCCCGTTCATCTGGTGGATGTCCGTGAGCCCCAGCAGGCTCAGCGCCGCGAGCATGAGGATGCCGATACCCGCGCCAAAATAGCCGCCATAGATGCCCACGATGAACTGGAAGACCATGGCGCCGACCCACCACCCGGGTGTCCGGTCATGGCTGCCCATCCGCTTCAGGATCTTGTTGACGGGATCATTGGCCGCCAGCAGGAGTGTGGCCACCAGGATCAGCCAGGGCACCAGCTGGTCGAAAACCTTCTGGGGCGTGACGAGCATGAGCCAGGCGCCCAGCGCCCCGCCGAGGAGCGAGGGCGGCATCAGGCGCAGGGCGAAGGCCCGGATGCCCGCGAGATCCTCCCGATGGCCCCAGAACCCTCCGATGGAACCCGGCCACAGGGCCAAGGTGCTGGTGACGTTGGCCTGCTGCCCGGTGAGACCTATGCCAAGCAGCGCCGGGAACGACACGAGCGTGCCGCCCCCCGCGATGGAATTGATGGCCCCGGCCATGAAGGCCGCCGCCATGACAGTCAATACGTGTCCGATGTGCATGCCATCCAAGATGACAGGCTCGCGGACCAATCAGAAGACGGCTACTTCCACTTGAAGGGGAAGACCGGTTTCTTCGTGCCGTACTCTGGTGGCCAAACGGTTTCGTGCTTGCCGTTCTGGATCTGCTCCACCAGCATCTGGTGCTTGTTCTGGTTCGTATAGCCGCTGTAGTCCACGAACCGCACGTCGCCCATGATGCCGTTCCAGTGGCCGCCGCGCAGCTCCGCGCGCAGCTTCTCGCGATCGCCGCCGACTTTGGCCGCGGCCTCCGCCATGACCATCATCGAGGCGTAGGCGTTGGCGGCGTGGTAGGGGACCTCGGCCTTGCCGAACTTGGCCTTGTACCGCGCTCCGAAGTCCTTGGCGCCGGGCCAGTTCACGTCGGTGGTCCACTGGGTGCTGGAGAACACGTTGTTGGAGATGGCCTGTTCCCGGGCGAATTCGGAGGACGCGAAGCCCGCCCCCGCCCCCAGGAAAGCCTGGGGCTGGAGACCCACCTCACGCGCCTGCCGCATGAGCAGGATGCCATCCGCCACGTAGGACACCATGAAGACGAGGTCGGGCTTGGTTGCTTTGACCTTCGCAAGGGTGGAGCGGTAGTCAGGCGAGCCCGCCTGGTAGGCCTCCTCCATCACCACCTGGATGCCCACCTGGGCCGCGTAGGCCTTGGCCGACTTCGCGCCGGAGGTGCCGAAGTCCGTGTTCTCGTTCAGGATCGCCATGGTCTTCGGCTTGCCCAGCTTCTGGGCCATGGAGATGAGGATGGAGGCGTAGTCCTCCGTGGTGGCACTGAGGCGGAAGACGAACTTCTGGTTCTGGCGGGTGATGTCCTCCTTGGAGGCCACGGGCACAAGCAGGGGCACCTTGTACTTCTCGGCCAGCTTGGACACGGCGTTGGCGCAGGCGGAGCTGTAGGGCCCCACCACGGCCGCCACGCGGTCGCGGGTTACCAGCTTCTCCATGGCCGACATGGAAACCTGGGGCTTGCCCGTGTCGTCCTCCGTGACCAGCTCGACCTTGATGCCCTTCTTCTGGAGATCCTCCAGAGCCAACTTGTAGCCATTGCTCATGTATTCGCCGATGGGCGCCTGGGTGCCCGTGGCGCAGTTGATGACGCCGATCTTCACCGGTGTCTGCGCCTGCAGGGCGAGTCCAAGGGCCATCAAAG
>DASXUH010000232.1:0-12482 GCA_036504935.1 Geothrix sp. | reverse complement strand
GCCTGGGCGCCGGAAGCCATCCAGCTGCCCAAGGGTCGGCCCACCAAGGTCCACTACGAGGACGACTCGCCCTGGATCGCTTCGCGGCTCCAGGATTTCTGGGGACTGAAGAAGACCCCCGCCGTGGCCGGCGGGGCCGTGCCCCTAGTGCTGCACTTGCTGGCCCCCAACATGCGGGCCCTCCAGGTCACCACCGACCTCGCCGGCTTCTGGCAGCGGGTCTACAAGGAGCTGCGGCCGAGCCTGTCGCGGCGGTATCCCAAGCACCATTGGCCGGAGTGAAGAACCAGGCTGGAGGTAGGAGGTAGGACGCGGGCTCGGTGAATCCAACGGTCTCTCCAACCCGAACGGCCCAAAGGCAAAAGCAGGCGCGGCCCGCTGGGCCGCCGCCGGAAGCAGTACCTCCAGCCTCCAAACTCCGGTCTCCAGACTTTTTTTCAGCTCCGCAGTTCCGCCAGCAACGCCCGCGCCCCGGCCTCCAGCAGGGTGCCGTCCAGCCCGGTGGCCAGCAGGGTGAAGCCGTCATCCTCGTGGGTCCGCATCTCCGCGGCGGTCATGCGGAAGATGCCGAGGGGCATCGAAGCCTCGCGGCAGGTCCGGGCGATGGCGGCCACGGCGTCCAGGAAGGCTGGATGGCTGAACTGCTCGGAGATCCCCAGGCTGGCACTCAGGTCGTAGGGGCCCACGAACACGGCGTCCACGCCAGGCACGCGGGTGATGGCTTCGATGTTCATGGCGGCCTCGGTGGATTCCGCCTGCACCACCACCAGGCCCCGGCCCCGGACTGCGCGCACGGCGGCCTCCACCTGGGCCGCGGTGTCCACGTGGGGCACGATGAGCCCCGCCGCGCCGCAGGCGGCCGCGTCATCGAGGACCGCGGGATCCTGGGAGGGCACCCGCAGCAGGCAGGGCACGGCTCCCTTCAGGGCAGCCAGGGTCCGCGACGTTTCCGCGGGGCCGAAACCGCCGTGCTCACCGTCCAGGAAGAGCCAGTCGAAGCCCTGGCCCGCCAAGCGGACGGCCACTTCGGGCCGGGGGATCTGGATCAGGGTGCCCAGCAGGCGTTCGCCGGCGCGGAGACGGTCGCGGAAGAGGGTCTGGGACATGGGCACCTCCACTCCAAGATTGGACCAGATCGGATTCGGAAGGTCCGGTTTGGGTAACCTGGATTCCATGCTGACCTTCCGCTCCATCCAGCCCCAGGACGACGCCGCGATGGCGGCCATCATCCGCACGGTGATGCCGGAATTCGGGGCGGATGGCCCGGGCTTCGCCATCCACGATCCCGAGGTGGACCACATGAACGCGGCCTATTCGACGCCAGGAGCGGCCTATTTCGTGGTGATGGATGAGGCCGGGCGCCTTGTCGGCGGGGGGGGTGTCGCGGCCCTGGAGGGCGGCGATCCCGGCGTCTGCGAGCTGCGGAAGATGTACTTCCTGCCTGAGGTCCGGGGCCAGGGCATGGGCGAGACCCTGCTCCGCCACTGCCTCGCGGTGGCAAAGGAGCTGGGCTACCGCACCTGCTACCTGGAGACCCTCACCGGCATGGACCAGGCGATCCGCCTTTACCAAAAGGTCGGCTTCAAGCCCCTCTGCGCCCCCCTGGGCCGCACGGGGCATGGCGGCTGCGACCACTGGTTCGCGCGGGAGCTGGGATGACAGTCCTCGGTCCCCAGTCCTCAGTCCTCAGGCATGCGACGCGGCCCGGTCGCCCATTCTTGGCGGACAGCCGACAGCTGACAGCCGGCAGCCAGAGGTCCGCATGATCCTCGGCCTCGGCACCGACCTCTGCCCGCCCAGCCGCTGGCGGCACCTGGTCGAGCGCTTCGGGGCCGAGAAGTGCGCGGGGCGGATCCTCCACCCGGAGGAGGCGGCCTACCTGCTGGCGGGCAACCGGGAGCGGCTGCCGGAGCGGCTGGCCGGGCGCTGGGCCCTGCGGGAAGCCTTCGGCAAGGCCCTGGGCACGGGTCTGGACGGCTGGTCCTGGAAGGAGCTGCGGTACGTGAACGGGCGCCTGTGGGCCGTGGGCGCCCTGGCGGATCTGCTCGCCGCCCGCGGCATCCGGCACCTCCATGGCAGCGTGAGCCATGATGGGGACTTGGCCCTGGCCGTGGCCATCGTGGAGGACTGACCGGGCGGAACTACGGCAGTTCCCGTCCTGGGCCGATGTTCGGAGCAGAACTGAGCGGCGAGGAGCCGACCATGCCCATCACCCCCCACGAGCTCATCGCGAACCTGGGCGACCTTCCGCCCCTTCCGCAGGTGGCCGCCCAGGTCCTGCGCCTCGCCCAGGATCCGGAGGCCACCGCCGGGGACTTCCACCGGGTCATCGCCCTGGACCCGGCCCTCGCCGGCCAGGTCCTCAGGATCTCGAACTCCACCGCCTTCGGCATGATGCGCGAGGTGACCACGCTGACGCAGGCGATCACGACCCTGGGCGTATCCGCCCTCAAGAGTGTGGTCATGGCGAGCTCGGCCAGGAACCTCTACCACCGCGGCACCGTGGACACCGGGGAGCGGCTGGTGTGGGAGCACGCCCTGGTGGCGGCCATGGCCAGCCGCGCCTTTGCTGAGCGGCTGGGCCTTCCCCAGGTGGAGGAGGCCTTCGTCGGCGGCCTGCTGCATGACCTCGGGAAATCGGTCCTCGGCGTGAAGTTCCCCGAGCGCTATGGGCCGCTGCTGCGCGCGGTCCACGAGCAGAACGGCGCCTGCCTCGGCCTGGAGCATGAAATCTTCGGCTTCGACCACGCCATGGTCGGGGAGGCCCTGGCCAGCCAATGGAATCTGGCGCCCGGGCTCCAGGCCGCCGTGCGCTGGCACCACGAACCCCTCCGCGCCGGGGTGGGCCACCGCCAGCTGACCGCCGTGGTGGCCCTGGCCAACCACCTGGCCCTGGAGCAGGGGTCCGGCCTCGGCGACCCCTCCCACTTGGAAGAGGCTTCCCGGCAGGCCATGGAGATCCTCGAGCTCGAACCCGGGGTCCTGGCCAGACTCAAGGCGGATATCCGCAACGCCCTCCAGCGGGACCAGGCCATGCTCACGGAGTTCTGAGGCCCCTCGGAGGTGGCTCTCAGCCCTTCCGCAACTGCCGCATGAGCCGCGGCAGGCGGTTCAGCGCGGCCTGGGCCTCGGTCCATTCGCGGTGGGGACGGGCCGGGAAGCCGGTGACGAAGCTGCCTTCGGGCAGACTCTTGGCCACCACGCTGTTGCCGCCCACGACACTGCGGCTGCCGATCTCGATGTGGCCCACCACGCCCACCTTGCCGGCCAGCGTCACGTAGTCGCCCAGCTTCGTGGAGCCGCTGATGCCGGTCTGGCTCACCAGCAGGCAGTGGTTCCCCACCTGCACGTTGTGGCCCACCTGCACCTGGTTGTCGATCTTGGTGCCCAGGCCGATGCGCGTGGGGCCCAACACGCCGCGGTCGATGCACACGCAGGCGCCGATCTCCACGTCGTCGCCCACTTCCACCCAGCCCACCTGGGGAATCTTGGCGTGGCGGCCCTCCACCAGCACGTAGCCGTAGCCGTCGCTGCCCACCACGGAGTTGGCGTGGATGGCCACCCGGTTCCCCAGCCGCGTGCGGCGGTAGAGCACGGCGCCGGAGAACAGCTCGCAGCCGTCACCCAGCACGCAATCGTCGCCGATGTGGACACCTGGATGAATGACGCAGCCCTTCCCCAGCGCCGTACGGGCGCCCACCGTCGCACTCGGCGAGATGCGGCAGCCGGCCCCGATCACGGCCGTGGGATGCACCGGAACCTCGCCCCATTCGGACGCCGGTTCCGGGTGCAGCCACCCGATGGCCTGGGCGAAGGCCCAGTAGGGATGCTTCACGCGCAGCACAGGGCGATCGCCCAGGTCGGCAGCGGCGTCGACGAGGATCAGGCCCGCGGGGCTCTCCTTGGCCTTGGCGGCGTATTTGGGGTTCGCCAGGAAGGACACAGAAGCAGGCCCCGCCTCATCCAGGGGCTTGACTTCGGAAATCGCGCGTTCCGGGGGACAATGGTCGAGCGTGCCCTCCAGCCGCGCCGCCAGTTCCTGGGCCGTCAGGGTCGTCGTGGTCCGCGTCATGGGGTCTCCTCGCCAGTCTTCAGTCTTCAGCCTTCAGCCCGCAGTTTCCAGTCCTCCGATCATCCGACCACCCGAGCCCCCGCCATGCACCCAGTTCTTTTCGAAATCGGATCTTTCCCCCTCGGCACCTATGGGCTGCTGCTGGCCATCGCGTTCTTCGCGGGCACGGCCCTGGCCAGGCGGCAGGCGAAGCTGGACGATCTGAATCCCGCCGCCATCACGGACCTGGCCATCGCCATGCTCATCGCGGCCATCCTGGGCTCCAAACTGCTCATGATCATGGTGGACCTGTTCAGCGGCGCCCCCCTGCGCGAGGTGTTCTCCTTCGCCACCCTGCGGGCCGGCGGCGCCATCCACGGCGGCATCATCGCCGCCACCGCCACGTTTTTCTGGAAGCTCCGCAAGGGCCAGGGCCTGCCCCTCCGAGTCACCGGCGACGCCCTGGTGCCCGGCGTGGCCCTGGGGCAGGCCATCGGCCGCCTGGGCTGTTTCTCCGCCGGCTGCTGCTATGGCACCGAGACCCACCTGCCCTGGGCCGCCACCTTCACGGATCCCATCGCCCGGGCCTTCAGCGGCACGCCCCTGGACATCCCCCTCCATCCGGTCCAGCTCTACAACACCGCCGCCAACCTCGCCGTGATGGCCATCCTTCTGCTGGCCCGCGGCAAGCGCTCGTTCCAGGGCCAGGTCTTCGCCCTCTATTTCCTCGTGGAGGGCCTGGGCCGCGTCATCACCGAGACCTGGCGGGGCGACGTGGATCGCGGCACCGGCTGGCTGGGCTGGGCCTGGCTCAGCACGGGCCGCCTCACCGGGGTCGCCTTCATGATGCTGGGCCTCGGCCTGTGGATGTTCTGGAACCGCCGCAAGGAGGCGCAGTGATGCAGCTCATCGCCGAAAGTGGCGCCCCCCGCCTGGACCGCTTCCTGGCCGACCGGTTCCCTGAAGTGCCCCGCGCCCGCTGGGATATCCATGTCCGCACGGGCGAGGTGAAGGTGAACGGACAGCCAGTGTCCAAGGGCGGCGTGAAGCTGCGCCCCGGCGACCTGGTGGAGACCGAGATTCCGGTGATCGTCGTTCCTGCCGCCCACCTGGAAGCCGAGGCCATCGACCTGCCCACGCTGTTCGAGGATGCCCACCTCTGGATCGTCGACAAACCCGCGGGCATGGTGGTGCATCCGGGGCCCGGCCATGCCGGTGGCACCGTCGTGAACGCCCTGCTGCACCGCCTCAAGGCCCCGGTGGTCCTCGCGGCCGACGACGAGGCGTCCGAGGACGCCGAGGAGCTGGCCTCGGGCTGGCCGGGCCTCGTGCACCGCCTCGACCGCTACACCACGGGCTGCCTCTGCCTCGCGAAGACGGCCGAGGCCCAGCGTGCCATCCAGGACCAGTTCAAGGCCCGCACCGTGGAGAAGCGCTACCTGGCCCTGGTGCGCCACTCCCCGCGCCTGCCCCAGCTCGGCAGCCTGCTCATCGACGAGCCCATCGCCCGCCACAAGCAGGATCGCCTGCGCATGGTGGTGGCCGCGGGCGGGCGGCCCGCGCAGACCCGCATCCGCGTGCTGGCCCGCACCACGAGCGTGGCCCTGGTGGAATGCGAACTGCTCACGGGCCGCACCCATCAGATCCGCGTGCACCTGGCCCACCTGCGCGCCCCGCTCATGGGCGATCCGCTCTATGGCGGCCCCGGCCGCTGGAAAGATGTGGACGGCGGGGCGCTGCTGCTGCCCCATCCGGCCCTCCATGCCTGGAAGCTGTCGGTGGACCACCCCGTGACGGGTGCCCGGATCGATGCGGAGGCGCCGATTCCTGAGGCCCTCCAAGTCCTGGCCGAGGCCCTGGGCTTGCCGAGAATCTGAGCCGGGCGCATCATCCCCGTACCGGGGGAAGCCATGTCTGCGAGCCCACAGGCCCTGTCGATGTTGAGAGGCTGGATGGAGGCCTATCCCTTCCTGCCCGGCCTGGTCCTGGCTGCGCTCTGCCTCCTCCTGATCTTCGGGGTGGCCCTGCCGCGACTCCGCTCCTGGCGCCGCGGGCAGGGGCGGCCCGTGCTGGACCCCCTCCAGGTCGAGGAGCTCCTGCAGGGCCCCGGCGTGCTGCTGGTGGATCTGCGGGAGGACGAGGCCTTCCGCCGCGGGCACATCCGGGGCTGCCTCCACGTCCCCTTCACGGAACTCACGCGGCGCTTCGAGGCCCCGGACCCCAAGGCCAAGCGCGCCCTGGTCCTGGTGGACGAGACGGACGCCCTTTCCCACCGCGCCCTGGGCCTGCTCCTGGCCCGGGGCTTCGAATGGGTCTATGTCCTCAAGGGCGGCATGCGCGCCTGGCGCAACGCGAGCCGGCCGCTGGTGAAGTAGCTCAGGCGCCGTCCGTCTCCGCCAGCCCCCAGCGGTCCCACAGCAGCAGCAGCAGCAGGCCCGGGATGGCCGCCGCGGCGCAGACGGGGAAGTAGAGCTTCCAGCCATAGGATTCCGCCATGAAGCCCGTGAGGCCCCCGAAGACCGTCCGGGGCAGGGCCGTGAGGGCGCTGAAGAGGGCGTACTGGGTGCCGGTGTACGAGCGGTTGCAGCTGCCCATGAGCAGCGCCACGAGCGCGCTGCCACCCATGCCGTAGGCCAGGTTCTCCAGCGTGTTCGCGGCCACCAGCAGGGGCAGGTGCCGGCCCAGCATGGAGATGGCCCAGAACCCCAGGATGCTGCCCGCCTGCACGAAGCCGCAGATCCACAGCGCCTTGCGCAGGCTCATGCGCATGAGCATCCACCCGCCGAGCAGGCCGCCCAGGATGATGGCCACCATGGCGGTGGTCTTCTGCACCGTGCCGATCTGCATCTTCGTGAAGCCCATGCCCCGCATGAGGAAGGGCATGGTCATGGCTTCCGCCAGCCAGTCCCCCAGCTTGTAGAAGACGGCGAAGGCCAGGAGGTAGCCGATGCCCTTGCGCTGGAGCAGGTCCTTCAGGGGGCCCGAGATGGCCTCCTGCAGCCTGCGTGGCGCCCGGGCCACGCCATCCGTGTTCATGGCCAGCCAGGTCCCGAGCGTGCCCAGCAGCGTGAGTCCGGCCATGCCCAGGTACGTGACGCGCCAGCTGAAGATCTGGGCCAGGATCATGGCCAGGCCGCCGCTCACCAGCATGGCCACGCGGTAGGCGGCGATGTGGATGCTGTTGCCCAGGCCCAGGTGCTTCTGGTCCAGGGCCTCGGCCCGCCAGGCGTCCACGGCGATGTCGAAGGTGGCGCTGGTGACGGCCACGGCCAGGGCCAGGATCACCACGCGCATGAGATCCAGATGGGGCTGGCTGAATGCCAGCAGAAACAGCGCCGCCGCCATGCCCAGCTGCATGAGCAGCATCCAGCCCCGGCGGCGGCCCAGGCCGGGCAGCGCGAAGCGGTCCAGGAAGGGCGCCCAGAACACCTTCAGGCTGTAGGGCAGCGTCACAAAGCTGAAGAGCCCGATGGTGGCCAGGCTCAGCCCCTCGTCCGTCATCCAGGCCTTCAGCGTCGAACCCGTGAGGAAGAGCGGCAACCCCGAGGCGAACCCGAGCAGCAGGAGGACGGTGTACTGGCGGGGCTTCATCCCACCAGCCTAACCGGAGTCACCTATCGCTCAGGGTTCGCCCCCGTGGGTGTGCAGGTCGTGGACCATGTGACCGCCCAGGTGGCCCGTGCGGAGCAGCGCGGCGACACCCAGGGCGCTGGCCAGCAGCCAGAGGATGAAGAGGATCCGGGCCAGGCGTGGCGAGAGGTCCCGGTGGAGGAAGCGGATCATCCCCAGGTGGAGGAGCCACGCAGCCGCCAGGATCCCGAAGACGGCCATGGTCCACTGGGCCGACAGCTCATGGGCATTCAAGGCGACCCTCAGCTCCGGCGTCCGGTGCGCCAGGTTCTCGGCGGCGTCCCCGGTGGCCAGGGCCAGCAATCCTCCCAGGAGGCCCAGGACCAGCAGAAGCAGCGCGGCGGCATGGATCCCCCGCCGCTGGGCCGGCCAGAGGGCGCCCAGCAGGAAGAGGAGCGGGGCCGTCCCCAACAGGGCGATGGGGAAGTGCACGATGGCGGGGTGGAGGTGGTTGAAGGGAGGCACGGCGAGCTCCAGGGAGGGGCGGAAGGGATCTGCCAAGAGGATGCCCTCGCCACCCGGGGGAACGCCAGACCGGAGGGGCCGGTTTCTGCCATCCGGATCTGGGGCTCCCATGGGCGGCACCGCATCTTCATCCCCAAGCCACTCCGCCATCGCTGCGGCTCCGCGCCAGGGAGGTCCCATGTCTCAACCCGAACCAGCCACACCCACCGGCACACCCACTGGTACGTCCAGCGGCCTCGACCGCCGGGAGTTCTGCGCCTGCGCCCTCGCCGTGGCCGCGGCGGCCGCCGCCGTCTCCTGTGGAGGCGGTGGCGGCGGGGGGTACTCCAATCCGGCACCCCCTCCGCCCCCACCCCCGCCCAGCCCGGTCACCACGTCCGAAACCAAGACCAGCATGCTGGGTCAGCCCTCCGGGACCGTGCGGGACTACACGACCACCGCCTCCGGCGCCTGCCCGCTGATCCTCGGGGCCGCCCAGGGCTACTACCTGGTCCGGGACAGCGCCGGCATCTATGCCTTCAATGCCAGCTGCCTGCATCAGGGGGGGCGGCTCAACACGACGCAGACGGGCTTCGGCTGCCCCTGCCACGGCAGCCAGTACGACCTCAACGGCACCGTGACCATGGGACCGGCCCCGGTGGGAGCCGTCCTGCAGCACTACCAGGTCAGCGAATCCACGCCAGGCGGGGTGCTCGTGATCGATCCCTCCAAGCCCGTCGCCGCCACCGCGCGGCTCACCTGATCCGGCCGGGCACATCCATGCCCCTCCGGCCGATCGTCCCGTCCATCCTCCTGCCCCTGCTCTTGGCCGCCCCCCTGCTGGGCCAGGACTCGGAACTGCCCCTGGGCCTCAACCTGCCCACGGCGGACCACCTCCAGGGCTGGCAGCCCGCCATCCGCTTCACCCACCGCTTCGCCGAACCGGCCCGGGGAAACTCGAAAGACTTCTACGGCCTGGACGGCGGCAACTTCGCGGGCCTGGGCTTCGACCTCGGCATCGCCGCGGTGCCGGGTCTCAACGCCCAGGTGTACCGCACTTCGGACGGCAAGACCGTGATCCTGGCCCTCCAGGAGCAACTCCTGAACCATCCGCACGTCCGCATGGCGGTCCGGGGGGAACGTTTCGACGAAACGATCCAGCGCGCCACCTACACCTTCGGGACCGTGGGCATCACTGGCGCGACCCTGCAACTGCCCGCGGAATTCCTGGCGGGCCCCGTCACCCTCAGCCTCGTGCCCACCTGGCTTTCCCGCACCACCACCCGCGACCGCGCCCTCTTCACCGCCGGGGCGGGCCTCCGGTGGCGCATCCTGGAAGGCCAGTCCATCCTCGCGGAGTACTACCCCCGCCCCGCCCGCCTGGACTCCGCCGCCTTCGAGCAGGGCGTCGCCCTGGGCTACCGCTTCCAGACCAAGGGCCACCGGTTCACCCTCCTCGCCACCAACCTCCAGGGCACCACCGCCCACCAGGTGCTGGGCGGCGACTACGCCGGCGGACCGCGGCCCCCGGGCCGGTGGGCCCTGGGGTTCAACCTGGTGCGGGTCTTCTAGCCCCTAGGGAGAGTGGAAGCGAGGCGCGGCTCCGCCGAGCCGAGCGCGGGGGCCCGGGGGTGTGCGCGCAGCGCAGAACCCCCGGACAGCATCAATCGGCCAGCGTGCTCAAGTCTCCCGGATCCTGCCCGAGCGCCTCGGCCTTGAGGGCGCGGCGGACGATCTTGCCGGAGCGGGTCTTGGGCAGGCTGGCGCGGAGCTGGATGTCGCTGGGCACGGCGATGCCGCCCAAGTCCTCGCGGACATGGTCCTTGAGGCTGGCGATGAGGCCGGGACCCGTGGCGACGCCCGCCCGCACCACGACGAAGGCCATGATGCGCTCGCCCTTGATGGGGTCGGGCAGACCCACCACGGCGCTTTCGGCCACGGCCGGGTGGCGGATGAGCGAGCCTTCCACATCGGAAGTGCCGATGCGGTGGCCCGCCACGTTCAGCACGTCATCGGAGCGGCCCAGCACGGCGAAGTAGCCGTCGGCATCCTTCACGGCCACGTCGCCCACCGTGTAGTAGCCCGGGATCTCGTTCCAGTAGTCCTCGTAGCGCTTGTGGTCGTTCCACACGGTCCGCAGCATGTAGGGGAGCGGGAACTTGATGACCAGCAGCCCGCCCTGCCCATCGGGAACGGGCGATCCATCGTGGTTCACCACGGCCAGCTGGGCCCCGGGCAGGGCCTTGCCGGCCTTGCCGGGCCGGACCTCGAAAGTGGGCAGGGTGCCGATCACGGGCCCCGCGATTTCCGTCTGCCACCAGTTGTCCACCACCTGGCCATTACCCTGGCCGACCAGGTGCTGCTGGGCCCAGCGGTGGGCCTCGGGGTTCAGCGGCTCGCCGGCGCAAGCCAAGAGGCGCAGCTTGCTGAGGTCGAACTTCCCGGGAGCCTCCGCGCCATGGCTCATCCACATGCGCACGGCAGTGGGAGCCGTGAACATCACATTGACGCCGAAGCGCTCGCAGATCTCCCAGGTGACCTCGGGGCTCGGGTAGTCCGGCGCCCCCTCGCGGCAGAGCACCGTGGCACCGATGCTGAGGGGACCATAGACGATGAAGCTGTGGCCCACGATCCAGCCGATGTCGGAGGTGCTCCAGTAGATGTCCCGCTCCTGGATCTGGTAGAAGGCCTTGCTCAGGTAGTTCACGCCCACCAGGTAGCCGCCCGTGGCGTGGACGACGCCCTTGGGTTTGCCGGTGGTGCCGCTGGTGTAGAGGATGAACAGGGGGTGCTCGGCATCCACCATCTCAGGTTCGCAGTGGATCTCCCGGCCCTGCTGGATGTCGTAGAAATCCTTTTCGCGCTCGCTGGCGAAGGTCACGGGCGCGTCGCCAGGGCGGGAACCCCGCCGGTGGACGATGACATGGTCGACGGAAGCCAGGTCGCGCACGGCCTCGTCCACAATGGGTTTCAGGGGAATGGCCTTCCCGCGCCGGTAGGTAAAGTCGGAACAGACCACCACCTTGGCCCCGGCATCCTCGATGCGGGTGCGGAGGGCCGCCTGGCCCATGCCCGCGTAGACCACGCTGTGGATGGCGCCGATGCGGGCGCAGGCCAGCATGGAGATGATGCCCTCGGGCGTGAGGGGCATGTAGAGGATGACGCGGTCGCCCTTCTTCACGCCCAGGCGCTTGAGCGTGTTCGCGAAGCGGTTCATCTCGCGATAGAGGCGGTTGTAGGTGTAGGAGCGTTCGTCGCCGTCCTCGCCCACCCACAACAGGGCGGCCTTGTTGCGCCGGTCGCTGTGCACGTGGCGGTCGATGCAGTTCACGGTGGCGTTGAGCTTGCCGCCCAGGAACCAGGCATGGTTGGGGGCCTTGAACTCGAACACCTTGGTCCAGGGCTCCGCCCAGTCCAGGGCCTTGGCCTTGTCGCCCCAGAAGGCCGCGGGATCATCCTCGGCCAGGGCCCGCTCCACCTCGTAGTTGATGGCCGCCTGCTTGGCCAGCCAGCCCCGCATGGGGATGGGGGCCTCCCCCTTCTGCAGCGCCTCGATGGTCTTCTGCTGGGTGATGCTGATTTCCACGTCGCTCATGGAAGACTCCGAGAACGGGGTGAGGTGGATAGGGTTGGGCTGGTTGGGAGGGAAGGTAGCACGGGACCGCCATGGCGTCTGCGAAGGATGATGGGGATCACAGGTACACTTTCCGGGGAATTCTCCATGTCCAGGCCCCCCAGCGCCATCCCGCCCTACGACCTCCATCCGAGCGTGGCCTACGTCCAGGGCATCCTCGCCAACCTTCGCGGGAAGACGGGACGTACCCTTGAGGAGTGGGTCGCCCTTGCCCAGGCCGCGGGGCCCACGGAAAGGAAGGCCCGCGAAGCCTGGCTCAGGGCTCAGGGCCTGGGCGCCACCCAGGCTTCCCTGGTGGTCCAGCGGGCCGAGGCCAAGCCGGGCCATGCCTTCGACGACACGCCGGAAAGCTACCTCGCCGCCGCCCCTGGCTATGTGGACCGCCAGTACGGAGGCGGCAAGGCTCAAACGGGCGTACGAGCGGGATTCGAAGGCCTGAAGAGAAGGGGTGGCCCTCAGTCCCGGCTCGCGTCCTCCAGCGCAGCCATGTCCTCCGCAGCCAGGGCCAGGGAGGCGGCCTGGATGAGGCTGTCCAGCTGGCCCAGGCTGGTGGCGCTGGCGATGGGCGCGGTGACGCCCGGGCGGGCCATCAGCCAGGCCAGGGCGACCTCGGCGGGTTTCGCCCCGTGCCGGGCGGCCACGTCATCGAGCGCCCGGAGGATGCGGAAGCCGCGTTCGTTGAGGTAGCCCTTGACCCCGCCGCCCCGCGGGCTCTGGCCCAGG
>DASXUH010000231.1:0-8955 GCA_036504935.1 Geothrix sp. | reverse complement strand
AGAGCAGCTCCGGGACGGGCAGGTCGTGGATGGCGCGGATCTCGGCAGGGGACATGGGCATGGGCCACTCGCAAAGGGCCCATTCTATCCATAAGCATCGGCACGGCGATTTATCGACCCATGGATCACTTATTGATCTGCACTGGTCTGTGTCCATCGTGGAAGTTTGCCCGATGGGGCCCGGGGAATACCGCTGTAGACGGGTCAACCCGGGACATGAACCCCCTGTGCTAGATTGAGAGGCCCCAGATGGCCCAGAACCCCTTGTGAGGAGTGCCTTTGGCCGCCCGTTCCGACCTGTCCGCGCCCGCCACGACCCTGACCCGCGAGCAGCGCGTCCGACTCTTCCGCACGATCTATGCGGCGCGCCGCATCGACGACAAAGAGATCATGGGCAAGCGCCAGAACAAGGTCTTCTTCCAGATCAACGGCGTGGGCCACGAGGCCATCCAGGCCGCGGCGGCGATGTGTTTCCGGCCCGGCCACGACTGGTTCTTCTTCTACTACCGCGACCGAGCCCTGGCCTACGGTCTGGGCTACACCGCGAAGGAGATGTTCCTGGGTTCCGTGGGTTCCGTGGACGATCCAGCCAGCGGCGGCCGGCAGATGCCTAGCCACTGGGGCCACAAGGGCCTGAACATTTTCACCACCTCCAGCCCCACCGGCAGCCAGTTCCTTCATGCCGTGGGCGCGGCCGAGGCGGTGCTGCGGGCCGAGCAGGGCGGCCTGCAGGAGGTGTTGGGCATCGCCTCCGACCAGGTGGCCCTGACCACCACGGGCGACGGCACCTGCAGCCAGGGCGAGTTCTGGGAAGCCGTCAGCAATGCCGTGAATCTGAAAGTGCCCGTGGTCTTCCTGGTGGAGGACAACGGCTACGCCATCAGCACTCCCAGCGAGGTGCAGTATCCCGGCGGCAACGTGGCGGCCCTCCTCAAGGGCTACGAGGCGCACGGCCTGCTGATCCTGGATGAAGTGGACGGCTGTGATCCCCTCGCCAGCTATGAGGCCATGAAGGCCGCCGTGGACCACGCCCGCGCCCGCAAGGGCCCGGCCCTGGTGCGCGCCAAGGTGATTCGCCCCTACAGCCACTCGCTGTCCGATGACGAGCAGCTCTACAAGTCCAAAGCCCAGCGAGAAGCCGAGGCCCTGCGGGATCCCGTGGCCGCCTTCGCCAGCCAGCTGGTGGCCTGGGGCGACCTGAGCCCCGAGCAGCTCCAGATGCTGAAGGAGGAGATCCAGGCCGAGATCGACTTCGCCTGGGAGGAGGCCGAGGCAGCCCCAAGGCCCGCGCCCGGGAGCTTCTATCAGCACCTGTACAGCGAGGAGGTGGATCCCACCTCGGCCGCCTTCGATACCGAGCACGCGGCCGGCGACCAGGCCACGGGTACCAAGACGATGATCGATCTCATCAACGCCACCCTGAAGCACGAGATGGCGCGGGACCCGCGCATCCTCCTCTTCGGCGAGGACGTGGCGGATGCCAGCCGGGCGGAGATCCTCGGCGAGGTGAAGGGCAAGGGCGGCGTCTTCAAGGCCACCCACGGCCTCCAGAAGCAGTTCGGCAGCCACCGCGTCTACAACTCGCCCCTGGCGGAGGCCACCATCATCGGCCGGGCCATCGGGCTCGCCGCCCGGGGGTTCAAGCCCGTGGTGGAGATCCAGTTCTTCGACTACATCTGGCCCGCCATGCAGCAGCTCCGCGATGAGCTGGCCACCATCCGCTGGCGTTCCAACGGGGCCTTCAAAAGCCCCATGGTCGTGCGGGTGCCCATCGCGGGCTACCTCATGGGCGGCGCCACGTACCACAGCCAGTGCGGCGAGAGCACCTTCACCCACATCCCCGGTTTGAGGGTCGTCTGCCCCAGCACGGCCCTGGATGCCGCGGGCCTGCTGCGCACGGCCATCCGCTGCGACGATCCCGTGCTCTTCCTGGAGCCCAAGCACCTCTACCGCCAGACCCACAACAAGGGCAACGATCCCGGACCGGATTTCACGATCCCTTTTGGCAAGGCCCGCAGGGTGCGCGAGGGCACGAGCCTGTCCGTCATCACCTACGGGAACACGGTCCACCGCGCCGTGCAGGCGGCCCGGGAGGCGGAGAAGGAGGGCATCTCCGTCGAGATCCTCGATCTCCGTACACTCAACCCCTACGACTGGGCCGCCATCGAGCGCACCGTGAAGAAGACCCACCGCGTGATCGTGGCCCACGAAGACACCCTCAGCTGGGGTTACGGCAGCGAGATCGCCGCCCGCATCGCCGATGAGCTGTTCTTCCACCTGGACGCCCCCGTGCGCCGGGTGGCGGCCAAGGACACTTGGGTGGCCTACTACCCGGCGCTGGAGGACGAGATCCTGCCCCAGCCAAAGGATTTCCTCGAGGCCTACCGGAAACTGGCCGCCGTCTGATTCTCCGGGATTCCCTCCGGTTCGGCGATAGGATGGGCAACTCGAGGAGTCCTCATGCGTGCTTTGCCTATCGTTCTTTTCTTATGTGCCACCACTGCCTTCGCCCAGCTGGGGGCGCCGAGCCCCACCCCCGCGGGCTTCCAACCCACCTGGACCGTGGGGGGGCAGAGCTATGGACCCACCCTCACGGGCCACTTCCAGGGCGTCCAGGATGGCCAGCCCATCGCCGTGGATCTGAACGGGGATCTGGGCCTGGGCAAGGACAAGGCCACACCCGGTTTCCTACTCGACTACCAGGGGCCCAGCTTCGCCTTCCAACTCTCCAACGGGTCTGCTGAATACCGGGGCGATCGCGTGATGAACCGCACAGTCATCGTGGATGGCACCTCGTACACCAGCGGTACCCGGGTCGTGTCCCATGTGAAGCTGGGCACCGTGGATGGCATCTGGACCACCAAGTTCGTCTGTGAATCCGATGCCTGGCTGGGCTTCGATCTGGGCCTGCAGGTCTGGACCCTGGACCTGGACGCCACGAGCGCGCCCACCGTGGGTTCCCCGAGTTCCGCGAGCACCCGGATCAAGGCTCCCATCCCCCAGATCGGCCTTTCAGGCGGGTCCCGCGGCTACAACGGGGCCATGGAGGCCAAGGCCTATATCCATTATCTGGGTTACAAACGCGCCAAGTACACCCTCTACGGGGTGGATCTCCGGGTCTTCCCCGTGAGTTGGTTCGGGCTCCGCGCCTTCTATGAGGGCGGCAGTTTCGATGTGCCCAGGGGCTCCATCCAGGACGACCTCGACGTCAAGCTCGACCGGAAGGGGGTCGGCCTCGGCGCCGTGGTCCGATTCTGAACTCCAAACCGCCCACAGAAAAAAACGGTGGACTCCGGCAATCCTGTCATGCTGTTTGGCGTGACCCGCCAGGGGCGGAATTCACATCAACGCAATGACGGCCTTGTCTGGGGAAAGTCATCGCTAAATCATCACCAGACATTCTGCAGGAAACAGTCATGGCACAAGGCACCGTCAAGTGGTTCAACGCTGAGAAGGGCTTCGGCTTCATCACCCCCGATGAGGGCGGCGCTGATCTTTTCGTCCACCACACCGCCATCCAGGGCGGCGGCTTCCGCACGCTCGACGAGAACCAGCGCGTCAGCTTCGAAGTCGCCCAGGGCCAGAAGGGCCCCCAGGCCACCAACGTCCAGAAGATCTAGCTCTTCCTACCGTTCCAAAGAAAAGGCGGCCTCTGGGCCGCCTTTTCGCATTTGGCTTGCCGGTTCAGTGGTGCCCATGCCCATCGGTGGCGGTGGGCTTGCCGATGAACTCGGCTTTGCGGCCCAAGAAGATCACCCACAGGCCGAAGAGGGCCAGGACGGCGACACCCAGGGCCAGGAGGGCAGGGCGGAGGGCCACCAGCCCGGCCCAGTGGAAACCCAGCAGACCGACGATCAGGCCCAGGAAGCCGGTCCCGATGAGCAGGAGGCCCCAGCGGGCCGAGGCCAGGGAGGACTGTCCCACTTCCTCGGGCACCGTGCCGAGGGGGCTCTTCACCTCACCGGCCACCTGGGTGCCCTGGAAGATCAGGACGAAGAAGAGGATGAAATAGAAGACCAGGAAGATCATGGGCGTACCTCGCCTTTCTTCCTAACACGATTCCCCGGCCCCGGGGTGGAATTCGGTGTATGGATCACAACCCTTCCATCGTTTCTTTTGTATATAAAATATTTAATATCAACATATATTCGAGATGGTTCTATCTGTGGCGATATTTTTCTTGACTAGCTCAAACGATTGATTAATTCTTGGAATCCGTTGCTCAACCGTTTGATTGGTTGACCGTAGATGAGGGGCCATGAACGCACATCCGACCGATGCAACCCTTGATTCGCGCCAGCGCCTGATCGAGGCCGCGATCCTGACCTTTGCCGAAAAAGGCTTCGACGGGGCCGGCATCCGCGAGATCGCCCAGCGGGCCAAGGCCAACTCGGCCCTGGTGACCTACCACTTCAGCGGCAAGGAAGGGCTCTACCTGGAGGCTCTCCGGTACATCTTCGCTCGCAAGGCCTGCCACGTGGCCGAGCTGGCTGCGGCTCCCCGCTTCGAGGGTCCGGGGGCCCGGGAGGCGGCCCTCCAAGGCCTGAAGAACCACATCCGCGCCTTCATGGAGGATCTGATGGCCTGCGGCCACGGGCCCGATCCCCTGGACGAGGCGGCCATGGCGCTCATGGCCCGCGAGATGCAGGCGCCCCGCCCGGTGTCCTCGGCCCTGCTCATGGAGCAGATCCGTCCTCACGTCGAGCACCTCATGCACTGCCTCCAGGCGCTCCGTCCGGACCTCTCCTGGGACGAGCTCCTGAACATGGGCATGAGCATTCAGGGCCAGATGCTCTACTTCCGCAACTCCCTCGGGATCGTCCGGCTCATCCGCGGGAACCCTGCCTATCCGGAAGACCTTTCCGTGCTCATTCAGCACTTCACCGATTTCAGCCTGCGGGGCCTTGGCGTCCCCGAAGCCTTCCCCGAGCCGAGGAACTGACATGCTCCTGATCTCCCCACCCGCTCTTCAGGCCCCGGCGCCTGCGGAAGCCCCGCGCGCGCCCCTGGCCCTGGACCTCTCTGGAGCCCTGGCCCGCGCCCGGAACGAGAACCCCATGCTCCGCGCCGCCAAGGCCCGCGTGGATGAGCGCCGCGGCCTCATCACCAGCACCCGCGCCGATGCCCTGCCCCAGCTGACCCTGATTGGCGACTTCACTCGCGCCCGGGACGTCTCCATCCTCAACAGCGGGTTCGCGGACAGCGCCGCGGCCTTCGGCCTCTCGCCAACCTCCCTGGTGGGTGCCCGGAGCATCTACACCAGCCAGGCGAACCTGACCCAGCCGCTTTTCTATTGGGGCAAGCTCGGCACGGCCATCGACATCGCCAAGATGGGCGAAAAGGAAGCCGCTTACGGCTTCAGCACTTCCGAGTTGGACATCCTCCATGGTGTGGCCAAGGCCTACCTGGCCGTGCTGGTGGCCCAGGCGGAGCAGGAGGTCGTGGAGACCCGGCGGAAGACCGCCGAGCAGTTCGTATCGGATGTGAAGGCGCGGCTGGAGGCCCAGACCGCCACCGAGCTGGATCGCCTGCGGGCCGAGAGCGAGCTGCTGGCCGTGATCCCCGAGGCCCTCCAGGCCGATGCCAACGTGAAGCGGGCCCTCGAGGTGCTGAACGGACAGCTGGGCCTGGATCCGAAGGCGCCGCTGACCCTGGCCGAGCTGGGGCAGCCGGAATCCGCCGCCAGGCCCGCCGGCGCCGAGCGCAGCGAGCTGGCCCAGCTGAAGCAGCAGGAGGCCATGTACCGGGCCAACGAAAAGATCATCACCTCGGATCTGCGTCCCAAGTTCGACTTCAGCGCCAGCTACGGCTACCAGGCGGGCAAGACGGACAACCTCTTCAAGGAGCCGTACGACACCTGGAAGGTGTCCGTCACCATGAAGTTCCCCATCTTCGATGGGCTGCGCAGCTCGGGCAAGCGGGCCCAGAACACGGCCCAGCTCGAGCAGGTGAAGCAGCTGCGCGTGGACCGTGAGCGGTCCATCGCCATCGAGCAGAGCACCGCGGACCGCGAACTCGAGAAGGCCAACGCCCTGACCGAAGCTTCACGCAAGGCCCACGACGCCACGGTGGAGGCCCTCCGGATGAGCCGCGAATCCTTCGACCAGGGGCTCATCACCTCCCTCGACCTCCTCCAGGCGGAGCGGGCCGAGCGCCAGGCCGAAAGCCAGCGCCGCCGTGCCGAGCTGAGCCTCTGGTCCGCCCGGTTCGACCAGCGCCGCGCCCTCGGTCTCGCCCCCCTCTGATCCCGACGATTTCCTGGAGTCGACCATGAACCGCAAAACCCTTCTCCTCTACATTGGCGTGCCCGCCGTCGTGATCGCCGGGGCCGCCACCTTCCACCGCGGCAAGCGCAACACCGAGCTGGACCACCAGGCGATGGTGAAGACCGAAGGCAGCGTGGCCGTCACCTTGGTGCCCGTGCAGGAGCGCAGCTTCCGCCCTGCCGTGGCCTTCACCGGCACCTTGCTGGCCGTGAACCGCGCCGAGCTGAAGGCCGAGGTGACCGGCCGCGTGACCCGGGTGGCCGTGCAGGAGGGCGATACCGTCGCCGCCGGCGCGCTGCTGGGCGCTCAGGACGAGGACGACTACGCGCTGGGCGTCCAGGCGGCCGAGGCCCAGCTGGCCCAGGCCCAGGCCCAGGCCCTTCAGGCCCAGCGCGACAACGACCGCTCCGTGATGCTGCTGGAGAAGCGCAGCATCACCCGCCAGGCCGCCCAGCAGGCCGAGACCGTCTCCAACGCCACGAAAGCCGCGGCCCAGGCCGCCCAGAGCAACCTGGGCCTGGCCCGGCTGCGGCTGAAGAAGGCCCGCCTCGTGGCGCCCTTCGCGGGGCAGGTGGCCCGCCGGGCCGTGCAGCCCGGCGAGATGCTGAACCCGGGGCAGACCGCCTTCGAGATCGTGGACAACCGCAAACTGGAGATCCGCGCGGACCTGCCCGCCGAGGCCATGGCCCAGGTGAAGGTGGGCCAGCGGACGACTTTCCGGAGCATCGGCGTGGACCGGCTCGTAGAAGGCCGGGTGGCCCAGGTGAGCCCCAGCCTCTCTCAGGACGGCCGCACCCTGCGGGTCCGCGTGGAGGTTCCCAACCCAGACGGCCTGCTGAAGGGCGGCCTCTTCGTGGAGGGGGTCATCCTCGGTGAGGGCGAGACCAAGGCGCCGTCCCTGCCCGCCACCCTGGTGAAGGCCCAGGACCGCGATGCGGAGGTCTACGTTGCCGAGCAGAACATCGCCCACCGCCACAAGGTGGTGCTGGGGCCCGAACAGGACGGCTACCGGCCGGTGAGCGGGCTGAGCCTCGGCGCCCAGGTCGTCGACAGCGGCAAGGATCTGGTGGGCGAAGGCAGCCGCCTCCGCGTGATCAGCGGCCCCGCCGCAGGAGGGAAGTGAACCATGTTCCTGTCCGATTTCTCCATCCGCAGGCCCGTCTTCACGGTCTGCATCATGCTCGCCCTGGTGGTGCTCGGCCTCTTCTCGGTGAAGACCCTGGGCATCGACCAGTACCCCAACACCGATATCCCCACCGTCACCGTCTCCGTCGTCTACCCCGGGGCCAGCCCCGAGTCCGTCAAGCAGGACGTCGTCCGGAAGATCGAGGAGGCCGTCAATCCCATCGAGAAGATCAAGGAGATCAGCTCCACCAGCCAGGAGGGCCTCGGCACGCTCGTGATCCAATTCCACCTGGGCCGCAACGTGGACAACGCCCTCAACGATGTGCGCACGAAGATCAGCCAGATCCGGCGCGACCTTCCCGGCAACATCGAGGAGCCCGTCATCTCCAAGTTCGACCCGGCCCAGCTCCCGGTGCTCTCCCTGGTGGTGAAGCCGGACGCGCAGCATCCGGGCATGGATGACCGCGAGCTGACCCGCATCGCCGAGGACTTCCTCAAGCGGCGCATCGAGAACATCGCCGGCGTGGGCAAGGTGGACCCGGTGGGTGGCAGCAAGCGGGAGATCCTCGTCCAGATCGATCCCCAGAAACTGGAATCCCAGGGGCTCTCGCTCCTGGCCGTGAAGAACGCCCTGGCCGGTGACACCATGGCCATTCCCAGCGGCAACCTGCTTCAGGGCAGCCGCGAGGTGTCCGTGAAAGTGGACGCCAAGGCCAGGTCCGTGGGCGATTTCGAGCATGTGATCGTGGGCAACAAGGAGGGCCGCCCCATCGAGCTGCGGGAAGTGGCCGCGGTGGTGGACGGCATCAAGGAACAGCGCAGCCTGGCCCGCCTGGGTGGCAAGGACGTGGTGGCCCTGGAGATCCAGCGGCAGACCGGGGGCAACACCGTGGCCATGGTGACCGCGGTGGAGAAGGCCCTGGAAGAGCTGAAGCCCGAGCTGGCCAAGCAGGGTGTCGAGGTGGCCATCGCCAAGGACAACGCCCGCTTCATCATCAACAACGTGGAAGACGTGAACACGTCCATCTACGTGGGCGGCCTGCTCACGGTGATCATCGTCTTCTTCTTCCTGAAGAGCTGGCGCTCCACTCTGATCACGAGCCTTACGCTGCCGGTGTCCGTGATCTCCACCTTCATCATCATGCGGGTCCTCGATTTCACCCTCAACACCATGACCCTCATGGGCCTGTCCCTCGCCATCGGCATCCTCATCGACGATGCCATCGTGGTCCGCGAGAACATCACCCGCCATGCGGAGATGGGCAAGGACCACGTCACCGCCGCCCGTGAGGGCACGGCGGAGATCGGGCCCGCGGTCATCGCCACGACCCTGTCCATCCTGGCGGTGTTCGTGCCCGTGGCCTTCATGGGTGGCATCGTGGGCAAGTTCTTCTTCCCCTTCGGCATCGTGGTGGCCTTCGCCGTGGCGATCTCGCTGTTCGTGAGCTTCACGCTGGATCCCATGCTCAGCGCCGTCTGGCCGGATCCCGAGCACGAGAAGAGCGCCGACGGCCACGTGCACTACCAGGGCCGGAACCCCATCATGCGGAGCGTCGAGGCCTTC
>DASXUH010000230.1:0-11012 GCA_036504935.1 Geothrix sp. | reverse complement strand
ACCGAAGCGAGCCTGGCCGATATCGAGGCCTATGAAACCCGGCGCCGCGTCGAAGCGCCCTGGCTGGCCATCGGCGGTCGCTGACACGCTACTCTGGAGAATCAACCTCCGGGGTTCCCGATGAAATCCATGACCGCCTTCGCCGAGGTCGTCCGGCCCCTGGCCGCCGGGCAACTGCGGCTGTCCCTCCGCAGCGTCAACAGCAAGGCCCTGGACCTGAGCCTGCGCCTGCCCCCCGCCCTGTTCCCGCTGGAAGCTGCGCTCCGCGCCCAGGTGCGCGAAACCGCCCAGCGCGGGAAGCTCGACCTCACCGTGGAAGTGCAGGACGAACCCTCGCTGGAACCCCGGATGAACCGGGCCCTGCTCCGGGCCGTGGCCAAGGGCTGGCAGGAGGATGCCGAGTGGCTGAACCTGCCGCCTCTCACTGCCGAGGCCTTCTTCCGCCTGCCCGGCGCCTTCCAGGCCCCTGCCTCGGACTTGGTTGAGCGCTTGGAGGCCCCCGTGCGCGAGGCCCTGGCGGCCCTGCTCGACACCTGGAACGAAGGCCGGGCCCGCGAGGCCGAACGGCTGCGCCCCTTCTTCGTGGAGGGGCTGGCGCGGCTGTGCTCCTTGTGCGAACGCCTCCAAGCCGAGGCGGAGCTCCAGGCCGCGGAGCTCCCCGGCCTCTACCGCCAGCGCATCGAACAGCTGCTTGAGGACGCGCGCCTCGCGGGCCAACTCCCCGCCGAGCGCCTGCTGGCTGAAGCTGGCGTGCTCGCCGAGCGCCAGGATGTTCGCGAGGAACTGATCCGCCTCGCCTCACACCTCGACGACTTCGCCGAACGTCTGGCCAGCGGCCGCCTCGAAGGCAAGGCCATCGACATCTGGTGCCAGGAAGTCCTGCGCGAACTCAACACCACTGGCAGCAAGTGCAAACGCATCGCCATGACCCGCGCCGTCATGGAGGCCAAGGGTGCTCTGGATCAGATCCGCGAGCAGTCGGCCAATCTGGAGTGATCAGAATCCCAGCGGATCGTACGGCAGCTCAGTGGCGCTCCGCCACACGCTGAAGAGCCTTGTGCGGGTCCAATCGGCGGTGTCGGGCCTGAGGCGCCGCAGGCGGCGGGAGAGGAACCACACCGAACCGTCCTTCAGGCGGTACTCGTCGTAGGGGGCGATCCGGACCTTCGCCATGTCCTCGGGAGCGATCTGGCCCGGGAACACGGCCCACGCCCAGCGCCGCGCTGCCAGGCCCTCGGCCCAGGCGCGGCTTTCCATCAAGGCCGGATCCGTGACGACCCTCACCCCGGCGAAGCCCGGGCGTCCCGGGGTGAACCGCTCGAAGCGGGTAAGCACCATCCCCTGGCGCAGGAAGGGCCCGCTGCCGGGTACCCGCCAGTGCGTGAGCTGGGCGGGCAGGCCCTCCTGGCGGGTGTTGAAGCGCAGATCGATAATGGCTGCATCCACCACGCGGGAGGTCCCTCCCAGCCTTCCGAGTTCAGGGGCGAGGGCCTTCCCCATCCGGGCGGCATCCAGCATGGTTCCATCCTGCATCCTCCAGCCGGGGCGTACCGTGAGGCGCCACCGGCGGCCATGCCGCGCACCTTCAAGACTGGACAGCAACTGTCCCGTCCAGCCGCCTTCGTCGGCCTTCTCCAGCAGCGCGAGATCGGACTGCGTGGTGAGGAAGGTCTCGACCCCCGGCCCCGCCGGCAGCAGCGCCTCCACCACCGCCTCGTCTTCGCCGAACTCGGGCTGGCCGGGCACAAACAAGGCTTCGTTTGAGGCCAGCGGCACCGGCACCAGGGTGTCCTGGTACCACCAGTAACCGCCCGCCGCCAAGGCGAGCACCACCACAACCACAAAGACGAGGCGGGCCTTCATGGTCAGGCGGCCCGCAGCAAGTGGGCCAGGGGCTCGATGCGGCGGAGGGCCTCCTCGATATCGGGCATCTCGATGTCGCGATGAGGGATGAAGCGGACCGCTGATCCCACCGGCAGGGCACGGACACCGGCGTTTTCCAGCGCCGCCAGGGCGGCCGCTGCGTCGAGTACGGGGACCAGCAGGATGTTGGTTTCGGGCACGGGAGCGGCGATGCCGAAGCCCCGCAACCCTTCGGCGAGCCGCCGGGTCTTGGCGTGGTCCTCGGCAATCCGGGGCAGGTAATCCAGGGCCACCAGGCCCGCTGCGGCCACAACCCCACCCTGGCGCACCCCGCCGCCCAGCATCTTCCGCAGGCGCCGGGCCTCGGAGACGGCTGGCTTCGAGCCCGCCAGCAGGGAACCCATGGGCGCCCCCAGGCCCTTGCTCAGACAGACCTGCACCGTGTCCACGCCTTCGGTCAGCGCGGAGGGCGGAAGCGCCAGGGCGGCAGCGGCGTGCCAGATCCGCGCGCCATCCAGGTGCACCGCCAGCTTCGCGGCCTTGGCGGCGGCCACCAAAGCGCGATGCTCGGCCAGGGGGGTCACGGCACCCCCCGCGAAGTTGTGGGTGTTCTCCAAGCAGAGCAATGTCGTGCGCAGCGAGTAGTAGGGACCAGGCGATCCCGCGGCCCTGGTCACCTGGGCCGGCGTGGGACGGCCGGGGCCGCCGTCCCAGGCCAGGGCCTCGGGCATGCCGCCCGCCAGCCAGGCGCCGGTGCCCAATTCCGCGCCCAGCACATGGGCCTGGGCAGGCGCCAGGAAGCGGTCACCACGTTTCAAGTGCAGCATCAGGCCGATGAGGTTGCCCATGCAACCGGAGGGCACCCACAGCGCCGCCTCCAGCCCCAGCAGATCGGCCACCCGGCCCTCCAGCCGGACCATGGTGGGATCGTTCTCCAGCACGTCGTCCCCGACTTCCGCGGAGGCCATGGCGGCGCGCATCTCCTTCGAGGGCTGAGTCACGGTATCGGAGCGGAGGTCGATGGATCGCATGGGGAGATTCAATCATGCATGGCACACTTGTGGTTCAAGGGAGTAACGAATGAACCTGCTGCACGCCATCCTCCTGGGACTGATCCAGGGCCTGACGGAATTCCTGCCGGTGTCCTCCACCGCGCATCTCACCCTGGCCGAGCACCTGATGTTCGGCGGGCGGCCCATGCCCCTGGCCTTCGATGTGCTGCTGCACGGGGGCACCCTGATCGCCCTGATGATCTATTTCCGCCGGGAGCTGTTCCAGGTGGCCATGGGTTGCCTCGGGCGGGATGCGGAGGGCCGGAAATTGGCGCTCTGGCTGTTCATCGCCATGATCCCCACGGGCATCTTCGGGCTGGCCACCAAGGGCGTGAAGGAGGCGGCCAAGGAGCACCTGTGGGTCTACGGCATCGGGCTGGTCTGCACCTCCGGCCTGCTCTACCTCGCCAACCGCCTTAGCCGCCAGCGGATCAACCTAGCCGGCGATGACAAGGCCGGTCGTGGCATCGGCGACCTCCGGGCCTCGGATGCCCTGGCCGTGGGCGCCATCCAGGGCATCGGCGGCGGCTTCGGCCTATCGCGCTCAGGCTCCACCATTGCCATGGGCGTGTTCCAGGGCCTGCGGCTTCCGGCCTCGACACGGTTCAGTTTTCTCCTGGGTGTGCCCACCATCGCCGCCGCCGCGGTGGTGGAACTGCGCGGCCTGGTGAAACCCCTGCTCAAGCATCAGGCCATGCCGGCGGACCTGGCCTTCCCCGCTGGATCGGCCTCCCCCGCCCTGCTCTGCGGAGTGGGCGTCCTGGCGGCAGCCATCTCCGGCTACCTGGCCATCGGCCTCCTGGACCGCTTCACCCGGAAGCCGAAGCTCAACGGCTTCGCCGTCTACTGCCTGGTCCTGGGCCTCGTCATGCTGGTCCTCGGCACCACGGGCGCTCTCGGCCACCATTAGAGTGCCGCTCACCGGCCGCCCCACACCGTTCGCCGGTCCCGGGAGCCAAGGGGCGGCCTTCCCCCTACACTGGGACCTTCCTGCCCGGAGGTCCGGTGATCCAGCTCAACGAGATCCACAAATCCTTCACCGTGAAGGACCGGAAGACCCACGTCACCAAGCGCATCGACGCCGTGCGCGGAATCTCGCTGGAGGTGAAGCCCGGAGAGATCTACGGCCTGCTGGGGCCCAACGGCGCCGGTAAGTCCACCACGCTGCGCATGATCGCGGGCCTCATGGAGCCCGATGCAGGTTCCATCCATGTTTGTGGCTACGAGACCCGCCAGAAGCCCGAGGCGGTCCGCGGCTGCCTGGGCTACCTGAGCACGGACATGGGCGTGTACGTGCGCTTCACCCCTCGGGAATTGCTGCGGATCTTCGGCGAATTCCAGGACGTGGACCCCATGATCGCCGAGCGCCGGGGCATGCATCTGCTGGAGAAGCTCCAGCTCGCGGATTTCGCGGACGTGAAGATGGAGGGCTTCTCCTCGGGGCAGAAGCAGAAGGTGAGCATCGCCCGGGCGCTGCTGCACGATCCCAAGGTGGTGATCTTCGACGAGCCGACCACGGGCCTGGACGTGCTCACCGCCAAGACCGTGCTGGATCTGCTCCGCATCATGCGCGAGGAGGGCCGCACCGTGATCGTTTCCACCCACGTCATGCCCATGGTGGAGGACATCTGCGACCGGGTGGGCATCATCTTCGACGGCAAGCTGCACGGCGACGCCCCGCCCCGGGAGCTTCTGCAATCCCGGCACGCCAAGAGCCTGGATGAAGTCTTCTTCCAGTTGGCGGCCGAATCTGAGGAGGCCCACTGATGCGCGGCGCCCTGCTCATCGCGAAGAAAGAGTTCCTGGAACTCTCGAAGGACCGGAAGACGCTGTTCTTCGCCTTCGTGCTGCCCTTCCTGCTCTACCCCGCCATCTTCGGGATGATGGCGAAGATGGCGAAGCGGGACGAGGCCCAGAACCGCAACAAGGCGAGCCGCATCTACCTGGCCGATCCCTCCGGGGCCATCACGGGGATGCTGCAAGCCGACCCGAAGCGCTTCGAGCTGGTTCCGAAACCTGAAGGAGACCTCAAACAGGCCCTCCGCGATCAGAAACTGGATCTGGCCTTGGAAGCGGACCAGGGCGCAGCAGTGTCGCTCCAGAAGCACGAAACCTTCACCCTGGCGGTCACTGTCGATGAAAGTGAACACACCTCCGAGCTGGCCCTCAAGCGCGTCAAGGAGGCCCTCAAAGATCAGGAGAAGACCTGGATCCAAGCCCGTCTCCAGAGCCTGGGAGCCTCCTCCCAATTGGCAGAGCCCCTGAAGCTGGAGGTGAAGAACGCCGCGGACACGACCCTGGAGATGGGCAAGGTCATGGGGCGGATCCTCCCCTACCTGCTGATGATCATGATGTACACGGGCTCCATGCAGCACGGGATCTACGCCACGGCCGGAGAGAAGGAGCGCCACACGCTCCTGAGCCTCATGGCCACCCGGCTGCCGAGGAACCAGATCATCCTGGGCAAGCTGCTCTACATCTTCAGCATGGGCGTGATCGCGGCCCTGCTGAACCTGCTGAGCATGAGCCTCTCCATCCCCTTCATGGCCGGTGGCTCCACGAATTCCATGCAGGCCTTGGCAGCCGTGGCCAATCCCATGACCCTGGGGCTCACGTTCATGATCATGGTGCCCCTGGGCCTTTTCTTCTCGAACTTCATCCTTCTCATGGGCATCCAGGCCCGGAACACCATCGAGGCCGGCAGCGCCATCACGCCCGGCATCTTCCTGGTGGTCTTCCTCGGCATCTTCACCATGGCCCCGGGCGTGGACAAGATGGCCTTCCTCTCCTACGTGCCCGTGGTGAACGTCTGCCTGGCCCTGCGCAAGCTGTTCAGCCAGCAGTTCAACCAGCTGGAATACCTCGTGGCCTTCGCCATGACGGTGGGCCTCGCGGGCCTCATGACCTGGGTGTCCACGCGGATCTTGAACCGGGAGAAGGCCCTCTTCAAGGCCTGAGGACGGATTCTCCGGGGCCCTCGGGGACATTTGCCGGAGAAAAGCTGTCATCCTATAGTTTCTTCAAGGCTTCCCGAGGATTCCGCATGGCGACGAAGGCCAAGTCAGAACAAGCTCCCAAGTCCGCCCCCGCTCCGGCTGCCAAGCCCTCGCCGCTGGCCGGCGCCTTCGCCAAGGCCGTGAAGCTCGTGGACGGAGGCAAGTACGCCGAGGCCATGAAGGCCCTGGACACGCTGATGGATGAAGCCCATGCCGCCGGCGAATGGGCGATCAAGCGCCGGACCCAGGTCTACCGCACCCTGGCCGAATCGAAGCTGCATCCCGCCAAGGCCGCCACCCCCGATGCCGTCACCGAGATCCAGGCCAGCCTGAACCGGCACGATACGGATGGGGCCCTGAAGCAGCTTGAGAAGGCCATCAAGGCGCATTCTGCGCAGGGCAACCTCCACTACCTCCGCGCCGTGGCCTTCGCCCAGGCGGATAACGCCGAAGCCGCCGCGGAAAGCCTGAAGAAGGCCGTGGAACTGGACGCGGACCTGGTCTTCCAGTGGCATATGGAGCCGGACTTCAACACCGTCCGGAAGTCGCCCCTCTTCGCCTTCACCGAAGGCCGCTAGGGCCGCGCTGGAGCGCCCCGTGCCAGGCCCCCTGGGTCTTCATGCCGACCAGCCCCTGAAGGTGGTGGCCCTGGGTGGCGGCACGGGACTCGCCGCGCTGCTGCGCGCCCTGAAGCGCGAGGCCGGCCGCAGCCGGGATCCCTGGAAGCTCACCGGCATCGTCACCGTGTCCGACAACGGCGGCTCCTCAGGGCGGCTGCGCGACGAACTGGGCGGCATCCCGCCGGGGGACCTCCGCAACTGCCTCTCGGCCCTGACCCTGGAGGATTCGGCCCTCTCCGACCTCCTGAACTACCGATTCAAGGGCGACGGGAGCCTGGCCGGGCACTCCCTCGGGAACCTCATGCTCTGGGCCCTGGCGGACCTCACGGGCGACTGGGTGCGCGCCATCCGGCAGCTCTCGGGCGTGCTGGTGACCCTGGGCCGGCTCTTCCCTTCCACCGTGGTGCCCATCACCCTCTGCGCCGAGGACATGGACGGGCGCCTCTACGTGGGCGAGACCGCCGTGGGCTCCTGCCGCCCCCCCCTGGCTCGCCTCTGGATGGAACCCGCCGGGGCCGAGCCCCTGCCCGAGGCGGTCCTCGCGCTGCTGCGGGCGGATCTCGTCATCCTCAGCCCCGGCAGCCTCTACACCTCCACGATCTCCAACCTCCTCCTTTCGGAACTCCAGGAGGCCGTGGCCATCTCCCGGGCGCCGGTGGTCTATGTGGCCAACCTCATGACCGAACCCGGGGAGACCTCGGGGCTCGATCTGGAGAACCACGTGGCTGCCATCTCGTCCTTCGGGCGCGTAGGCATTTCGGCCGTGATCGCCAACTCGGCCCCGCTCCAGCCCGAGATGCTCGCCCGCTACCTGGAAGAGGGGGGCGAGCCGATTGCCGCCCCCTCCTCAGAGGTTCTGGGCATTCCCGTCCATCGCTTCCCTCTGCTGGACCCGGAGGCCCCCATGGCGAGGCACCATCCAGACCTGTTGAACCAGGCCATCCGGGAAACCCTCACCCGGCTCTGAACCTCTGCGGGATGGCTGATCTTGGCCGATACTGGGAATCAGGTGGATCGGGGACTTGTAGATTTTTGATCTTCCTGTGTTTTCAACAAGGATCAAGGTAGCCTTGTCCAGACAGGAGGCAGGGTCTTGGCGCTGAGCGGCGATCTGGCGACGATGGGCCTGGAGGACCTCTTCCAGTGGCTCGCCGTGGGCAAGAAGTCCGGCGTGCTTGAGCTCCGCGGCCCCCTGCACACCAAGCGGGTGGCCTTCCATGAGGGACGCATCACCAGCGTGTGGTCCTCGGATCCCCGCGAGTACCTCGGCCAGTATCTGCTCGCCTTCAACCGCATCTCCGAGGACCAACTGCGGGATGCCCTGGCCACTCAGGAGGACGAGCAGCAGCTGTTGGGGCGCATCCTCGTCAACCGCCAGCTGATCACCGAGGCCGAAGTCCGGCGGATCGTTCAGATGAAGGTCGAGGAGAGCATCTACGACACCTTCCTCTGGAGCGTGGGCAGCTTCGAATTCCACGACGGCGCCGCTGCCCACCAGAAGTCCATGCTGCTCAGCCTCGACGTCACCGGCATCGTGCTGGAGGGCGCGCGCCGGATGGACGACTGGAAGCGCATCCGGAGGATCATCAAGGGTGGCGATGCCGTGCTGGCGCCGGTTTCCGAGGCCATCGCCGAGCGCCTGCCCTTGGCCTCCGAGGATGCCGACATTCTGGGGCGGCTGGATGGGAAGATCCGCGTGGACCAGCTGGTGCTGGATATCCGGATGCCCGAGTTCAAGATCAACAAACTGCTCTTCGACCTTCACGAGAAGGGCCTGGTGCGCATCGTGAACGCCGGCGGAGGGCTGGGGGAGAACCCGAGCCTCCAGCTTCAGCGGGCCCGTGCCCTCGTGGAGAAGCAGAAGCTGCAGGAGGCCCAGGAGGAGCTACGGGGCATCCTCAAGGATCAGCCCCGGCACGCGGACGCCGGCCGGATGATGGCCGTGGTCCAGGATCTCCTGGATGACCGGAAGCTGGATCAGGAGCTGGTCCCCGAACTGGCGGTGAGCCTGGACGAGCTGATGACCACCGACCTCGGTTCCAATGAGGCCTTCCTGGCCAGCCGGGTGAACGGCCTGTGGTCCATCCGCGACATCCTCACCATCGCGCCTTTCGAGCAGCAGGAATGCCTCGCCATCTTCTCCCGGCTCATCAAGCGTGGGATTCTCAAGACGTCGAAACCCGCCCAGGGGGGAGATCAGTCGCTCGTCCTGCGCTGACCCCTCCCAATCCGGAGGCGCCATGCGCATCGCCCTTGCCCTGCTGTTGATCACCCTGCCCCTCGCCGCGGCGAAGAAGCCCACGCCAGCCCAGCTCCAGGCCCAGGTCGCGCGGCTCACGGAAGAGCGGGACGACCTCAAGCAGCGCCTGGCAGCCACCGAGGACATCCAGCAGGAACTGGCCGCCGCCCAGAAAGCCCGGGACTTGTCCCGGGCGGAGGCGGAGGCCGCCCGCAGGGAGGCGGAGCAGGTCCGCGCCACCCTCCAGGAAAACCAAGGCGGCGGTGACGCCATGTTGAAGGACCTCAAGACCGCCAGACAGGAAGCCGAGGAGGCCAAGGCCGAGGCGGCGAAGCTCAAGGCGGAGAACGAGGAATTCCGTAGCAAGGTGAGCGCCGTCCCGGCGGAGGGGGATCTGGTTGTGATGTCCCCGGAGATCAAACCCGCCCGCCCCCTCAACCTGAACCGGGTGGTCCCACGGCTGAAGTCTTCGGGGTTCTTCTCCGGCCGGCCCAAGGGTGTCGTCGTGGTGAACGTCCTGATCAACGAGAAGGGCGAGGTCGTCGCGTCGCGCCTGATCCAGAGCCTTCCGGGCGACGGGGTGGACGAGAAGGAGGCCGGCGAAGCCTGTGTGGAAGCCGCGAAGAAGCTCGTATTCGACCCGGCCGCCTCGAAGGACGGCAAGACCCACTTCAAGGTCTGGCAGGGCGTGGGGTTTTATCTGGATTGAGTCCTCAGTCTTCAGTAAAAGATTCCTGAGGCGGCCTTCGGTCGCTCATTGATTTGCCTTTGGGTGAGGCCACCCCGACAGGTGGGGCGGCGCCAATGCAAAAAACTGGCGCGGCGCAAAGCGCCGCAACAGGAAGCGGCTCCTGAGGACTGAAGACTGAAGACTGCCTCAATCCCGTTCCCCGAAGGGGCTGGGTTCGCCCATGCCCCACCGGGCTTCGTACCAGACTTTCTCCAGGCAGAGACCTTCTGGCGGGGCGGTGAGGCCGGCCTGAGTGCGATCCCTGGCCGCCAGCACGGCACCGAGGGAATCCGGCCTCCGCCGCCCCTTCCCCACCTCCACCAGCGTGCCAGTCAGGATGCGGACCTGGTGCATGAGGAAGCTGCTCCCCTCGAAAAGGAGCTCCGCGCAGCCGTCTCCCGGAATGAGCCGGATGCCATGCAGCGTTCGCACGGGCGTCTTCGCGGCACATTCTGAGCAGCGGAAGCTGGTGAAATCGTGGGTGCCAAGCAGGGGAGGCACCGCCTCCGCCATGGCGGCGAAGTCGAGGGGCGCAGCCTGGTGGAGGTGCCAGCGGAAGGATGCCAGCAGAGGATCCTCCGCCGGTCCCAAGCCCAGTCTGTAGATGTAACGCTTGGCCACCGCGTGCTGCCGCGGGAAGAACCCCTCCGGGGCGGGCCGCGCCTGCATCACCCGGATGTCCTTCGGCAGGTGCGCGTTCAGCGCCGCCAGGAGGCGATACGGATCCCAGGCCCGGACCGTGTGGATCAGCACCCCCTGGGCGCGGGCATGCACACCCGCATCCGTCCGCCCCGTGCCCTGGGGCATGGGCGCCTCCGGATCGAAGGCCCGCAGCGCCTTCCACAGATCCCCCTGCCCGCTTCGCAGGCTCGTCTGGATCTGCCAGCCGTGGAAGCCCCCGCCCGCATAGGCCACGGTGAGGAAGTAGGAGTGCGTCATGGGATTCATCTTAGAGTGCCTAACAAAACCCCGACAGGGCCGCGAGAAAGCCAGGTGGGATGCACCGCAAGGAAGAGCCCGCAGGGCGATGCGGGACATCGTTCAAGGGCCGTGACGCCGCGGGGCGCCCACCTGGCTTTCTCCCTCCGGGCGAGGGCCGGCGGGCGTCGCGATGCCGCGTCACGCTCGTCGAGCGTAGTACCCGCTACGCGTCTCCTCGCGTTCCTCGCCTCGCTCGCCCGGCGACCCTCGCGTGGCCCCATGGGGGTTTTGTTAGGCACTCTAAATCAGATCCTCCAGGGCCTCCGCAGCGGTGGAGAACCGGAACCGGAAGCCCAGGTTCTGGGCGCGGGACGGGATTGCGAACGCGCCCTGGAGCGGCAGGGCCTCGGCCATTTCCCCCATGAGCACCTTCATGGCGGCGGCGGTGAAGGCCCCCGGCACCGGCAGCAGGGGACGATGGAGCCGACGCGCCAGGAGGTCCGTGAAGACCTCGTTGCTGACGGGTTCCGGCGCCGTGCCGTTGAAGGGGCCCTCCCAGGCAGGATTCCGGGCGGCCTCCAGGAACATGGC
>DASXUH010000229.1:0-8998 GCA_036504935.1 Geothrix sp. | reverse complement strand
CACCACCCAGAAGCCCGCCACCAACTTCGAGCAGCACAGCTTCTCCCTCTACACCGGCGGCGCGCTGTCCGACCGCTTCTCCTACTTCACTGAGCTCTACCTGAACGAGAACACCGGCAACACCTCGGGCGCCAACGTGGTGCAGGGCGACGCCTCCCGCAAGAAGCTCGCGGAAGCCTTCCTCCAGTACAACCAGCCCATCAACAAGGACCTGTTCCTGTCCGTGCGCGCCGGCGAGATCCTGCCCGGCATCCTGCACGTCTTCGGCGTGGGCGCACGCAGCGCTGAGCAGCGCGCCCTCGTGCTGAACGACCCCCTGGCGGGCAGCAGCAACACCTTCCGCCCCTTCAGCCGCCAGCAGGGCATCGACGCCACGCTGAATAGCGCGCATTCCGAGACGTCCTTCTCCGTGGGCGTGGTGAACGGCTCCAGCACCTCCGTCACCAACTCCATCGACGCCGACAACCACAAGGACTGGTACGCCTCCGCCCTGTGGAGCTTCGACAAGAATCAGAGCGCCGCTGGCCTCTACCACTACGAAGGCCAGTACTCCAACTACGCCACCGCCAATGACTTCTCCACTGCCCTGATCTTCGACAACAAGTTCAAGAAGGACGGCCTCCTGGCCCGCTTCATCCGCGACAAGTTCCGCGTCGTGGGCGCCTACTTCCTGGGCGAGGAGACCATGGCCCCCGGCACGCTCGTCAACGGGGTTCCCGCCAGCAAGACGAAGAACAAGGGCTTCTACGGGCTGGTTGACTACAACTTCACCGACAGCTTCGGCATCTTCGCCCGCTACGACAGCCTGGACCCCAACAAAGACATCGCCAACAACGAAACCACCATGGTCATGCTCGGCCTGAACGGCATGCTCTACCAGAGCGACAAGAGCGGCGCCCGCTGGAACTTCGAGTACACCGAGAAACAGTCCTACAACCACGGCAACATCACCACCATCGGCGCCGAGAAGTTCAAGGACAAGCGCTACTTCTTCCAGATCACCTGGGGCTTCTAGTCCCGGCTGGAGGGCTTTGAGGGAACGGCGCGACGACTTCCGTCGCGCCGTTTTTTTGGATCGACCGCCCCGCACCCATGCCCGCCTTCCCCCCGGGGAAGGACGATGATCTTGCATCCGAACCTCCAGGAGTTCCTTTGTCCACCCTCTCTCGCCGCCTGTCGCTGTCCTCCCGGATGGCGGTGATCACCCTCGCCCTGGTCGCAGGACCAGGCCTCTGGGCCGGACCCCCATTCCGCACGGACGACCCCGAGCCGGTGACCCTCGGCCATGCCGAGTTCTACCTGACCTGGACGGGAGCACGCACCCCGGATGGCCAGGCCACAGCCTTCCCGCTGCTGGAGTTCAACTACGGGATCCTCCCGGGCCTCCAGTTCCACGTCGTGGCGCCGTACGCGCAGGTGAAGCCCTCCGGCGAGCCGTGGGCGCGCGGGTATGGTGATACGGAGATCGGCCTGAAGTACCGGTTCATGGAGGAGCGCGACGGCGTCCCGCAGGTCGGCATCTTCCCCATGGTCGAACTGCCCACGGGGCGGGCCGAACGGGGGCTGGGGGCAGGACACACCGCCGTCTACCTCCCGATCTGGGTCCAGAAGGGGTTCGGCAAGTGGACCACTTACGGGGGCTGGGGGTGGTGGCGGAATCCCGGGGAGGGGCAGAGGAACTGGAGCTACTCGGGCTGGCTCCTCCAGCGCGAGATGTCAGAGCGGCTCACCCTCGGTGCCGAGCTGTTCCGGACCACCGCCAGTTCCCTTGAGGGCCGGGCCTCAGCGGGCTGGAACCTGGGCGCCATCGTGAACGTGGACGAACGCCATCACCTTCTGGCGAGCTGGGGGAAGAATCTCTCGGGCCCGGCTGAAACCCACTTCTACCTTGGGTACCAGTTCACCTTCGCGCCCGGGGCCACAGCCGGGAAGGGTCCGGCCCAGCTCCAGGGAACCCGGACCGCGGGATATTGAGGCCCAGGGGACGTGCGCCCCTCTTGCCATTGGACATCGACTGGCCAATCCTGGACCAGGAGGTCGCCATGGCCCATTCCTCGTTCCGGAAGACTCCTGAATCCCCCCGCCCCGACGGCGGCAGCCTGGTGAAGCCCGAGCGGCTCCAGGCGGTGCTGGAGGGCATCCGCGACGCGGGAGAGCGGGGCATCACCAAGGCCGGGCTGGTGCGGAAGCTGGGCGGGGTGGCCATGCGCACCGTGGACCGCGCCATCGCGCTGCTGGAGGAGCAAGGCGCCCGCTTCGGCAAGGAACGCGAAGGCCGGCCCGCCGTCATCCACTTCACCCTGGAGAAGGCGCCGGATTGGGACAGCAAGATCACGCCCCACGCCCGCCTGGCCCTGGAGGTGGCGCTCATGGCCCTGGAGGGCACGGCCACGGAGATGTGGTACGACCAGCTCGAGGGCCTGCGCGCCCTGGCGGACAGCCACCTCAGCAGCCGTGACCGGAACCTCTTCGACGCGCTCCAGTCCCACGTGTGCGTGCGGGGCGGCGCCGACGACCAGCAGGCCCTCGATACGAAGATGCTCTCGCAGGTGCTCATGGCCCTGGGCCACCCGGAGGGGCCGCGCGAGCTGGAGCTGACCTATGCCGCCGCCTCCACGGGCCGCACCGGCACCCGCACGGTGGTGCCCTTCACCCTCACCCACGACGTGTTCTCCGGCGGCGCCTTCCTCCTGGCCTGGGATCCCGCCAAGCAGGAGCCCCGGCACTTCCGCCTGGCCCGCATCGTCGAGGCGAAGGCGCTCCCCAAGCGGGGCCTCATCCCCGACAAGCGCCCCCTGGAGCAGGCCCGCGACCTCCAGATCGGCGGCTGGTTCAGCCCCGCGGCTCCCTTCCAGGTGAAGGTACGCGTGGGCGGCTCCAACTGGCCCCAATCCCTCCTGGACGCCCCACCCGCCCTGCCCCGCATCGAAGTGCGCAAAGAGAGGGGCGGCACCGTGCTGCTCAGCTTCATGGCCACGGATCTGCACGGCCCCACCCGCTACATCCTCCAGCTGGGCGCCGAGGCGGAGGTACTCGAGCCCAAGGCCCTGCGGGCACACCTGGCGACCACCTTGAAGGACATGGCGGCACGGTACCGATAGGCCTCAGCCCTGCTTCGCACCCCGCGTGTTGCTTTCGATGGCGCAGAGCAGCCCCAGCAGCTCGGAGGCGAGGTAGCCGCCCAGGAGGCCCAGGGCTGCGGAGCCCAGGCCGACCAGCAGCATGGCGAGGCCCGCCGGGAAGGGGTCGCCGCCCGCGCTGGGGAGCAGGACACGCAGCTCAGCCAGGTCCGGGCGGGCTTCGCCGGCGCTGATCCAGATCATGAGGGCCCCGCCGGTGCCCAGCACAGCCAGGAGGCTGGCGTAGAGCTCCCCGCCCAGCCGCAGGAGCAGGCGGGTCAGGGGGATGATCACCTCCCCCGCGATCTGGGGCATGGCGGCCACGTCCTGGGCCCGAAGCCAACTGAGATGGGCCACCAGGTAGACCGCCAGGACCAGCGCTACCTGGAAGACCAGCTGGCCGAAGATGGCCTGGCTGCTCGTCCCGCCGCCGCGCCACAGCTCGATGGAGAGCCAGACGCCCGCCACGATGGCGGCGGCGGTCCACAGCCTCAGGAGCCAGGCGAAGACCTGCTTGAAGAGGCTGCCCTCGGAGATAAGACGCAGCAGGGCCGGGACGAGGGGGAGCTTCAGCATGGGAACCTCCGGATGGCTTGGGATGAGGACTCCAGCCTCGGAGGGGGCGCCCCCTGCCGTCAAGCGGTTCCATGCGACGAGCAGGGCCGGGGGTGCCGGCCCTGCTCGCCTCTTTCGGAATCGGGCTACTTCTTGGCCACCTTGGGCGCGCCCAGATCGCGGAGCGCGACCTGGCCCTGGCGGCCGTAGTCGATGGCCTCGCCGAGGATGCGGGCGACTTCCTGGGGGGCGTGGAAACCCATGGAGTTCTCGGCGTTGACGAAGTCCACGCGCCACTGGGCCTTGCGCTGGAACTCGAGGATGGGCTTCAGCTTGCCTTCATCCACACCGGCCTTCTTGGCGGCGGCGATATCGTCGATGAGGTTCACCACGGCGTCCTCGGCCCGGTCCATGAGGGCCTTGGTGCGATCCTGGATGGCGGTCACGCGGGCCTTCAGCTCCTCCTCGGGGAAGCGGTGACAGGTCTGGCAGGACCGCGAGATGTTGAGCAGCGGGCTGCGCACCTGGTGGTCGCTGATCTTGAGGGCGCCCTCACGGACGTAGGGCATGTGGCAGTCGGCGCAGGAGACGCCGGAGCGCGCGTGGATGCCCTGGCTCCACATCTCGAACTCGGGGTGCTGGGCCTTGAGGACCTCGGCGCCGGTCTTGGCGTGCTGCCAGTCGAAGAAGCGGTGGCCGTCGGGGAATTTGTACTCGTCGTAGGTGGCTTCGATCTGCTCGACCTTCAGCCCCTTGTTCCAGGGGAAGAAGAGGGTGGTCTTGGGCCCGCAGTAGTACTCCACATGGCACTGGCCGCACACCATGGACCGCAGCTCCTGGCGGGAGGCGTCGCGGTTGGCATCGTAGGCCACCGACTTGTCGCCCTTGCGCCACTTCTCGATGGAGGGCAGGTGCGGCACGGGCTCGGCGCTGTTCGCCAGGGCCACGATGCCCCGGATGAAGCCGGGCTTGGTGACGCGCAGGGCCATGTTCTTGGGATCGTGGCAGTCGATGCAGGCCACGGGATGCTTCACAAGCTTGGTGGCCTCGCCGTAGGGCAGCTTGCACATGGCCTCGAAACCGGCCATCAACTGGGCCTGGGCATTGGGGCTGCTGAAGGCCTCGTCGAGGGTGCCCGGAGCCCCGCCCTTCAGACCCAGCTCGCGGAAGGCCACGGTGTTGGAGGCGTGGCAGTGGAGGCAGGAGCCCGGCTGCTTGCGCTCAGTGACGCGCTTGGTGTTGCGCTGGTCGTCCAGCATGTAGGCGTGGCCCTGGCGCTGGTTGAAGTCGATGGCGAAAGCGTAGCCGTCGAAGATCGTCACCAGGCGCGGGTCCTCCTTGATGCGGCTCTTGGGCAGGCCCTCGCTGCCGGCGCCGCCGTACTTGGTGCTGTACTTCTCCGAGGTCTTCAGGTAGGCGTCGAACTGGCGGGGGAAGTTCTTCCCCCACTGGGCGGGATCGACGGTCTTCTCGTCGAGGTCCACCAGCTTGAAGCTGGTCTGCTTCGCTTCGGCCTTGCGGCTGGAGATGCTGGCGTAGAGGGCCATCACGAGCACCGTCGCCAGGGCGGCGCCGGCGGCGATGAGGCCCATCCGGACCAGCGGACGGGAGAGCAGCGGGGTGGGGTTGTCGTTCATCGGGGGGTTCCTCCCGCGTGGCGGGCCACGCGCCTAGGGGTGGGATCAGGGGTTGGATGGATGGTCGGGGAATCAGCCCATGGGCCCATGGCCCACCTCCTGGTGGCAGCGCACGCAGCCGTAGAGGTCGGCCTTCCGCGTCGGGTCCGTGGGCACGCCCAGGGTGCCGTGGGCGGTGATCTCGCCCGTCAGCTCGCCGTGGCAGCGGAGGCAGTTGTCCTCCAGGACCTGGGCGTTGCCGGGCTTGATGCGGATGGGTTCAGCGAAATTCAGCAGCGTGAAGGCCTTGGAGTGGTGATACCCGTTGCTGGCCTTCACGTAGAGCTTGCTCACGACATTGCTGTGGGGCAGGTGGCAGTCGTTGCACACGGCCACTGCATGGTGGGAGCCGTGACGCCAGCTGTCGTACTCAGTGCGCATGATGTGGCAGTTCACGCAGACTTCGGGGTTGTTCGACAGATAGGAGGTCCCGTGGGCCGCCACGAAGGTGTAGGCCCCGGACCCCAGGAACACGCCCGCGAAGACGCTGGCCAGGACGCTCAACAGGATCAGGCGACGCTTTCCGCTCACAGGGTATCCATCCGATGTGCAGGGGTCTGTCCCCGCCACCGGAACAGGATGCGATAAAATTAGGACCTGTCAATCCGATATCAAACGACCTGAGGTTCACCTCTTATTTTCACCAAATGAAAAAGGGCCGGCGATGCCGGCCCTTTCCAGGAGGAACCGTTGCTCAGTCCAGCGTGATCGCGCCGTTGACGGTCTCCAGTTCCATGCCCTGGCCGCCGCCGGGGAAGACCGCCGTGACGGAGTGCTTCTTCACCTCCACCTGCTCCGCCCCCTTCGCGTTCAAGGTGATGCCGCCGTGGAGGGTGTTGGCCTTCAGCCGGCCCTTGAGGCCCGTGGCCTGCAGGTGGATGGACCCGTTGACCGTGGAAGCCTTGAGCGCCTTCCCCTGGCTGTCCAGACCCGTGCCCTTGATGGCGCCGTTCACGGTCTCAAGGACCAGCTCCCCATGCACCTGCGTCAGCGTGATGGCGCCATTCACCGTGGTGGCCTTCAGGGCATCCGCCAGATCTGTGGCGCGGATGCCACCGTTGACGGTGGTGAGGTTGGCGGCGCCCTGGGTGCCGCTGAGGGCCACTTCGCCGTTCACGGTCTGCAGGGAGGGCGCCACCCGGCGCGGCACCTTGAGGGTCATGTGGCATAGGGGCCCCTGGTACGAACCCCAGCCTGAGTGCTTGGGATACACGCCCCGGATTTCCAGACCGCTCTTGCCGGCTTCGATCTCCACCTTCACCTGCTCGTCCCGGCTGCTGGGCTTGAACTCCCCCGTGAACTGGACCTCCTCCCGGTCCCAGGCCTCCACGTGGATGAAGCCGTTGACGTTCTTCACCTTGAGCGTCGAGCCGGCGGCCAGGGGCACCGTGCGGGTCTCGGTGGTCTTTTCCGCCTTGGCGGGCTGGACCACCTGGGTCTGGGCTGTGAGCGGGGCCCAAAGGAGAACGGCGGCCACGGCCGCGGCGAAGGGGCGGATGAGGGACACGGAAGCCTCCTGCGATGTCAGAGATCGTGACTAGCGATACGAAAGCCTTCCGGGGAGGTTTAGAGTTCCCTGCGGCTCCGTATACTTGGGGACGCGCGGAGTCCCCATGCCTCAGACCATCGACCGTCCCGAGCTCAGCCCCGCCGAGTGGAAGCTCATCCAGGATCTGCGCTCCCTTCCGGACGCGGCGCTTCGCGACCGCATGCAGACCTCCATCGGCGAGCTCCTTTTCTTTTTCCGCACGCCCCGCTGCCAGGGCATCGGGATCGAGGGTTTCCCCTGTGGCGATCCGCGGTCCTCCTGCGAGGACTGCCACCAGATCTGGGACATGCTCGACCGGGTGGCGGAGCGCTCGCGGAAGAGCTGAATTCAGCTTTTCTGCCAGGCCCCCAGCCAGCGGTCGCCGAAGTTCACCAGGATCGCGCCCACCAGGATGAGCGCCGCGCCGGCGAGGCGGATCCAGGACGGGCCGCGCACTGGGAGGCCGAGCAGGCCGAGGCGGTCGAAGACCAGCGAGGAGCACACCTGCCCCGCCACGATGAGGGCCACCATGGCGGCCATGCCGATGCGGGGCGCCAGCAGGGTCGACCCGAACACGAAGTAGGCCCCCAGGCAGCCGCCGAGCCACTGCCACCAGGGCACCCGCGGCAGCCCGCCCAGCGCCGCGAAGGGCTGCCCGGTGAGGGTGGAGACCACCAGCAGCGCCAGGGTGCCCACGGCGAAGGAGACCAGGGCCGCCAGCATGGACCCGCTCTGCAGCGAGGCCCTCAAAGCGTTGTTGACCGCCGACTGGAGGGGGATGGCCAGCCCGATGGCGAAGGCCATGATGAGGAAGAGCAGGACCATCCACGCCTCCACCGGGAAGCGCTTATGGTAGCCGCCAGGAGCCCTCGGCAACACCCGGCGCCGGCGATCCGATCGGCAGGGGCTCTCAGCCTATGCACACGCGGTTCCGCCCCTCCACCTTCGCCCGGTAGAGGCCGGCATCGGCCCGGGCGAGCATATGGCCAGCGTCCAGATCCCCGGGCACCCGCTCCGCGATCCCCAGGCTGCACGTGACCTCCAAGCCGCTCTCGGGCAGAGGCACGGGAACCGAGGCAATGGCCTTCCGGAACCGCTCGGCAAAGGGCTGCGCCCCGCTCAAATCCGTCTCCGGAAGGATCACCAGGAACTCCTCGCCCCCGATGCGGCCGGCCAGGTCCGCCTCGCGCAGGGTGGCCCGGAGGCGTTCGCCGAAGACCTGGAGCACGAAGTCCCCGGCGCCGTGGCCATGGGTGTCGTTGATCTGCTTGAAGTGGTCCAGGTCGCACATCAGCACCGACAGCGGGCGGCCGTAGCGCACGCTCAGGCCGAAGCGGGTCTGGAACTCCCCCAGGGTCCGGGTGCGGTTGGCCAGGCCCGTGAGCGGATCCTTGGTGCTGAGGTCGAGCAGGGTCTCGTGGAAGGCCCGCTCCAGGGGATCCATGGCCACCAGCTTGAGCACGTGGCCACCGATGGTCAGCCGATCGCCGGCCCGCAGAGTCACGATCTCCCCGGGACGTTCTCCGTTCACCAGCGTGCCGTTGGTGGAGCCGAGATCCTCCAGCCGCACCTGGCCGCCTGCCACCTCGATCCGGGCATGGTGGCGGCTCACCTCGCCGTCCAGCAGTGCCACCTGGACATCCGGCGCCCGGCCGATGAGCGAATCACCGGGGCGCAGGGAGAAGATCCGGCCCAGGGCCGCGCCGGCATAGGTCACCAGGGCCCATTCGGACGGAACGATGGGATCGTCGCTCTCTGCCAGGATCCCCGCCATCGTGGGCATGTCCGCAGTGACGGGCGCCTGCGGGGGTCGAGCCGGGGCAGGACGTTTGCGCGCCATGGATCCTCCAGGAGGTCCGCATCTGTTGCTGCCCCGAAGACTACATCCCCACCGCCGGAACCACCCCTTGTCTTTTGCCCAACACCTGGTACAGTGAATCTTCCACTCGTTGGGGAGTGGTCTAATGGTAGGACAACGGTTTCTGGTACCGTCAGGTGAGGGTTCGAGTCCTTCCTCCCCAACCACTTACAACTTGTTCGATGGTCCCATCGTATAGCGGTTAGTACACCGCCCTCTCACGGCGGGAACAGGGGTTCGATTCCCCTTGGGACTACCAACA
>DASXUH010000228.1:0-3032 GCA_036504935.1 Geothrix sp. | reverse complement strand
GGATAAACGCCGGTTCAGCCTCCAGGGTGGCCATCCAGGTTCAGCCTGTGGCATAACCGTCCATCCCCGGGCCGCCCCGGCCCACGCGGAGGTCCCATGCTCGACGTGCCGCAGATCATCCAGGTGGCCGCGCAGGCGGCGGCGGTCATTCCCTTCCGCATCCCGCGCTCGGCCATCCAGCAGGTCATGGGCTCCGGCATCCAGGAACTGCTGGCCACACTGGCGACCCAAGGGATCGCCCCGGTGGGCCCGGTGTTCTCCCACCACTTCCGGATGGACCCCGACGTGTTCGAGTTCGAGATCGGCGTGCCCATCATCGACCCGGTGGCGCCGGCGGGCCGCGTGCGGCCGGGCGGGCTGCCCGCGGCCACGGTGGCGCGGACCACCTATCGCGGCGGCTACGAGGGCCTGGGCCACGCCTGGGGCGAGTTTGAGGCCTGGCTCCGGGCGGCGGGCCACACCCCGGCCCTGGACCTGTGGGAGTGCTACGCCGCCGGCCCCGAATCGGGCCCCGATCCCGCCGCCTGGCGCACGGAGCTGGTCCGCCCCCTGCTCTCCTGAAGCGGCCGCCCTCCTGGGTTCGACCCGGAGTCGCCCACCGGGAGTCCATGGCGGGTCCCCCGGTTCATGGAAGAAGACGGTGCGTGGTGAGAGGCTTCGCCCCATCCTTACAGGGTGGAAGGGGTGTGCTCGGCGGCCACTTCCACCTTACTTAGAGGGACATCCATGCACTACCTCCTGATCTACGAGGTCGGTCCGGAATATGTGGAGCGCCGGGGAGAGTTCCGGAAGGAGCACCTGACCCTGGCCTGGGAGGCCCACCAGCGGGGCGAGCTGGTGCTGGGCGGGGCCGTGGCGGACCCGGTGGACATGTCGATCCTCCTCTTCCAGGGCGACTCCCCGGCTGCGGCCCAGCGCTTCGCCGCGGCGGACCCCTACGTCCTCCACGGCCTGGTGCACCGCTGGGGCGTTCGCCCTTGGATCACCGTCGTGGGCACCGACGCGGCCGCGCCGGTGCAGGCGTAGGCCGGCCATTCCGAAAACGCTGCCTTGCGGGCCGGATCTGGGCAGAATGGCTCCAGATCCACCCCGGAGGTCCGCATGAAGTGGCTTGAGCAGTACTCCGACCACGCCTATGCCCTGCTGCGAATCGTGGCGGGCCTGCTGTTCTTGTTCCACGGCCTCCAGAAGATCTTCGGTGTGCTGACCGCGCATCATCCCCCGGTGGGCTCGCAGATCTGGATCGGCGGACTCCTCGAGCTGGTGGGCGGGCTGGCCATCCTGGTGGGCTTCCAGACGCGCCTGGCGGCCTTCCTCCTCAGCGGCATGATGGCGGTGGCCTACGTGCAGTTCCACTGGAAGTTCCAGTTCGGCGCCGCCTTCTGGCCCGCCGTGAACCAGGGGGAGCTGGCGGTGATCTTCTGCTTCCTCTTCCTCTACATGGCCACCCGGGGCGGCGTGAAGTGGTGCCTGGAGAAGACGGCATGAAACCGGCAACCCTCAGATTCGCCGCGGGCCTGGCCCTCATCCTCCTGGGTCTGGCGGCCCTGGCCTGGCCCGTGTTCAGCTACACCAAGGACAGCCACGACGCCAAGCTGGGCCCCCTGGAGTTCACCGTGAAGGAGAAGGATTCCGTGCGCATCCCCGCCTGGGCGGCCCTCGCGGCCATGGCGGTGGGGGTGGTACTGGTATGGCCGCGGAAGGGCTGATGCGCGTGCCCGCTCTGTCCGGCGCGGTGGGGCCGTGAGCGGAGCTGCAGCCCCCGCCATCCGCATCTTCGTGGACGCGGACGCCTGCCCGGTGAAGGAGGAGATCTTCCGCGTGGCCACGCGCTGCGGGCTGAGGGTCCTGCTCGTCTCGAACGCGCCCCTGCGGGTGCCCCGCAACCCGCTGTTCGAGTCGGTGGTGGTGGCCAAGGGCCAGTTCGATGGCGCCGACGACTGGATCGTGGAGCAGATCACGGCCTCGGATATCGCCGTGACGGCGGACATCCCGCTGGCGGCCCGCTGCCTCGAAAAGGGGGCCCGGGCCCTGGATGCCAAGGGCCGTGTGTATTCGCCCGACTCCATCGGCGATGCCCTGGCCAGCCGCGAGCTGATGACGCACCTGCGCGCCATGGGCGAGCTGGGCACCGGCCCGGCTCCCTTCACGGCGCGGGACCGCTCCACCTTCCTGCAGCGGCTGGACGACCTGATCCAGGCACTTCGGCGGACGAGGCGGTAGACTGAGCGAAAGGCTGGATCAGCTTCAACCTCTTTCGTGATCGGACGCGCCATGGCCAGAAAGCCCAACTACAACTTCGAGAAGCGCCAGAAGGACTTGGCCCGCCAGAAGAAGAAGGAAGAGAAGCTGCAGAAGAAGGCGCTGAAGAAGGACGCCCTCGGCAACGACATTCCGGAATCCGAAGACCCGGAGGGAACCGAGGGCCAGGAAGGAACGGCAGGCGGCGAGGGCGCTGGCGACGCCTGAAGCGCCGGACCTGGGCGGATCGCGGCCTCCGGACTCAAGGATCGAGACCGCCCTTCCCGTTGGGAGGATGATAGGAGGCCCCGTTCTGGAAGGAGCCTCCCTTGGATCCAAACACGGAAGCCACGCTCCACGCTCTGCTCACCGGACTCCCGGTGGCCTCCCTGGGCACGCTGCATGACGGCGCCCCCTTCGTCTCCATGGCCCCGGTGGCCCCGGCGCGGGACGGCTCGGGCTACCTCATCCACGTGAGCAGTCTGGCCCAGCACACCCGCGACATGCTGGCGGATGCCCGGGTCAGCCTGATGCTCCTGGTGCCACCGGAGGCGGGTCAGAATCCGCTGGCCCTGCCCCGGGTGACCCTGCAGGGCGAGGCCGAGGAGATCCCCCGGGAGTCCGAGCGCCATGGCGAGGCGGCGGAGGCATACCTGGCCCGGTTCCCGCAAGCGGAGATGACCGTCGGCCTGGGGGACTTCTCCTTCTTCCTCATCCGGCCCACCGCCGGGCGCCTGGTGCTGGGCTTCGGCCGGGCCCTCAGCCTGGATGCCTCCCAGATCTGGACCAGC
>DASXUH010000227.1:0-50324 GCA_036504935.1 Geothrix sp. | reverse complement strand
CGGCATCCAGCTCATGTACCCGCCCTACACTGGCTTCGTGCGGCGGATGATCGACCTGACGCTGCGCTATTTCTAGGGCCGGCCCACGAACTCGTCCATGCTGCGGTTCACGCCGAAGAAGCCCAGCACGGCATCGAAGAGGACGGGCGGCAGCACCCGCACCACGGGAACAGTCAGCACGAAGCGGGGCATGATGAGCCTTGAGCGGTTCCCTTCAACGGCCTTCATGATGCGACGGACCACATAGTCCGGCTTGAGGATGGGCAGCAGCCAGGCGAAGCGGGTTTTCACGCCCTCGAACATGCCCGTGTCGATGAAGAAGGGGCACACCACGGTGGTGCGCACGGGGCTGCCCAGGCGCTTCAGCTCCATGCGCAGGGATTCGTCGAAGCCCACGGCCGCGAACTTGGACGCGGCGTAGTCCACCAGCCGCGACGTGCCCGCCAGGCCAGCCGCGGAAGCCACCGTGACGATGTGCCCCTTCCCTGCCGCCAGCATGCCCGGCAGGAAGGCCCGCACGGTCCAGAAGCTGGCCAGGGCGTTCACCTGGAAGGTGCGCTCGATGGCCTCGTCGCTACATTCCAGGAGGGTCTTCCCCGAGACGATGCCGGCGTTGTTGATGAGGATGTCCACACCGCCCCGGGACCGCTGCACCGCGGCACAAGTGGCCTGGAGGGCTGCCCGGTCGGAGAGATCCACCACAAAGCCCTCAGCATCGCCTTTCTCGGCATGGATGGCCTCACAGACCCTGGCCAGACCCTTGGGGTCCCGGTCCAGCAGGCTCACGCGGGCTCCGCGACGCACGGAGTCCAGGGCCATGAGGCGGCCCAGGCCGCTGGCCGCACCGGTGATGAGGACGTGGGCGCCGCGGAAAGCCGTCATGGGAACCTCGGGGATTTCCTGGATGCTATCACCCTCAGCGCTGAGCTTCCTCCAGGGCGCCCTGGGCGGCCTCCCAGTCGCTCATGGCGTAGGCCAAGTCCGCCTCGAGCGTCTTCTGGGCATCGAGCTTGGCGCTGAAGGCCTGCCAGTCGGCGGGGTCCATGGCAGCCATCTCCTTCTGCAGGTCCGCCAGCTTGGCCTCCAGAGCCGCCACCTTGGCTTCGGCCTCGGCTACATGCTTCTCGAAGCGCTTCACGGCCCGCTGCCTGTCCTTGTCCATAGGGCGTGGCTTGGACGGTGTGCCATCAAGGCCCTGCGGCTTCGCCGCCGGGCTGGGCTTCGCCTGCGGCGAAGCAAGCCTCTTCGGGGGCTCGGGCTCGGAGCTTCCGCTCTCGTCTTCGGCGCTCAGGTCCAGGTCCACCCAGGCCTGGTGGTCCTCGTAGCCGCCTTCGCGGAACTCCGCCTTGCCCTCGTGGATGCGCAGCAGGGAATCCGCCACGCGGCCCAGCAGGTAGCGGTCGTGGGTCACCACGATGGCCGCGCCCGTGAAACTCAGGATGGTGTCCTCCATGGCCTCCATGCTGGGGATGTCCATGTGGTTGGTGGGCTCGTCCAGCAGCAGCAGGTTCACACCGTGGCGGATGAGGGTGGCGATGCTGAGGCGGGCCCGCTCGCCGCCGGAAAGCGCCGTCACGGGCTTGTCCACGTCGTCGCCACGGAACTGGAACTTGGCCAGGAAGCCCAGCACATCCTGTTTCATGGCCTGGGGAGTCACACCGTGGATCTGCTGGAACACGGTGTTCCGCGGGTCCAGGTTCCGGTGATGCTGATCGAAGTAGCCCAGCTTCACCTGGCTGCCCAGGCGGGCCTGGCCGGTGATGAAGGGGATCTCCTCGGAGATGGCCTTCAGCAGAGTGGACTTGCCGGTGCCGTTGAGGCCCACGATGCCCATCTTCTGCCCGCGCTTGATCTGCAGCTGCTCCAGGGGCGCATAGAGAGGCTTCCCGCCCCAGCCCACACTGGCATTCTCCAGCACCAGGGCCACGTCACCACTGCGCTGAGTCTCGGGGAAGCTGAACTTGACCTTGCGGCGATCCTTCAGGGGCTTCTGGATGCGGTCGAGCCTGGCGAGGTGCGTCCGGCGGCCACGGGCCTGCTTGGTGTTCTGGCCGGCGATGTTGCGGCGGATGTACTCTTCCTGGTTCTTGATGTAGGCCTGCTGCTGCTCGTAATGCCGCTCCAGGAGCTCCAGCTCCTGTTCCTTCTTCTCCATGAACTCCGAGTAGTTGCCGTCGTAGGCCCGCGAACGGCCCAACTCCAGCTCCAGGATCTCGGTGGCGATCTTATCCAGGAAGTAGCGGTCGTGGCTGATGACGGCCACAGTGGCATCCGTGTCCTGGATGAACGCCTCCAGCCAGCGCAGGCTGGGCAGATCCAGGTGGTTGGTGGGCTCGTCCAGCAACAGCAGATCCTGCCCCTTGAGGATGGCCTTGGCCAGCATCACGCGGCTCTTCTGGCCGCCGGACAGGGTTTCCACGGGACGCTCGAAGTCGGCGGCGCTGAAGCCCAGCGCCTGGAGGATGCTTTCGGCCCGGGCGCGGATGGTGAAGCCATCCAGATGCTCAAAGGCCTCGGTCACCTTCTGATACCGCTCCATCACCTCGTCGAGATTCGCGCCGGCCTCGCCCATGCGGTGTTCCAGCTCGCGCATCTCATGCTGCAGACGCTCCACGTCGCCGAAGGCCGCCAGGGCCTCCTCCAGCACGCTACCGTGCGTCTCGGGAATGAGATCCTGGGCGTAGTGGCCCATGCGGATGCCGCGTTCCTTCGTGGGCCGCACGACGGTCCCGCCGTCGGCTTCCAGCCGGCCCAGGAGCAGCTTGAAGACGGTGCTCTTGCCCGCGCCGTTGCGGCCAATGACACCCCAGCACTCACCCTCCTGGATGGCCCAGGTGACATCCTTCAGCACCTCCTGGGGGCCGAAGCGGAGATCGACATGGTTGAGGGAAGCGAGCATGGGAGTGGCTGTCAGCTATCGGCTGTCAGCTATCGGTTGGAGATGCGTCTGACAGCTGATAGCTGAAGGCTGACAGCGCGAAGGCCACCTTCCGGTGGCCTTCGGTTGTGGTGGAGCCAATCGGGATCGAACCGACGACCTCTTGCATGCCATGCAAGCGCTCTCCCAGCTGAGCTATGGCCCCAATGGGGAAAACCTAGTATCACACCCCTTTTCAGCTTCTGCAAGCACAGATCATCGGGGCGTCAAGCGGAGCCGCTGGCCGGCCTGGAGGCGGTCGCCCTTCATCCGGTTCCAGGCCTTGAGGTCCTTGGGATCCAGATCGTACTTCCGGCCGATGGCGGCGAGGGTCTCGCCCCGGCGGACGACATGGATCCGCGGAGCGGCGGCGGCGTCCTCTTTCGAGGGACCGGGTGCGGCTGGGCCCGGCAGCCGGACGATATCTCCGGAATGCAGCGCCTTCACGGCCTCGGGATTCAGCCGCATCAGCTGGCCGAGCGGAATTCGCCGCGCCCGGGCGATCTTGGCGAGGGTATCGCCCGGCTTCGCCCGGTACGTGGCGTCCGCGAGTTCCGGCCCGTGGGCGGGACTGGCCGGTGGATCCACCTTCGCCCGAGGGAGAGGGCCGCTTGCCTCCGGAGCGGGGGTGGCTCCGACGCTCCCGGCTCCCGCGGCACTCGCTGCGGCGGGAGCGGAAGCTTCTCCAGAGCCAGGGACAACTGGAATGATCGGGAGGGACTCCAGAGGCCGGTCCCCTAACAGCTTCACGCGTTCGATCCGGGGCGCCAGGTCGCGGGTATCCAGGGCGAGGCTGGGCGCGGGTGGCACCAGCAGGCGCTTCCCAGGCTTGAACTGCTTCGCGGTGATGTCGTTGGCATCCAGCAGGTCGTCCGGCGCCAGCTTGAAGCGCTTCGCGACCTTGGCGAGCGTGTCTCCCCTGCGCACGGTGTAGTGCTGGAAATCCAGCCGCTTGCCGGCGGGCATGCGGGCGAGCTGGCGCAGGCACTCCAGGGCCTTGCCCGGGGGCACACGGAGGGTGTAGCTGCCCGGGGGGGTGGAGCCGCGCAGCAACTCGGGATTCAGTGCCTTCAGCGTGCCGGAGTCCGTTCCGGCGCAACGGGCCAGCACGGTGAGGCTGGTCATCGTGGGCACGGTCACCGTCTCGTAGACGTACGGCGCCAGCGGCACGATGTTCAGGCCGTACCGCCCGGGATTGCGCCCCACCAAGATCGCCGCGCAGAGTTCCGGCACGTAGTTCTTGGTCTCAGTGCGCAGCCACCGGGATCGGGCCAGGTCCCAGAAGTTCCGGGTGCCGAGGTTCTGGATGGCGCGCTCCAGGGTCAGAGGGCCCGCGTTGTAGCCGGAAGCCGCCAGGTACCAGTCACCGGAGATCTCATAGAGCCGCTTCAGATAGCGGGCCGCCGCCCGGGCCGACTTGACGGGATCCCGGCGTTCTTCGATCCAGGCGTTGCCGGTCAGTCCGTAGATGCGGCCCGTGGAGCGGATGAACTGCCACATGCCCACGGCCTTGGCGCGGCTCTTCGCCTCGTTGCGGAAGCCCGATTCGATGACCGCCAGATAGGCGAGATCCTGCGGTACGCCCTCCTCGGCAAAGACCTGGCGGATCAGGGGCATGTACACGGAGGCCCGGCCCAGGGCGTTCTCCATGAAGCCGCGCTTGGTGGTCGTGAAGAGGCTCACCCAGGTGAGCACCTTGTCGTTCAGGTCGATGGGGAAATCGTAGGTCGCGCCCTGCTCTGCCGCCCGGACCTTCTCCAGCTCGCTCCGGAGTTCCTCACCGCTGATGGAGATGACTTCCTCGGCGGCCTTGAGGCCCGGTTCCGCCTCGCCCGGAGCCTCCGGCGTCTCCGCTGAGAGCTGCTCCTGGACCTCCTTCAACCGCTGGAGCAGGTCCTGCACCTCCGGCCTCCGGAGCAGCTCCGGCGACCAGTCGGCCGTGAGGACATCGGCCTCGTCGGCACGGGCCCCGGCCGCATCTTCGTCGTCCGCCTCCAGGGCCTGCTCCGCGGCCTCCACGAGGGTACGCAGGCGGACCAGGCGGGTCGCATCCGATTCGGGCGCCCGGGCGGGGGCGATGGCCACCTGGGGCTGGGGAGGCGGCGGCGGTCCCGGGACCGGCACCGACCCCCAGAGCAGGATTGTCAGAAGCGGCAGCGGCATGAGCCTAGTGGCTTTCCGCGCTCACCAAGGCTTCGTAGGCGGTGGCGTCCAGGAGATCGCCAGCCAGGGCACCGGTCAGCTTGATCTTGACCATCCAGCCCTTGCCATAGGGGTCCTCGTTCACAGCTTCCGGATGATCCGCCAGGGCCGCATTCACCTCGAGAACTTCGCCAGCCGAGGGCATGTTCAGTTCGGACACCGTCTTCACGGATTCCACCGTGCCGAACTCCTCCCCCTGGCCGAAAGCCGCGCCGGCCTCGGGCAGATCCACGAACACCACGTCGCCCAGAGCGTCCTGCGCATAGTGGGTGATTCCCACCAGGGCGGTGCCGTCGCCCGCTGGCTTCAGCCATTCGTGGTCCTTGGTGTACTTCAGGTCGGCAGGGAACATGAATCCTCCAGGTTGGTTCATTTGTTGACTGACAGCTGATAGCCGAGAGCTGACAGCTATTTCTGACGCTTGTAGAACGGCGTGGGGATGATGTCCGCGTCTACCGCCCGGCCGCGGATCTCGATCTGGATGCGCCCGCCGGTCTTGGCAAGTTCTGTGGGGACATAGGCCAAGCCAAGATTGAAACCGCAAGTCGGCGAGGGTGCCGCGCTGGTGACGAAACCGATCTGCTTCCCGTTCTGCACCACGGGCATGTGGTCGCGGGCGATGTCCCGCTTCTCCAGGGTCTTGAAGCCCACGAGCTTGCGGCGCGCGGGGGCGGCCTTGGCGGCCAGGAGGGCCTCGCGGCCGATGAAGGCGCCCTTGTCCAGCTTCACGATCCAGCCGAGGCCGGCCTCGAGCGCATGGATGGTGTCGTCGATCTCGTGGCCGTAGAGGGCCATCTTGCACTCCAGGCGCAGGGTATTGCGGCAACCCAGACCGGCGGGGACCAGCCCGGAGGGCTTCCCGGCCGCGAGCACCACGTTCCACAGTTTCTCTGTGTCTCCGGCGGCGCAGTAGAGCTCGAAACCATCCTCGCCGGTGTAGCCCGTGCGGCTGATGAGGCACTTGATCCCGGCCACTTCACCGTGGGTGAAGAAGTAGTAGCCGATGGGCTCCAGCGGAGTCTTCGTCAGCGGCTGGAGGATGCTCACCGAGAGCGGCCCCTGCAAGGCGATCTGGCCGGTGGCGGGGCTTTCATTCACCACCGTGCAATCAAAACCATCGGCGTGCTGCTGCACCCAGCCGAAGTCCTTGTCGGAGTTGCCGGCGTTCACCACCAGCAGGAACTCCTCCTCGCCCTCGCGGTAGACCAGCAGGTCATCCACGAAGGTGCCATTGTCGTAGAGGAAGGCGGTGTAGTGGACCTGGCCGATGGCCAGCTGCGAGACCGCGTTGGGGGTCAGGTGCTCCACCAGGGCCAGGGCGCCGGGGCCCTTCACGCGGATCTCACCCATGTGGCTCACGTCGAAGAGGCCGGCCTTGGTCCGCACCGCCTCGTGCTCCGCGAGGATCCCGGCCGGGTACTGCACGGGCATGTCCCACCCGCCAAAGTCCACCATCTTGGCGCTCAGGGCCCGGTGGGCTGCGTTCAGCGGCGTCTTCATCAGCTCGGCGGCGGAAGTGGACATGGAAATCTCCAGTGCGAAACCCCAGTCTATCGCCGGGGGACCCAGGGCAGAAGGCCCGGCAATTCCCAACCCAGGCTCCACAGACCGCCTGGTTCCAGCCTTGTGACGAGCCGCACGGCCAGGGGCAGGATGGCCACACCGGTCTCCGCCGCGCGATCGAGCTCCGCCGCATAGGCCGGATCGATCTCCCGGGCCGCATCGAAACGGTCCACGTCGGTCCGGTGCACGAACAGGGCGATGGCGGCCCGATGCCCTTCCCGTACCATGGCCTGGAGCTCCCGCAGATGCTTGGTGCCGCGCTCGGTGACCGCATCCGGAAACAGGGCCCAGGGGCCTTCCCTCAAGGTGGTGTTCTTCACCTCGATGAAGACCTGGCGTCCTTTGGCGTCCAGCGCCAGCACGTCGATGCGGCTGTTCTCAGCGCCGTATTTCACCTCGGTACGGACGCTGTGCAGGCCCGGCAGACCCGGAAGCACATCCCGGCGCGCGGCTTCGGCTACCACCCGGTTCGGCATGCCCGTCTCCACGCCCATCCAGCCGCCGGTTCGTTCGACGGCGAGCCAGGTGAACTTGAGCTTGCGGGCCGGGTTGGCCGCGGGTTCCAGCAGCACCCGGTCGCCCGGCTCCCAGCAGGTCTTCATGGAGCCTGTGTTGGTGGTGTGGGCGGTGACGACGGAGCCATCCGCCAGCCGCACGTCCGCCAGGAACCGCTTGTACCGCTGGAGCAGCGTGCCCGGTACCAGGCCGGTTTTCTCGACCAGGATCATGGCCACTGGGCCAGGATGTGGTCGACGGCCTCGGGCAGGTCCGCGGCCACCAGGTCGGCCGTGGCCCCGTCCACTCCGGCTCCATAGCCCGTGCGGACCAGGGCCACCCGGCAACCGGCACGACGCCCGGCGTCCAGATCGATGGCCTTGTCCCCCACCATCCAGGACTTCGCCAGATCGAGCTCGTGCTCTGCGGCAGCCCTGATCAGCATGCCCGGATTCGGTTTGCGGTCGGGGTGGTCCGCCACACAGTAATCGCCCTGCCCCTTCTCATGGTGGGGCGAGGCATAGACAGCGTCGATGTGGGCGTTCTCCAGAGCCAACAGCGTCCCCATGCGGCTCATGACGGCGGCGAAGTCCTGCCACCCGTACTTCCCCCGGCCAATGCCGCTCTGGTTGGAGACCACCACCACGGGGATGCCCCGGGCGTTGAGCCGGGCCACGGCCGCGGCAGCGCCGGGGATCATCACCAGGTGGTCCGGGTCGCTGAGGTAGTCCACCTCCTCGTTGAGGGTGCCGTCACGATCGAGAAAGACCGCGGGCCTCATGGGATCCACTCCGCCACGCAGACATCGAATTGGCGGGGCCCCCGCGGGTTCCGGCCACTCACCCAGAGCAGCTTCTTCCCGTCCGGGCTGAAATGGGGGAAGGAATTGAAGAGGCCGGTCCAGGTGATCCGCTCCAGTCCAGTGCCGTCCAGGTTGATTCGGAACAAGTCGAACTCCCGGCCCTTGCCGTCGCGGTCGTGGTGGTTCGTGGCGAAGACAATCCCCTTCCCATCCGGCGTGAAGATGGGCCCGAAGGCGGCGCCCGGCAGCTTCGTGACCTGGCGTTTCCCAGTGCCATCCGCGTTCATCACCCAGATGTCCATCTCCATGGGTTCGACCAGGTGCTGCTTGAGGAGCTCCCGGTACTTGGCCGTGGCGGCCTCGCCCTTGGGATAGTTCGTGCGCCAGGCGATGAGCTTCGAATCAGGACTGAACACGGCACCACCGTCGTAGCCCATGCCATCGGTGAGGCGCAGCAGGTGGCTGCCGTCGAGATCCGCCCGCCAGATATCCACGTCGCCACCCCGCTCACTGGTGAAGACGACCCACTTGCCATTGGGGGCGACAGTCGCCTCGGCGTCGTAGCCCGGCGAAGCCAGGAAAGGCTTGGGCTCACCTCCATCCGCAGGGCCGATATAGAGGTCGTAATCCTGGAAGACTGGCCACTGGTACTTGCCGGGCGTGAAGGGCGGCGCCGGCGGGCAGTCCGGCCCTGCCCCATGGGTGCTGGCGTAGAGGATCTTTTGGTCGCCCGGCAGGAACCAGCCGCAGGTGACACGTCCCTTCCCCGTGCTGACGCGCTTCTGGTCCGAGCCGTCGGCATTCATGGTGTAGAGCTGGTCGCAGGGGTACCCGTCGCGAGTGCTCTGGAAGACGATCTTCCTCCCATCGTTCGACCAGTAGGCCTCAGCGTTGGAGCCCGTGCTGGTGAGCTTCCGGACATGGCGGAGGTGGACCTCCCTGGCGTCCCTCAACTCATCTCCGGCGGTGGGCCTGACCTCCGCCACGGGAGGAGCAGGCTGGGCCCAAAGGACCAGCGGGCAGAGGCAGGCAAGCATCGCTCGTTTCATGGTCGCCTTCTTCCAGTTCAAACAGGGACTGGAGCAGGATGCCAGAGATGGCACACTGTTGGGCCGTTCCGAGGTTCCTCTATGATCGACAAGCGCATCAGCACCGCCCTGGAAGCCGTGAAAGACATCCCCGACGGGGCCCACCTGGCCGTGGGAGGGTTCGGCCTTTGCGGCATCCCCGAGCACCTCATCGCGGCCCTGGCCCAGACCGGGGTGAAGGGCCTCACCTGCTACTCCAACAACGCCGGCGTGGACGATTTCGGGCTGGGCATCCTCCTCGGAAACCACCAGATCCACAAGATGGTCAGCAGCTATGTGGGCGAGAACGCCGAATTCGCCCGGCAGTTCCTCAGCGGTGAGCTGGAGGTTGAACTGGTGCCCCAGGGCACGCTGGCCGAGCGCATGCGGGCCGGCGGCGCGGGCATCCCGGCCTTCTTCACCCCTACCGGGGCGGGCACGAAGGTGGCCGAGGGCAAGGAGACCCGGCGTTTCCATGGCCGGGAGTGCGTGCTGGAACAGGGCATCTTCGCGGACTTCGCCCTGGTCAAAGCCTGGAAGGCGGATCGCCTGGGCAACCTGGTGTTCCGCAAGACCGCCCGCAACTTCAATCCCCTGGCGGCCACCTGCGGGAAGGTCTGCATCGCGGAGGTGGAGGAGATCGTCGAGGTGGGTGCATTGGATCCCGACGCCATCCACACGCCGGGCATCTTCGTCCACCGGCTGGTGCTGGGAACCGCTTATGAGAAGCGCATCGAGAAAGTGGTGACTCGCGTCAATCCATAGGAATGCTGAGCCGGACAATGGATCCTTGCGGGGTGGGCAGGAGTTGGACAGTGCCACCATAGGCGGACATCAGGTGGGCGCAGGATGGCAGTCCGGAACCAGGCCGGCGGCTCGGCTCCGGGCCCGGGTCCTCGAACCGTAATCCCGAAAAGGGTTCGAAGGCCCGCTCGATGAGCTCCGGGGGAATGGGCCCGCCGGCATCCTCCAGTTCCAGGCGGAAGTGCCGCTTCCCGCCCCAGGACCGCAGATGGATCCGGCTGGCGCCGCCCTCCAGAGCGTGGGACAGGAGGTGTCCCAGAAGTTCGGAGAAATCCGTGTAGACGCCGAAGATCAGATCTCTGGGCGCCTGCAGGTTGAGCTCCAGGGGGAACTCCGGGGCCAGAGTCCCCTCCGCCTGGAGGATCTCCAGTTCCTGCTTCAGCAGATCGTGCAGGTGGATCCACTCAGGGGCGCTGGCCTCGACCTGGCCCGCCCGGCGGAGCAACGCACGGACCAGATCGTCCACTTGGGCGGTGGCCTGCCGGATCGATTCCATGGACTGGTGGCAGGCCTTCCGTTCCTCAGACGGCGGGAGATCGTTCCGTTCCATGTAGACGGACAGGGTGTGGCTCTCCTCCTTCAAGGTCCGGACCGGCAGCTGGAGCCGCTGGGCCATCTGCAGGAAGAGGCCGCCCAGGGCGGTCTTCCGGTCCTGGGCACCCAGGGCGCGCTGGGCATCCTTGAGGGCCACATAGGTGGATTCGAGCCCCTCATAGCTGGTGCCGAGGGCGCGGCTGGTCTCGTCCAGATGCGCGATGAGCTCGGCGTTCTCGAGGCTCACCTGCAGGGTGCCGGCGTACAGGGCCGCCACCTCCATCTCGAAGGGCTGGAAGGCCTGCCCGGAACGGTCCGCCGCGAGGAATCCCCACAGGCAGTCCTCGCCGGAGCGGTTGCGCAGAGGCAGCAGCAGCGCCTGGGCCCTCGGATCCCACAATCCGAGGTCGATCCCCCATTCCCAGGCAGCGGTCTGGCGGAGGTCCGCATTCATGAAGACCGTGCCCCGGGGGAGGCCCTCTGCCCACACGGCCAGTGGCTGCTCCTTGGACAGCACGGAGGTCTCCTCGAATCCGCCAGGGCCCCAGACCCGTCCCTGGAAATAGGCTCCGCTCGAATGGAGGCGGTAGGCGCTCAAGTGGTCGAGGCGCAATTCCTCCCGCAGCTGGCCGAGAACTTTCGCCAGGATCTCGTCCGCATCCCGGAGGGGAATGGTGTCCTTGCTGATGGCCAGCAGCCTGGAGAGGTGGTGGCTGCGCTGTTCCAGAGCTCCCTGGGCCTCCAGGAGCTTCCGGTTGCCTTCCTGGGCCTCCCGGAGCTGGACCTCGAGGTGTTCGACCACCTGATGGGTGAACTGCCGAAGGGCCGCCCCTTCCCGGCCCTGCTCGAGCCGGTCCCGATGGCCGCCCAGGTAGGCTTCCACCTGTCCCACGAAGAGGAAGGGATCGATGGGCTTGGAGATGAACCCGTCGCAGCCGGTCACCAGCGCGGTCTCCCGGTCGCTGCGCATGGTCTTGGCCGTGAGCGCGACGATCAAGGCGCCGTCCATAGCCGAGTTCTGACGGAGCTTGGTGGCCACCTCGAACCCCGAAAGGCCGGGCAGGTTGATGTCCAGCAGGATCAGGGCGGGCTTGAGCTGCAGGGCCAGTTCGTAGCCCTTCAATCCGTCCTCCGCCCAGTGCGGCTCGAAACCGGCCTGCGAGAGAAGCCGCTGGACCAGCCGCCAGTTCATGGCGTTGTCTTCGATGCAGAGGATCTTCCGGGCGGGTCCGCTCACGCCGTCCCCCCGGACGCCAGGGGCATGTCCACTTCGAAGAGGCTGCCCACGCCCTTGCGGCTGGAGGCCCGGATGCGGCCATTCATGAGCCCCATGAACCGCTGGCTGATGGCCAGGCCCAGGCCCGTTCCACCGAAGCGCCGGGAAATGCTGCCGTCCACCTGCTGGAACGGCTTGAACAGGCGGCCCAGATCCTCCTCGGTCATACCGATGCCCGTATCCTCGATGCGGACGAGGAACCGGCCCTCGACTGCCTCCGCGGAGATCCGTACGGACCCGCTTTCGGTGAACTTGATGGCGTTGCCCACGAGGTTGGTGAAGACCTGCCGGAGGCGGTCTGGATCGCCCAGGACACGGATCGGGCCGTCGGGCCGCTGGTATTCGAGGCTGATGGGGCGGGTCTGGACCAACCCTGCGGCCATGGCTTTCACCTCGTCCAGCAGCGCCACGGGATCCACCTCCTCCAACTCCAGCTCCATCTTGCCCGCCTCGATCTTCGAGAGGTCAAGGATCGAGTCGATGAGCCCCAGAAGGGACCGCCCGTTCTGGTAGATGATCTGGAGATCCTCCTTCGCCTCTTCGGCCAGGCGCCCGTCCGGATCCTGCATGAGCATGCCCGAGAAGCCGATGATGGAGTTCAGCGGGGTCCGCAGCTCGTGGCTCACGTTCGCGAGAAACTCGTCTTTCAGACGGTCCACTTCCTTCAGCTTCTGGTAGCTGGTCAGCAGGCTGTCGTTCAGCTCCCGCAGTTCCTGGGTTTTCTCCTGGACCTTCTCCTCCAGGGTGCTGGCCCAGGCCCGGAGTTCCACCCGGCTCTGCTCGAGGCCACGGGTGCGCTCCTGGACCAGCTGTTCGAGGTTGGCCCGGATCTCCTCCAGTTCCCAGATGGTCTCCATGAGCTGGCGGGTGCGTTCCTGCACCCGGTACTCCAGCAGGCGGTTCTGGCGCTCGATCTCGTCCCGGGAGACCCGCAGCTTGTCGGTCATCACCTCGAAGGAATGGCCTAGATCCTGGATCTCGTCCCGGGTGTAGACCTTTACGGAGACCGTCTCCAGATGGCCCTGGGCCACTTTCTGGGCGGCCTCGGTGAGCTGGATCACCGGCCGGAGGTAGCGGTTGGAAAGGAAGACCGCCACGCCGATGCCCAGCACCAGGGTCACCAAGCCCACGGCCAGGCTGGCACGGATGTTCTCGCGGACAGCCCGCTGGGTTCCCTCTGTGGTGAAGCCGAGAACGAGGGTGCCCACCTGGTCGGCCCTGGGTTCCTCGTAGAAGACCGGCGCCACGGCCACCAGCATGCTGCTTTCCCGGCGCGTGTAGGTATGCGAGATGCCATCGTGCGGGGCCTGGCCCGTGGCCCATTCCGGGGTGGTGGGGGTGCTGTCCAGCGCCTCCCCGTTGGAGCCATAGACGGCGCTGAACCGGAAGGAGGGGATGTTCTGGACGCCCTGGAGCACCTTGGCGATGTCCCGGGTGTTGCCCGTGCTCACCGCTGGGCCCAGCGCATAGCTGGCCGTCTCAGCCACTTGGCGGGCGCTCAGTTCAGCCTGGGTACGGATTTGCTGCTCCACCCAGCGCGGGTAGTACAACAGATTGAAGGCGATGAACGAGAGGACCAGGATGCTGATGACAGCGCTCAGCTTGGTCTTGATGGACAGACGGTACATGCAAGGGGGCCCGGGATGCGGCTTTTAGCCTAGCAGGTAGCTGGCTCAGAGCTTGAAGAGGTTCACTTCCCGGTTGAGCATGTGGACTTGGACACCCAGCTGCTCCACGGCGCCGCTGGCGGCCCCGATGGCGCGCTCGCTCTCCACGGCCTTGCCCAGCACCCGGTTCATGGTCTCCTTCAGGGACAGCACATGGTTCTCCTGCCGGGCCAGAATTTCGTGGAGGCTGCTGGCCAGGGCCCGGACCTGCTCGGTGGCCCTGGCGATCTCATCGCTGCCCGCGCTCTGCTCCCGGGTGGAATCCCGGACCACGCTGGTGGCCTGCTGGACATTCATGGCCAGTGACAGGATGTGGTTGCTGGTCAGCTGCTGCTCCTCGATGACCGAGCGGATGGTCTCCACCTGGTGGTGGATGTTGCGGTTGGCCTCGTGGATGAGGCTGGCCTGGCCGCCCTGCTGGAGGGTCTCGCTGAGGATGCTCTCCACCACCCGGTCCATCCCGCCCACGGATTCGAGGATCGCCTGGAGGGCCTCCTCGCTCTGGCCCACAGACTCGGCCCCATCCCGCACGGCGTCGATCCCCGTTTCCACCTGCTGGTACGCTTTCCGGATCTCGGCCTGGAGGGTTCCAATGATCTGCTGGATCTCCCGGGTGGAGCGCCCGGTCTGTTCGGCGAGCTGCTTGATCTCGTCTGCCACCACCGAGAACCCCTTGGCCTGCCCATCTCCGGTCGTGCCGCTCTGGGAGGCGATGATGGCCGCGTTCAGGGCGAGCAGGTTCGTCTGCTGGGCATGATCCCCGATGTAGTCCAGGATCTTCGTGATATCCGCCCCCAGCTGGAGCAGGGTGCGGGTGGTGCCATGGAAATCCTGGACGACGCGGTCGATCACCTGGATCTTGTCCCGGTTCCTGGCCACCAGTTCCATGCCCCGGGCGACGGTGTGGATCACGTTCTTGGCATAGCGCTGGGCGATCTTCACGTTGTCATCGATGGCGGAGGTGCTCTGCTCCATGTTCTCTGCGAACTCCCGCGTATGCTCGGCATGGTCGGCAAGGTGATCCACGTTCTTGGCGACGTTCTTGATGGAGATGTCGAAATCCCGGATGGCGGAGGTGATCCCCTCCACCACCACCAGCAGCTCATCCATGCTCTGGTTGATCTGCTGCACGCTGGCGGCCATCTGCACGATGGTCGCGTTGGTGTTCTCGGAGGCCAGGCTCAGTTCCATGGAACTCGCGCTGATGCTGATGGAAGTGTCCGTCAGCTCGTTGATCTCCTCGTGGAAGGGCTCGATGAGCTCCCGCTGGCCATGGCTGGACTGGCGGACCCCGTCTGCGGAGTCCCGGATGGCGCTGGAGGCCCGGGCCAAGTCGCGGCTGGCCGCGCGGATCTGGACCACCATGCCCCGCAGGCTCCCCACCATGCGGCCGAAGCCCTGGGCCAGCGAAGCCACTTCATCGTCGCTGTAGACAATCTCGAGCGTATCGATGCGCCCTTCCCCAACCCGCTTGGCATTCCGGCTGAGCAGCAGCAGGGGCTGCTGCACGTCGCGCAGGATCAACCGGATGAAATAGATCAGGAAGGCCCCGGCCAGGAACAGGATGGCCAGGTTGGGCCCGAGTGCCTTCCAGATGGCGTCTGCATATTCCGCCTCGGGAATCACCGCCCTGAGCCGCGAGCCATCCGGGAGTGCCTGCACCACGACGATGTCTCCAGCCCCTGAAGCCTGGAGCCGGGATCCGAGGAGCCCCCCGCCCTTGCTTACCGGGAGCTGGAGCGAGACGCCACCGCCCGCCCCCAGCTTCAGGGTTCCCATGAAGGCGCTGAGATCCTCCTGGGTGGTGTTCATCTCCTGCACGAAGGCCACGGAGTCCGCCAGGTTGGCGAGTTCGTTCCGGGCATAGCTCGTGACTTTGGTCCGGATGGAAGACTGGAGGGTCAGTCCGGACTCCAGGATGGAGAGCATGAGCACCCCGCCAGTCATGGCCAGGATGCCGAAGCCGAACTTGGCCCGCAGGCTGGTGGAGTACCTGGACTCCGATTCGATGAATCCAGGCTGGCCGGCCAGGAGCCGGTACACCTTCATCAGGTTCTGCTTGGTCAGGAAGTACTGGCTGATGCCCGCGAGGGCGGCCAGCACCAGGAACATGGCCATCGAGACCGAACTCACCAGGATGCTCTGGCCCAGGTAGAGCTTCACCCAGACGTAGGCTCCGGCGCTCAGGCAGATTCCCAGGTAGAAGAACAGCAAGGACGAAGTCTGGGGGAAACGGGTCAGGGACCGGTAGAGATCCGGCCCGAGAACTTCTTCGGCCAGGGTCCGCCCCAGGCGCTGGATTTGGAGCGTGGAGACACCGGCCGCCAGCACCAGCAGGCCCAGCATGGCGGCCATCCCCTGGAGAGAGAGGCGGAACTCCGGCGACGCCGCGAGCAGGAACAGCACGAAGCCCACCAGGAAGGCTGAGAGCCAGACGAGGCCTGTGCCCGTCCGCAGGCGCGTGAGCACCAGTTCCAGGACGGCTGGGTCCAGCCGGACGGGCGCCTCGACCTTGACCTCAGGCCTGGGTCCAGAGATGAAATCGGGCTGCACCATATTCGCGTGTTTCGGCCAGAACCCAGCCGCTCTGTAATTCCAGCCGAGTATGCCGGTCTGTCTCGAAGACCAGGACCCCTCCAGGGGCCGTCCAGGACTTCAACCGGGCGGCCATCCGGCCCCAGAGGGCGGCAGCCTGGTCGTAGGGGGGATCCAGGAACACCACGGCCTGGTCCCTGAAAGCCTCTGCCGGCAGGCGTCGCAGATCGGCACGCATCGTCATGATCCCCGTGCCATGGGCATTCCTGGCCAGGCAGGACCAACCGGGTTCAGAAGCCTCCACGCAGGTGACGGGCCCGTACCCCCTGGAATGGGCTTCGAGCCCCACGGCCCCGGTGCCGGCGCAGAGGTCGAGGAAGGAACCGGACGGCCAGCGCTGGAGGATGGAGAACAGGGCCTCCCGGGCCCGGTCCGAGGTCGGCCGCACCCGCAGATCCCCGGGCGGCGGCGCCAGAAGCCGGCGTCCCTTCAGGGTCCCGGCGATGATCCGCATGGCCGGGTCAGTAGGCCCAGCGCAGGAGCGTCGAGCCCCAGGTGAAGCCGGCGCCGAAGGCGGACAGCACCACCAGGTCGCCCTTGGCCATGCGCTTCTCCTCGAAGGCCTGGTGGAGCGCCGTGGGGATGGTGGCCGTGGTGGTGTTGGCGTAGCGGTCGATGTTCACCATCATCCGGGAAGGATCGAGTTCCAGGCGCTTGGCGGCGGCATCCATAATGCGGATGTTGGCCTGATGGGGCACGAACAGCTTCAGGTCGCTGCCGCGGAACCCGTTGCGGTCCATGAGCAGCTTGCTGTTGTCGGCCATCTCCCGCACCGCGTTCTTGAACACCTCGCTGCCGGCCTGGTGGATGTAGTGTTCCTTGGCCGCCACGGTCTCCGCGGTGGCGGGCTTCAGCGAACCGCCGGCGGGCATGAACAGGAAGCAGCCGCCGGAACCATCGACCTTGTGCTCGAAGTCGAGGATGCCGAGGCCCTCCTCCACGCGCTCCACGATCACGGCCCCGGCCCCATCGCCGAACAGCACCGAGGTGGCCCGGTCCTCGAGGTTGATAATGGTGGACATGATGTCCACGCCGACCACGCCGACCCGGCGGACCGCGCCCGCGGCCACCATGCTGGCGGCGGTGGTCAGGGCGTAGAGGAAGCCCGAGCAGGCGGCGTTCAGATCGAAGCCGAAGGCATTGCTGGCGCCCACCATGTCCTGGATGCGGCAGGCTGTGGCCGGGAACAGGGTATCGGGGGTCACGGTGGTGACCAGGATCAGATCCAGTTCCGAAGCCTTGATGCCGCGGTTCTCCAGAGCCATCTGGAGGGCCGGGGCCCCCAGCTGGGAGGCGCCGGTGCCAGGCTCGGCCCAGCGGCGCTCCCGGATGCCGGTGCGGGTCCGGATCCACTCATCGTTGGTCTCCATGATCTTGGACAGATCGTCGTTGGTGACCACCTTGGGGGGAAAACATTGCCCAGTGGCAGTGATTCCGACGGGGGCGGCAAGACGACGGTTCAAAGGAGCCTCCGGGCACGAAACCACCATCATCGCATGGACCGCCCGAGGCGTCAGCGGGCCCTGCGGAGGCGGTGCAGCAGCGCCAGGAGGCGATCCGGATCCAGCAGAGGCAGGTCCCGGCCCCCCACCTGGCAGAGTCCCGCCATGATCGGGGCCCAGGGATCCCCTTCGGCCGGATCACGCCAGCCCTCTTCTGGGACCTCCACAGTGCCAATCAGACCCTCCAGGGGAAGGCCCAGGCGGGGCCGGAGGACGGCCATCGCCACGGCGGGCTCCGGGCGGGCCGGGCAGCCCTCGACCGCGGTCCAGTCGAGGACCGGGAGGAATTCCCCCTGGTGGAGCACCACGCCCTGGATGCCCGGGGGGCCACCGGGAATGGGTGTCACCGGGGCGAAGGCCACCACTTCGCGGAGGTCGGACACCGGCAGCAGGATGTCCCGCCCGGCCGCCCGGGCATGGAGGAGGAGGGGAGTCTCAGACACCGGCCACCCGCTGCATGAGGGAAACCATGGCCAGCCCCATCACGGCCTCCGGATCCAATACCCACAGGATGCCCTCCTCCTGCAGGCTGCCGCCCATGATCCCTGGTGCATGGGCCAGTTCCGGGAGGCTCCGGAGCAGGAGTTCCGTGCGGCCCACGACCTCATCCACCCCGAGAGCGATCTCCAGGCCGGCATCCACGGTGGCGCCCTGCTGCCGGAGCACCACAAGGAGACGCTGGCCCTCGGCCGGCTCGGACAGCCCGAGGCAGGCCTGGAGCGATTCCATGGGCAGATCCTCCCCAAGGACGTCCACGCGGCTGCCTCCGGCGAGGGGAACCGGGCTCGCCTGGACGCGGAGCACATGGCTGAGAGGGATCCCGAAGGCCTGCTGGCCGCAGCGGACCTTCAGACAGCCGACCACGGCCCGGGACAGCGGAAGGCTCAACCGCACCAGGCTCCCCCGGCGTGGTTCGCTGGAGATCAGGATCTCGCCGCCCATCCCCTCCACTTCGGCCCGGACCACGTCCATGCCCACCCCGCGGCCGGAAATCTGGGAAGCCCGTTCCTGGGTGGAGAAGCCCGGTTCCAGGGTCAGCCGGTGCAGATCCTCGGAGGAGTGGGCTTGTCCCTCCCGAAGCAGGCCCATGGCGAGGCCGCGGGCTTCGATACGAGCGAGGTCGAACCCACGCCCGTCGTCCCGGATATCGAACCGGAGGTTCCGGCCCCGCTGGGAGGCCGAGATCTTCAGGGAACCGGTTGCGGCCTTGCCCTGGGCCTCGCGTTCCGAGGGGCTTTCGAGGCCGTGGTCGAGAGCGTTCCGCACGAGGTGGAGGAAGGGCTCGGTCAGCCGACCCAGCAGGCTGCGCTCCAGTTCGAGATCCCCTCCTTGGAAGGAGAGGCGCACCGGCTTCCCCATGTCGCGGCTGAGAGCCTTCACCATGGGCTCGATCCTCAGGAACAGGCTTTCGACCTTCACCATGCGCATCTGGAGCAGGGACTTCTGGACTTCCAGCAGCCCCGCCTCGATCTCGCCCATCATGGCCATGGATTGGTCCATACCCGGATCCTGGATCCGGCGGAGGACCAGGCTGGCGGAATCCCTCACCTGCGCCACGGCCATGAGGCGGGCCTCCAGGGCATCCACGCGCTGGGCCGGCAACCGCAGGACCTCGGCATCCTGAGGTGCCGCGGCAGAGGCTGCAGGCCGGGGGGATTTGATGACCGGAGGTGGCGCCAGCGGTCCGGGATCAGCTCTCAGGCTGGCCGGGACCCGCTCGGGATCGGCCAGCCTGATCACCTCCAGCGCCTCGTCCGGAAGGACCCCCAGGCTCTGGATATCCAGGACCGGGGCGGCAAGCAGCAGCAGGAAGCAGAGCCCTTCCTGGTCCACTAACGCCTCCAGGGGCAGGGTGGAGATGAGCTCGCCCTGGGCTCCTGCCGCCTCGCTGAGGGCCCGGAGCCGGTCGTCGAAGGTGGCGAGGTCCAGGCAGACACGGATCCCGTGGATGGGAATCCCCGCCAGGAGCACGGCTGTCACCCGAGTCCGCTCATAGTCGGACAGGGCCTTCAGAACCTCGGGGGAAAGATCCAGCAGCGACGTGAGGTCCAGAACCGCGCCTTCGGTGGGCCGGGCCAACGCTTCCAGTTCGCCGAGCCGGCGCCGGATGGCGTGCAGATAGTCCTCCGGTTCCGGTTGCCCGCGCCGGAGGTCCGCCAGACCGGATTCCAGGGCCTGGATGCCGGATTCGAGCGTCTCGATGAGCGAATCCGTGGAGCGCAGCCGGCCCTGGCGCATCAGGTCGAAGATGTCCTCCATGCGGTGGGCGGCCTGGCTGAACCGGGGGAAGCCCAGCATCCCCGCCATGCCCTTGAGGGTGTGGGTGGCTCGGAAGAGGGCGTTCACGGAAGCCTGGATGACGTGCGCTGGCTGGGGCACTTTCAGCGTCGCCAGCGTCTGCCGGGCCTGCCCGAACAGGTCCTCGCATTCGGCCCAGACATCGTCGAAGGATGGGTCCAAGAGAACTCCCAATGACACGGCATCGGCAGGCGGGGGAGGAGTCTGGAGTCTGGAGGTACGGATCCCTGAGGCGGCCTTTGGCCGCTATCTTATTTTTCCTTTGGGCCCGAACATCCACAAAGTCGGTCGGCCTCCAACCCAAAAAAATGGCGCGGCGCGGTGCGCCGCAGCAGGAAGCTGTACCTCCACCCTCCAGCCTCCACCCTCCAGCCTCCACCCTCCAGCCTGTCTTACACTAGGCCCCATGCGCACCCTCGCCGTCCTGCCATCCCGCTTCCAGGCCTCCCGCTTCCCCGGCAAGCCCCTGGCCCTCATTGCCGGCAAGCCCATGATCCAGTGGGTCTTCGAGGCGGCTCAGCGGGCGGGGGGCGTGGACCGGGTGGTGGTGGCCACGGACGATGACCGCATTGCCGGCACCGTGCGGGGTTTCGGGGGCGAGGCCGTCATGACGGACCCTGCCCTGTCCTCCGGCACGGATCGCACGGCGGCGGCCCTGGCGGCCCTCGGCGAGTCTTTCGATTGCGTGCTGAACATCCAGGGCGACGAGCCCGCGATGCACCCGGAGACTGTCACCGCCGTGGTGGCCCTCATGCGGGACCAGCCGGACCTGCCCATGGGCACGGCCGCCTGCCCCTTCACCCATGCGGACGAGCTGTTCAATCCCAACGCCGTAAAGGTGGTGGTGGACGACCACAAGCGGGCCCTCTATTTCAGCCGCAGCCCCATCCCGTACCTGCGGAACAGCGCCATCTTCGAACCGGACTTCCGGCCCTGGATGCAACCGGAGCAGCTGGCCCATTTCAAGCGCCACCTGGGGCTCTATGCCTACCGCCCTGACACCCTCAAAGCTTTCACCCAACTGGCACCCCATCCCCTTGAGCAGCTGGAAATGCTCGAACAGCTCCGGGCCCTGGCGGCGGGCATCCCCATCGGCGTGGCGGACACGCCCTTCCTGAGCCTGGGCGTGGATGTGCCCGCGGACGTGGCCGCGGCGGAGGCCCTGCTGCGGGAGCGGGGACTGGCGCGCTAAGAGCGCGGTAGACTCGACCTGCGGCCAGAAGCCCGTTCCTTGCCAGGAGAATTCTGTGAGCCACCACAAAGTCGTCGTGATTGGTACAGGCCCCGCGGGCTACACCGCTGCGTTGTATGCCTCCCGCGCCAACCTAGCCCCCCTGGTCTTCGAAGGCGTCCAGCCGGGCGGCCAGCTCACAATCACCACGGAAGTGGAGAATTTCCCCGGCTTCCGCCAGGGCATCGCCGGGCCCGCCCTCATGGACGAGATGCGCGAGCAGGTCCTGCGCTTCGGCACCACCATCAAGTCCGAGACCGTCCTCAAGGCCGACCTCCAGAGCCGCCCTTTCAAGATCACCACGGACAAGGGTGAGTACACCGCCGACTCGGTGATCATCGCCACGGGCGCCTCGGCCAAGTGGCTGGGCATCAGCAAGGACGAGCAGCTCTCCCGCTCCGGCGGCGGCGTGAGCGCCTGCGCCACCTGCGACGGCTTCTTCTTCCGCGGCAAGGAGATCGCCGTGGTGGGCGGCGGGGACACGGCTCTCGAGGAAGCTACCTTCCTCACGAAGTTTGCCACCAAAGTCCACCTCATCCACCGCCGCGACAAGCTCCGCGCCTCCAAGGCCATGCAGGAGCGCGCCTTCAAGAACGAGAAGATCCAGCCTCTCTGGAACAAGGCCGTGCTGGATGTGCTCACCGCCACCCACGAAACGCCCATGGGCGAGAAGGTGGAGAAGATCCGTGCCCTGAAGTTGAAGGACACCGTGGACGGCAGCGAGTCCGAACTGCCCGTGGAGGGCCTCTTCGTGGCTATCGGCCACCAGCCCAACACCGGGCTCTTCGCGGGCCAATTGCCCATGGACGAGACCGGCTACCTCGATGTGGAGAAGGGTTCCAGCCGCACCTCGATTCCGGGGGTCTTCGCCTGCGGCGATGTGCAGGACCATGTCTACCGGCAGGCCATCACGGCCGCGGGAAGCGGCTGCATGGCCGCCATCGATGCCGAGCGCTGGCTGGCGGAACAAGGTCTTGCCGAATGATGAGCGCCTGGTGAATGAGCAGCACCTCGAACCCCTGAAGCGGCATCCAGAGGGTCGTGCCCTCCGGGCAGAAGTGGACCTGGGCCGCATTGCGCGCAACCTGGATCGCATCCGCGCGGCCTCCGGGGGCCGAGGAATCTGGGGCGTGGTGAAAGCCAACGCCTACGGCCACGGGGCCGTGCCCGTGAGCCAGGCCCTGGAGGAGGCGGGGGTCCAAGGCTTGGCCGTGTCCAGCCTGGAGGAGGGTCTGGAACTTCGCCGGGGCGGGATCGAGTGCCCGATCCTCGTGCTGGGGGGCCTGCGGCCCGAGGCTCTGCCCGCCGCCAGCGCCGAAAACCTCACCATCGCCGTGGTGGGGCCGGAGCACCTCGACGACTACGCCCGGACCCTGCCGGGGCATCCCGTCCGGCTCCACTTGAAGCTGGACACGGGCATGGGGCGGTTCGGCCTGCTGCCCTCGGAACTGGGGGAACACCTCCCGCAGCTCCAGCGCCTGTCCCCCTGGATCGAAGGTGCCATGGGGCACTTCGCCACGGCGGACGACCCGGATCCGGGCTTTGCCCAGCGCCAGCGGCGCGTCTTCGACGCCTGCCTCGCACAGCTGGCGGATGGGGGCATCCACCCGGAGCAGCGCCACCATGGGAACAGCGATGCCTGCCTGCGCGGCCTGCTGGACCAGGACACCCATGTGCGCCCGGGCCTGGCCCTGTATGGCCTGGCCATGGTGGCCGAAGGCCGCGCCCTCGGATTGGAGCCGGCCCTGGAGCTGGTGGCCGAGGTGGCCCGGGTGAAGGCCATGCCCGCGGGCACCACCGTGGGCTATGGCCGCACCTTCGTGGCGCCCCATCCCCTCCAGATCGCCACCCTGGCCTGCGGCTATGCGGACGGCTACCGCCGCGACCTCGGCAACCGGGCCGTGGTCGGGTTCCAGGGCCGGACCTACCCCGTGGTGGGCCGCATCTCCATGGACTACCTCACCGTGGCCCTGCCCCTGGATGTCCCCGTCGCGCCGGGGGATCCCATGACCCTCTACAGCGGAGATCCCTCCGCGGCTCACAGTCTCGAGCGCCTGGCCCAGATCCTCGGCACCATCCCCTACGAGCTGACCTGCGCGCTGCACCGCCGGATCACCCGCCGCTTCTTGCCGTGACGGCCTGCTTCAGCGGCGGAAGCTGAAGAGATCCCCCAGGCCACGCAGGGTCAGGGTCAGATCGATGCGATCCTCCCGCCCCCCGGACACGAGGTTCGTGTTCAGGGCCACATGGGTGTACTTCAGCACGTAGGCCACACAGGGCTCCACATAGGCCAGGGCCACCTGGCTGGAAGCGAATCCCTTCTGGTTGAAGTCGTAGTTGGCGCTGAACTCCAGGCGGAGGCGGTCATCCCAGATGCGCTGGACACCCCCCACCTGCAGTCCCTTCTGGCGGATCAGGAAGCGGTTGATGCCGGTGGAGAAGTAGGCCAGGTTGAAGCGGCTGCCGTTCTTGGCCTTCACGTCCATGCTCAGGGCGTTGTCGGAGCCGCCGGCGCCCAGGTCCGAGGAACGGCGGAGGCTGATGCGCAGCCGCTCGTCGGGCTCCACATCCAGGTCCGTGTCCACGCTCGACCAGCCCTTCTTGTAGCGCCCGTCGCTGAGGATGATGGGGGAGGCGTGGTAGCGGGTGGCGATGCGCAGGCGGGCCAGATCCGCGAACCCGGAGCCGGAACCGGGGCGTCCGAGCGCATGCTGCTTGAGCCCCAGCTCGAAGCTCCGCTCGCCTGAGGCGCTTTCGTTGACGCCCGGGAAGGAGTCCACCGTGTCGAAGCGCGGCAGCGCGCCCGCTTCGCCGTACAGGCTGGTCTGCGTCCAGCCGAAATAGGGCTCGGCGACGTGCTTGAGCTCGCCCTTGTAGCCGAGGATCGAGACGTCCTTGAAGGTCCGCCCCACCTGGGGGCCGGACAGCCGCAGGTGCCCCGAGGCCAGGAACCGGGTGGCCGCGGCGCCGTCCACCTGGAAGGGGCTGGTGGCAGGGTTCACGGCGGTATCCGTGGTGCCACCCTCGGGATCGAATACCGGGGAACTCAGGCTGGAGCTGTAGTGCGTCGCCCGGCCCATGGCCTCGAAGTCGGCCCGGAAGGGCCCCCACTGCCCGAGGCGCCCATGGATGCGGGTGTTCGCGTCCTGCCGGTCCCAGGCGTAGGTGCGATCGGGAGCTGCGGTGCTGCCTTCGATGCGGTAGGCGAAGCGGCCCAGCCGGACGCCGCCATCGAGATACAGCGGGCCCAACACCGGCACAGGAAAGAAGCGGAACTCCCCCTGGGGCATCGTCTGCCGCCGCAGGGAAGCGGGGAAGTCCGGGCTGTAGAAGGGGTCTCCCTGGTCCTTGGTGTAGAAGAAGCTGCGCTGCTCGGCTGCTGAAAGGTTGAGGTTCCCGAAGGTGAAGGTGCGGCCCAGGTAGAGCGCGGAATCGAAGCTGGTGGAACCCAGATAGCCAATGCCCTTCCCGAAATCGGCGTCCACCAGGTTGTCCGAGGCCTGGTTCACGTCTGCGGTGAGCTGCCAGCCATCCTCGCGCTGCCAGACCTCCTTGAGCGAATAGCGGTAGCGGCGGGTGTCGAGACTCTCCTGGTGGATGGTCTGGCCGGAGAAGCTGCCCTGATGGGTCAGGTCCGGCCGCCAGCGCACTTCGCCGCCCCAGAGTACGCCTTCCTTGGTGTAGTACTCCGGCGACAGCGTGGCATCAGCTGAGTCGCCCAGGACCTGGTAGTAGGAAAGCCCCAGGGTGGTGCCAAAGGAACTGGACATCCCGAGTTTCGGGGGGAGCAGGCCGGAGGTCCGCTCCGACTGGGCAGGGTAGAGCGCGTAGGGCACGTAGTAGATCGGGACCGCCCCCAGCAGGATCCGCGCGTTCCACATGCTCGCGAAGCCGTCGAGATCCACCTTCAGGGAGGAGAGCCGGGCCTTCCAGCCGGGCCGCTCCTCCGGGCAGGGGCTCAGTTCTACGGCATCGAAGGCCCAGGTGCGCAGCGTAGTGAAAGCGACGTGGCTGGAGCGCAGGGTCCAGCTCGGAGGCAGGTCCATCTGGAGCGCCCAGGCCTCACCGGACCGGCGCTCCCAGTCCATCTGCAGACGCTCTCCGCGGAGCCGGAGGCCCGGGCCTTCCAGGCGGATATGTCCGTCCGCCACCAGGCGCCCTTCCGCGATGTGGTATTCAATGCGGTCCGCCAGGAGCAGCAGGCCCTCTGACTGGATGGCACCCTGCTCCAGGATCCAGACGTCGCCCTGCTCGCGAACGCGATCCCCGCGCCAATCGAAAGGCACCCGGGAAAGCCCCGGCCCCCGTTCCACCCGGAAGGGGCGGAGGGGCAGCAGTTCTGCAGGGGTGGGGGCCTCAAGGGGGACAGGCCGTGGGATGTCAGGCAGGCCCTGGGCTGCCAGCAAAGCAGGCAGGGCACCCAATAGCAGGCCTCGGGTCCTCCCGGGGATGGCCATCTGGAGATCAGTGATGATGCGGCAGCAGCCGCGCGCTGACGAGGAAGATCCCGACTCCGCTCAGGAGCGCCACCGTGCTGCGCAGACCGGACACCTTCTGCACTTCCGGCAGCAGGTCCGAGCTGGCCACGTAGAGCGCCAGACCCGCGGTGAGCCCCAGGATCGGGCCCGTCGGCAGGTTCAGCAGGGACTGCCCGGCCGATCCCACCAGGGCGGCCAGAGCCAGAGTCGCGGCGGCCATGAGCGCACCGCGGTTCCCAAAGCCGCGCACCAGGAAGATCGAAGCGATGGTGCCACCCTCGGGGATGCGGTGGAACAGGATGCCCAGCACCACCAGGGGGCCCAGGTTGCTGTGGGTAGCCAGGGCCGCGGCGATGGCCACGCCGTCCATGAGGCTGTGCAGGGAGAGGCCCACCAGGGCGAGCACCCCGCTGAGGGGCGTTCCGTCCTTGTGGGTCTCTTCCCCGTAGTGGAAGTGGAGCGTGATGCCGTGCTCCATGACGTGGACCAGGAGGTACCCCGCGAGGACCCACATGGCGTTGCCCTCGCCCCCCTTGGCCTCCATGCATTCAGGAATGATGCGAACCACGGTGACGGAAAGCAGGTAGCCCGCCGCCACACCCGAGAGCAGGCGCATGAACTGCGCCCGCCCCTGGAGGAACCGCACCACGCCCCAACCGCCCAGAAGGGTGGCCAGGGACGCGAGAGGGGCCAGCCAGTAGATCGACATGGGAGGCTACTCGGCTTTGGGTTTCTTGGCGCGCGGGGTCTTGGGCTTGGGGGCGGGTTTGGGCACAGCTTTGGCAACAGCCTCTGTCTTGGCGGCGGCCTTCGCCTTGGCCTTCGGTGCAGCCTTCTTCTTGGCCGGAGCTTCCGCCACGGGTTCAGGGGCTGCGGGTGCCTCAGGCGCTGGGGTCGCGGCAGGTTCCGGCACGGAGGCCACCTTCGCCCTGGGCGTACGCTTGGGCTTGCCGGGAGCCGCCACAGGTGGAACGGACGGCGCGGCCGCGCCGATCCTCGGCCGCGGGCTGGGGGTCAGGAGGCTGGCCACCAGGTCCGCCGTGGCCTTGGGGGGTTCAGGCTGGGCCTCGTGCTGGAGCTTGGGTCGTGCCGCGGGTTCGGCGGACTCGTCAGAGGACGTGACCGTGGCCTCGCCATTCCGCTCGGCACCGCCCTTGCGGCGACGGCGGCGGCGCTTGCGTTTGGCACCTTCGCCCTTGGCCTCTTCGCCGCCGGCCTCGGAGCCTTCCTCGTCTTCCTCGTCCTCGGGCTTGGCGCTCTCGAAGAGGGCGCGCAGGCGCTCCCGCTCATCCAGGGCAGCGCGCTGGAGGTCCCGCCGGTCGTACTTGAAAGCTTCCTTCTTCGGTTCCTTGGGGCCCTCGCCGTGGACGCCCAAGGCCTTGTCGAAGGAGATGGGGCTGTCCCCGCCCAGGACCACGGTCTCGTCCTCGGGGGCGCCCTTCTCGCGAGGGGGCTTGGGCGCGGGCTTCTCCGCCGGCGCCTCCTCGGCCCGCTCGATCTCGGCGGACATCTCACCGTAGGACATGGACCAGTCGGCCTGGATGATCACCTTCGCGTCGCTCTGCTCCTCCATCAGGGAGAGGTCGCGGCGCTTCTGGTTCAGCAGGGCCGTGGCGATGGCGGGGGCCAGCTTCACGCGGACCTCGCCGATGCCGCCCTTGGCCAGGATGCCCTGGAGGCGCCGCACCACGGACAGCACGAGGGCCTCCATGGTCTTCACCTTGCCGGTGCCCGCGCAGGTGGGGCAGGGCTCGTGGTTCACGTGCTGCAGGCTGGGTCGGATCCGCTGGCGGGTCATGACGAGCACGCCGAAGCGGTTGATCTTCCCCACCTCCATGCGGGCCTTGTCAGCCTTGAGGCAGTCCACCAGGCGGTCCTGCACCGAGCGGATGTGGGACTCGCGCTTCATGTCGATGAAGTCGATGGCGATGAGGCCGGCCAGGTCGCGCAGGCGAAGCTGGCGAGCCACCTCCTCGGCGGCCTCCATGTTCGTCTTGAAGGCCATGTCCTCCACGCCATCGCCGGAGGTCTTGCCACTGTTCACATCGATGGCCACCAGGGCCTCGGTCTGATCCAAAGCCAAGGCGCCGCCGCTGGGCAGGGGCACCTTGCGGCCGTAGATACGGTCGATCTGCTCTTCCAGCTGAAAGCGGGAGAAGAGGGGCTTCTTGCCGGTGTAGTGCTTCAGCACATCGAGGTGCTGGGGCATGGTGCGCTTGAAGAAGGACTGGGCGGCATGGAACGTGTCCAGGTCGTCGATCTGGACTTCTTCCACATCGGCGCTGAAGGTGTCGCGCAGGGTGCGGGTGACGACGTCATCCTCCTGCCAGACCAGGCCGGGCCCTTGGCGGTGCTTGTAGCGGTTCAGCACCTCCTTGTAAGTATCGAGCAGGTACTCCAGATCGCGTTCGAAGTCCTCCTTGGTGACACCCAGACTGGCGGTGCGGACGATCACGCCGATGTCCTCGGGAATGTCCAGGGTGTCGATGAGCTGCTTGAAGTGCCGGCGCTCCTCAGTGCCCTCGATCTTGCGGCTGATGCCGTTCACGGGGTTGCCTGGGGTGATGACCAGGTACCGGCCCGCCAGGCTGATCTGGCCAGTCATCATGGCGCCCTTGGAGCCCAGTTCCTCCCGCACGGCCTGGACGAGGATCTCCTGGTCCCGCGAGAGCACATCCTGGATGCGCCCGCGACGGCCCTCGCCCCCCATGTCCCGGGGCAGCTCACCGAGGGGCAGGAAGCCGTTCTTCTGGCCGCCGAAATGCACAAAGGCCGCCTGGAGGCTGGTATCCGCCCGCACGACCCTGGCTTTGTAGAGGTTACCTTTGATTTTCTCGTTGTGGAGGAACTCGACGTCGTAATCGAACAGCACACCGTCGATCAAGGTGGCCACGCGGATCTCTTCGGGATCGGTGGCATTGATCATCATGATTTTCTTGGGGTTCAAGGAATCTCCTGTGGGTTCCCAGGCTGCGGCTGGCGCAGGGCGTGCGCGGCGGCCTTGCTGGGGTATGGATCTGGATGGGAGGTCGGGAAACCGAAGGGGGCCCTGCCCTGGCTTCGGCCACCCGGGATGGAAAAAAGGGATGGTCGCGATCCCCGGGGGCAAAGGGCGATGCCTCGATCTGCCCGCAGGATCTTCAATCATTAAACCCACTTATTTTCGGGGGGGCAAGCAAAGAGCGCCAGAAGACTCCGATGACAGGATCGGGCGAAGTTACACGGATGTCACAACCAGACCCAGGGACGTTCACTCCCGGTAACCACGCTTAAAAGCATCTGAGGGAGACACCCATGAAAATCCGATTCCTGGCCCAGACCATCCTGGCTGGCCTGCTCGTGGCCGGAGCCGCCCAGGCCCAGACCGTGACCGTCATGGGCTCCACAGCCCTGGGTCCGATCGTCAAGAAGGCGGCCGAGGACTACATGAAAGCTCATCCTGGCGTGCAGGTCGCGGTGAGCGGTGGCGGGTCCATGACCGGCCTGAACCAGGTGACCAGCGGTGGCTGCCACATCGGCATCTCCGATGTCTATGCCACTCCGGACCAGGACAAAGCCGGAATCAAGAATTACAACATCGTGGTCCAGCCCTTCACCCTCATCGCCCACCCCGGCGTCGGCGTGAAGAGCCTCACCGCCCAGCAGGCCGAGCAGATCTTCACCGGGAAGGTCGGCAACTGGCAGGAAGTCGGCGGCAAGAACCAGAAGATCGTCCGTGTGATCCGCCCCGAGTCCTCTGGCACCCGCGCGGTCCAGAAGAAGGAGATCCTGCACGACCAGGAGTTCAGCAAGGACGTGCTGATCCAGGATTCCACCGGCGCCGTGGTCACTGCCGTGGCCACCACCCCCGGCGCCGTCTCCTTCGTGGAACTGGAACACCTTGAGAAGAACAAGGCCCGCGTCGCCGGCATCGCCTACAACGGCGTGGCCTGCTCCAACGAGGCCGTGAAGTCCGGCAAGTACCCCGTGTTCTCCTTCGGCCACGCCTACACCAACCCCGCCAAGCTGGGTGATCCCAAGGTGAAGCAGGCCGTCGAGAGTTTCCTGACCTACATCCTGAGCCACGAGTTCCAGCAGAACGTGCTCAAGGCCGGCTACCTGCCCGTGGACTACGTCAAGTCCCTCAAAACCAAGCTGTAATGCCAGTCGGATCCACCCTTGCCCACCCGGCGGCCCGACCGCCGGGTGGTTCGCGGAAAGCCGATCCCATGCCAGACGCGCTGGAAACCTCCCTCACCGCCGTCCCGGCCAACGGGGTCGGCGGTTCTGCGCAAGCCAGGCCCGCAGTTCCTCCCGCCGCGGCGGAGTCACCGGCCTTCCAGCACAGCCGCCTACATCGGATGGCGGATCGCTGGGCCCACCTGGCCTTCCTGGCTTGCAGCCTCCTCGTGGTCGGCCTCATCGGCGGCATCCTCTTCTTCCTGTCCTCCCGGGGCCTGGCAGCCTTCTGGCCCGCGGCAGGCAACACCGGCAGGGCGCTTGGCCTTTCCGAGGTCTTCCTGTCCGCCGACTGGGCACCCTCTTCAGACCGCTTCGGCATCCTGCCCTTCATCGCCGGCTCGCTCGGCGTGACAGGCCTGGCCCTCCTCATCGCAGCTCCCACAGGCACCCTCACCGGGGTGTTCATCGCCAAGATGGCTCCGCCCTGGATGCGAAATCTCATGCGCCAGGTGATGGACCTGCTGGTGGGCATCCCCTCGGTGGTCTACGGCATCTTCGGGCTCACCGTGGTGCTGCCCCTCGTGAGCCGCACGTGGCTCGCGGACGCCCCGGCCTCGGGCTTCGCCGTATCCGCCGTGATCCTGGCCGTCATGATCGTGCCAACCATCGTCAGCCTGTCTACGGACGCCTTCGAATCCCTTCCACAGAGTCTCGATGAGGGGGCCCAGGCCCTGGGGTCCAGCCGTTGGCAGGCCATCTGGCACGTCCTCATCCCCGCCGCCCGCCCCCGCCTGCTCACCGCTGCAGTGCTGGGCCTGGGCCGGGCCATCGGCGAGGCCATGGCCGTGCAGATGGTCATCGGCAACAACCCCCAGTGGATCGCCCTGATGCGCGAATCCACGGACCGGGCCCCCTTCCTGCGCGCCCTGTTCACACCGGCGGCGACCCTCACCACCGAGCTGGTCCAGGAGCTTCCGAACACGGCGGCCGGCTCGACCTGGAACAACATCCTGTTCGCCATGGGCCTGCTGCTCTACCTGCTGACCATGGTCTTGATCCTGGCCACCCGCCGGTTGGGCCGCGGGAAAGAGGCGTGATGGTAGCCACTCCAGTCTTCCGCCGCTCCCGGTCCTCGAAGCTCGTGGACCGCCTGATGCGCGGCATCTTGTGGGGCATCGCGATCCTGTTCGTGGTTGTCCTGATCCTCTTCGTGGGCGCCATCCTCAAGCAAGGCTGGCCGGTCCTGAACCTAGGCTTCCTCGCGAAGATGCCCGAGACCCTGGACGCTGGCGGGGGCATCAAGCCCCAGATCTTCAATTCCATCTACCTGGTAGTCCTGTCCCTGGGGCTCTCCCTCCCCGTGGGCCTGGGCGCGGGCGTCTATATGGCCGAATACGCTGGCAAGGGCCGGGCACTGAACTTCCTACGGCTCTGCATCGAGACCCTGGCGGCCACGCCCTCCATCGTGCTGGCCCTTTTCGGCATGATCGTGTTTGTGCAGGCCATGGGCTGGAGCTTCTCCATCCGCTCCGGCGCACTCACGCTGGCCCTGCTGAACATCCCTGTGATCACCCGCGTCACCGAGGTGAGCCTGCTGGCCGTCCCCCGGGAACTGAAGGAGGCCAGCTATGGGCTGGGCGCCACCCGGCTCCAGACCATCCTGAAGGTGGCCCTGCCCTACGCCGCCACGGGCATCCTGACGGGCCTGGTGCTCACCGCGGGCCGGGCCTTCGGCGAAAGCGCCATCCTGGTCTTCACCGCCGGCACCAATGCCAGCACTCGGTTTCCGGACTTCCGGCTGACGGTGCCCGGCGAGACCCTCTCCGTGCATCTCTGGTATGTCACCTCGGACGGCACGCTGCCCGATGCCCGGGAGATCGCGGCCGGCACCGCCGCCGTGATGATCCTGGTCCTGCTTTCCCTGAACCTGCTGGTCCGCCTGGTGGACCGCGCCATCCGACGACGGACCCGCTGATGCTGATTCCGACTGTCCCCGAAACCAAGCCCATCAAGCTGTCCGTCCGCAATATGGCCTTCAGCTATGGCGAGAAGAAGGTTCTGGACGGCCTTTCCATGGACATCCACGCCGAGCGCGTGACCGCCATCATCGGTCCCAGCGGCTGCGGCAAAAGCACCTTCCTCAAGTGCTTCAACCGCATCCATGAGGTCTCCAGCGCCGTGAACGTCAGCGGCGACATGCTGATGGACGGAGTGGACATCTACCGCGGCGGCATTGATGAAGTGGACCTCCGCCGGCGGGTGGGCATGGTGTTCCAGAAGCCCAACCCCTTCCCCAAATCCATCTACGAAAACGTGGCCTTCGGCCCTCGGCTCTTCGGGGTCTCGGATCGGGCCACTCTGGATGGCCTCGTGGAGGACACACTCCGCAAAGCCGCCCTCTGGGACGAAGTGAAGGACCGCCTGAAGGAAAGCGCGACCGGCATGAGCGGCGGCCAGCAGCAGCGGCTTTGCATCGCCCGGGCCCTGGCGGTGAACCCCGAGGTGCTGCTCATGGATGAGCCCTGTTCGGCCCTGGATCCCATCGCCACCGCCAAGATCGAGGACCTCATCACCGAGCTGAAGGAGAACCTCACCATCGTCATCGTCACCCACAATATGCAGCAGGCGGCCCGCGTGAGCGACTACACGGCCTTCTTCTGGCTGGGCAAACTGGTGGAGATGGACTTGACGGAACGCATCTTCACCACACCAAGGGTGCAAATGACGGAAGACTACATCACGGGGAGGTTTGGCTGATGCGCCAGTTCGACGTGGAACTGAAGGAACTCCGGGAAGGCATCATGGCCATGGCCGGGGTGGCGGAGGACATGATCGAGCTCACCATCCAGGCCATGGCGGAGCCCTCCCCGGCCAAGGCCGAGCAGGTGAACCATCTGGACCGCAAAATGGACGAGTGGGAGCTGAGGCTCGATCAGCAGTGCATCGACCTGCTCGCGCTCCGGAGCCCCGCGGCCTCGGACCTGCGCCGCATCGCCTCCAGCCTCAAGATCATTCCCGAGCTCGAGCGCATCGGCGATCACTGCTGCAACATCGCCCGCCGTGTGCCCATGGTCCACCCGCCCGTCCTGGCCGGGAACGACCTGGAGCAGCTGGGCGCGGAAACCCGGAGCATGGTCCGCCGGGCGGTGGACGCCTTCGTGGGCAACGATGCCGCCTTGGCCCAAGCCGTGATCCTGAGCGATGATGGCGTGGATGCCCTCTACGGGAAGATCTACCGCGACCTGCTGCGCATCATGCTGGCAGATCCCCTCTGCATCGAGCGGGCGAGCCACCTGATCCTCGTCATCAAGAACTGGGAGCGCATCGCGGATGAAGCCACCAACATCGCCGAGGAAGTCCTCTTCATCCTCGAGGGCCACAACGCCAAACACCCCTACCTCCGCGGCGATTCCGTAGAATAAGGGTGAAGGATCCCATGCCCCACCTCCTCCTCCTGGAAGACGACACCGAGATCCGTCTGGGTCTCGAACAGCATCTGCGCCGGGAGGGCTTCAGCCTGACCAGCGTGGGCACCGGCCGCGAGGCCCTCCAGGCCCTCGGTACCGCCGGACCCCGGCTCGATGCGGCCCTCCTGGACCTGAGCCTGCCCGACATGGACGGCCTCGACGTGCTTCGCGCCATCCGGACCCACGCCTCGCACCGTGGCCTTCCTGTGCTGCTGGTGACGGCCCGGAGCGAGGAGATCGACCGGGTGCTGGGCCTGGAACTGGGCGCCGACGACTACATCTCCAAGCCCTTCTCCACCCGGGAGCTGGCGGCCCGCCTGCGGGCGATCCTGCGCCGGTCCATCCCCGTGGAGGCCGCCGAGCGCCCCCCCCAGCTGGCCTTCGGGCCCATCACTGTGGATCTCGACATGCACACCGCCCGGGTCGATGGCCAGGTCGTGGACCTCACCCGCCGTGAGTTCGAGCTGCTGACCTACTTCCTGGCCAATCCCCGGCGGGTGCTCACGCGGGAGAAGATCCTCCAGCAGGTCTGGGGCCTCGAGTACCTGGGTGAAAGCCGCACCATCGACGCCCATGTGCGCCGGGTCCGGGCCAAGCTCGGCCCGGTCGCGGCGGAGCAGATTGAGACGGTCGTGGGCGTCGGCTACAGACTGGGCGGACCCAGCGAGGCCTGATCACTCCCAGCCGGTTGAGGCGGCAGCATCACCTTGAAGGTCGCTCCCTCACCGGGCCGGCTCTCCACCGTGACTTCCCCACCCATCAGGCGGCAGAGGTGCTTCACGATGGCCAGCCCCAGGCCCGTTCCCGGCTTCGCCTTGGCCACCTGGGACCGGTAAAAGCGTTCGAAGATCCGCCCCTGTTCCGCCTCGGGGACACCGGGTCCCTGATCGGCCACCTCCCACAGCTGGCCCAGGGCCGAGAGGTGGACACCGAGGCGCACACGGCCTCCAGGCGGGCTGAACTTGATGGCGTTGGAGAGCAGGTTCTCCAGCACCTGGCTCAGACGTAGAGGGTCCACCAGCAGCGTGGCCCCCTCCGGCGCGTCCAGGTCCACATCCAGCCGGACGGAGGCTTCCGCGAGCCGGGCCTGCTGATCCTTCACCACCGAGGCGACGAAGGCGGCGAGGTCGAGGCGCGACGGCTCGAGGCGCAGGGCCCCGCTCTCGATGCGGCTCAGTTCGGAGAGGTCGCCCAACAGCATCGCCAGCCGGTCCACGGAGCGGAGGATGGACTGCGCCCCGGCCTGCGCCAGGTCGGGGAGCGCCTCCTCCTGGAGGTTCTCCGCGGCGATCCGGATGGCCGTCACCGGCGTCTTCAGCTCATGGCTGACGTTGGAGATGAACTTCTGCCGCGTTGTTTCCAGAGCCTCCTGGCTCGTGACGTCGTCGAGGGTCAGGAGCACGCCGGCGATGCTGCCCAGCGGCGCGAAGGGGATGGCCCGCACCCGGAGCATCCGTCCTGCCCGCGCCAGCCGCCACTCCGAAGGGGCGCCCCGGTAGGCCTTCTGCACGGCTGCCGGGCTGTCGGGATCACGGAACACCTCGCCCACGGTCATCCCCTTGCCCAGGGGTGCCCCCAGGCCCAGATGGCGCTGGGCCGCGGGATTGAACTGCTCGAGCCCCCCGGTGGGACCGAAGAGCAGGACGCCCTCCTCCAGCCGGGCCATGATGCTGGGGAGCAGGCGATCATCCCGGGCGGCCCGCTCCCGGAGATCCAGGTTCTCCTGCTCCATGGCCGACCAGGCCCGGGGCAGGTCCTCGATGGCGCTGGGGCGGGAGCCGCCCAGCAGGCGGCCCAGGGGTTCCGCCACCAGACGCACCTGCCACCGGGCCATGAGGATGACCACCAGGGCCACAGCGGCGACGAGGCCCAGGACCCAGGGCGCCGAAATCCCCTTCTGGACACTCATGCCGAGCCCCAGACCCAGGAACAGCACGGCCCCCAGACAGAGCAGGGCGCGCCCCAGAAAGACCCGCGCCCCGGGGCCGGCCTCGTGATGTGTGTCACGTCCCACCATGCTCTCAGACCATACACCGTCCGCGGCGCGCCACCCACGGCTTCGCGGCCAATTTACGCTGCGTTTACGCCTCGGGGGCCGGTACAGTGGTGGACGGATCTGTGGGAGTAATCATGTCCTTGAATGCCGTGATGCGCTGGCTCAAACCCCGGGAGATAGTTTTTTTCGATCTCCTGGAATCTGCCGCGAGCAATGTGTACCAGGCGGCCCAGCTCTTTGACCGGGAGATCCGTAGCGGCGATCCCGCCCGGTTCGCGGAGCTGCGCCGGCAGATGAAGGATCTGGAGCACTCCGGCGACGACATTACCCACGAGATCATCGACCGCCTGAACCACACCTTCGTCACGCCCATCGACCGCGAAGACATCCTGACCCTCACCCACGCCATCGATGATGTGATCGACCGCATCCATTCCGTCTGCGAGCGCCTGATCCTCTACCGCATCGGCCCGGTGATGCCCGCGGTCACGGAGATCAGCTCAATCATCGTGGAAGGTGCCGGTGAGATCCTCCACCTCACCCGGTCCCTGCGCAACATGTCCAACCAGAAGGAGATCGGGGACCGCATCCGGCGAGTCCACGCCCTGGAGAACAAGGCCGATTCCATCTACCATGCGGGTCTGGCCCAGCTCTTCGAAAATCCAAAGGATCCCATCGAGCTGGTGAAGTGGAAGGAAATGCTGGAGAAGATCGAGGACGCCACCGACCGGATCGAGCTCGTGGCCAAGGTCATCGGCTCCACCGTCATGAAGAACGCCTGAGGCCTCGATGATCGAAGCGTTCCTCATCCCGTCTCTGGCGGTCCTGATCCTCCTGTCCTGGGGTATCGACTACATCAACGGGTTCCACGACACAGCCAATTCCATCGCCACTGTGGTGAGCACAGGCGTGCTGCCCGCCAAGTACGCCCTGATCATGTCCGCGACCCTCAACTTCGCAGGGGCCTTGGCTGGCACCTCCGTGGCCACCACCATCGCCAAGGGCATCGCCGACAGCCAGCATGTGGTCCCGGCGGTCATCGCGGCAGCTCTCATGGCGGCCATCACGTGGGATCTGCTCACCTGGTGGTTCGGCATCCCCTCCAGCACCAGCCACACCCTGCTGGGCAGCCTGGCCGGGGCCGTCGTGGCCCACGCGGGCTTCGGGGCCCTCCACACCAAGAAGCTCGAGGAGATCGGCGCCTTCATCATCATCTCGCCGGCGATGGGCTTCATCGTGGGCATGCTGCTCATCCTGATCATCCTGTGGATCGTGCGCCATTTCTCCGGGCACAAGGTGAATGTGGTCTTCCGCAAGGCGCAGCTGGTGAGCGCCGCGGCCATGTCATTCACCCACGGCCAGAACGACGCCCAGAAGGCCATGGGCATCATCTGTCTCGCTCTCATCGCCTACAAGTTCCACCTCCCCATGGATGCCAAGGCGAAAGTGATCATCCCCCTCTGGGTGAAGATCGGCAGCGCCAGCTTCATGGCCCTGGGCACCGCCTCCGGCGGCTGGAAGATCATCAAGACCATGGGTTCGAAGATCGTGAAGCTGCGCCCCATCCACGGCTTCGCCGCCGAAACCGCGGCCGCGGCGGTGCTCTTCACCACCGCCCACTTCGGCATCCCCGTCAGCACCACCCACAGCATCACGGGCGCCATCATGGGTGTCGGCACCTCCATGAACGCCAGCGCCGTGCGCTGGGGCGTGGCCGGCAACATCGTCGTCGCCTGGGTGCTCACCATCCCCATCAGCGCCCTCCTCGCTGCGGGCTTCCTCAAGCTGGTGTCCCCCTTCTTCTGACCGGGATGGACGTCGCAGAAATGTGACGCCGGGACAGTCAATCCGTTACGGCCCCCGGTCAATCTGGAAGGCCCGGTCCACAAGTTGCTCGTAACGATATTGAACCATCCTGTTTTCTAGAATTTACCGACACCTTCTCGAATCCGTCATGGCCGCCTCCGATCCTGGTTCCAACACCAGGGAGGTACGCCATGACCATCGAGACCCTCACCCCCCACCCCGAGGGCGCCCGCTACGCCGTCCGGCCGCTCTCCAGCGCCGACTTCGTCCACCTCAAGCGCCTTGAGGCCGAGATCTGGTCCGGGGACGGAGCCGGGGAGCTCTGCCCCCACTACCTGCGCCTCTGCACCGAGCTCTACGGCGACTGGTGCTTCCTGGCCATGGACGGCGACCGGCCCGTGGGCTACGTCCTCAACTTCGTGAAAGGGACCACGGTCTACTGCGCCACGCTGGCCGTGCATCCCGACTACCAGAAGGGCCGGGTGAACTACCTGCTCATCCGGGCCATGGTGGCCAAGCTGCTCCAGGAGAACGTGGATGAGTGCCGGTTCCTGGTGGAGCCCGGCAACAACGATGCCCGCAGCGTCCACCACGCCCTGGGCGCCCGGGTAGTGGCCGAGGTGCAGGACTACTACGCCCCCGGCGACACCCGCCTCTGGTCCGCGATCACCCGCGAGGATCTCGAGCGCGTCCGGGCCCGCTACACCCGCCTCAAGCTGGTCAGCTGATGAGCTGGGCTGGCGTCCTCTGGCCCACTTTCGCTCTGTTGCCCCGCCTGGCGGCCGGAACGGGGCCCCAGCCCAGCATGCACCGCTGGGCGAGGCGGCTCCTGCCGGCCCTGGGCGTGGAACTCGAAGTGGCCGGGCACCCCAGGAACGACATCCCTCTCTGGGTGGCCAATCACCTCAGTTGGGTGGATCCCGTCGCGCTCATGAGCCTCCGCCCCATGGGCACCATCGCCAAAGGCGAGGTCACGGGCTATCCCCTCCTCGGGCGCTGGGCGCGGAAATCCGGCATCCACTTCGTGGACCGGAACGACGCCACCAGCCGCGCCGCAGCCCTGGCCCGCTTCGCCGCCTCGCTTCAAGGGGGCCGGGACATGCTGCTCTTCCCGGAAGGCACCACCACCCGGGGTGAGCGCCTGGCGCCCTTCTACGAGGGCGGTCTGCGAGCCGTATACGCACTGGGCCTGCCCGCCCAGCCCTTCCGCATCAGCAGCCCTGCTCCCCACTATCCCTGGACGGGCGATGAGACTCTGCTGCCCCACCTCCGCACCCTCTTCACCACCCGCACGCCTCTCACGGTGGTGGCAGAGGCCCCCCTGCACCCGGCCGGGTTCAGCGATCCCGACCAGTGGATCGCCGCCTTCCGCGCCGCCCTCGAACCCCGGAGCTCCGATGTCCGCTGATGTGCTCATGCATGGCCTCCGCACCGGCCTGACACCCTTCCTGGGTCTACCCCTTGCCCTCGACCCGCGCCCCACCACCGGGGTCGTCCTCGGCGTACCCTGCGACGCGGGCGTGATCAACCGCCCCGGCGCCCGCCTAGGCCCCTGGGCCATGCGGGCGGCCTCGATGGGCCTCGGGACGCATCCGATGCCCGACCGTCTGCGCGAAGGCTACCTGGCCCTGGGGCCTGCCGCCGCCCATGGGTGGCTGGACGGCGGCAACATCCCCACCTTGCCCTTTTCCCTCACCGAAGCCTTGGAGACGGTCCAGGCCACGGTGGCTGGATGGGCCATGAATGGCTGCCGCACCTTCCTGCTTGGCGGCGATCACGCGCTCACCCTCGGCGCCCTGCGGGCTTTGGCGCTTCAGCATGGGCCCCTGGGCCTGTTGCACCTGGACGCCCACCCGGACGCGGCCGACGGCGCCGCCTGGGGCACGCACATCCACCACGGCACCTGGGTCCGGCAGGCACTGGAAGAAGGTCTGCTGGATCCAGAGCGAGTCGTGCAGGCTGGCCTGCGGGCCCCGCGCTTCGACGATGGGGAATTGGCCTTCCTCCAGGCCGCAGGCGTGCGCCTGTGGACACCCGCGGACCTGCGGGATCCCCGCCTGGATTCCCGCCTGGCTGCGGATCTCGCCGCCGTGGGACGGGGCCCAGCCTATCTGAGCCTGGACCTGGATGCCCTGGACCCCGTCTTGGTACCGGCCGTCGCCGAACCCGTGCCCGGGGGCCTCAGCGTTGAAGAAACCCTGCGCCTCATCCGCGCCGCCCGCCGCTGGCCTGAGCCCTGGGTGGGCGCGGACCTCATGGAGCTGGCACCCACGCTGGAGGGCGCTGAGGCCAGTGCCCGGGTCGCCGTCCACCTCGCCCTCCACCTCCTCGCCTGAGGCTCCCATGAGCGCCCTTGACGCCTTCCGCAGCACTCATGGCGAGCCCGCCTGGGATGACATCATCACCGGCCACGATTTCGGTTTTCTGGACCCTGCCGAGATCCAGGCCTGGATTCCTGGCGAAGGCTCAGCGGCCACCCGCTTGAGAGCCCTGCGCGGCGAGGGACTCCGTACTTTCGAGGCCCACCTCTGGGCTGCCTGCGTCGAAGCCGTGGGCAAGACGCCCCGGCCCGGCAGCACCCGGTGGTCCGAGGCTCAGGACCGCTGGCGGGAAGCCCTGCTGCGTGAGGCCCTGGCCTTGGAAAGCACTGCCGTCCACCTGGCGGCCAAGGTCGAGCGTCTCTACGAACAGGTGGGTTGCCCCGACGACATGCTGGGGATGCTGCGGCCCTCCCAGCCCTGGTCTGGCACGCCGGCCACAGTGGATCCGCAGGCCGTGCAACTGTTCCTCGATCGGACTAGGCGCAACTCCTCCCATCGATCGGGGTCCAATTTCTAGGCTTGTGCCACCCTGGGGACTCGGCTTCCGGAGTCCCGATGCCCCTTTCCGACCCCAGGCTGGTTGAACTGCTGAGCGATGGTTCTCTGAGGCTGGAGTTCCTGCTGCGCTGGCTGCTGGAGGCCTCGCCGGTGGATACGGTGGATGGTGAGGCCCGCCGGACCACCCGGTTGCGGCGCCTCTATGCGGCTCTGGCCTTCCGCGGACTTACTGACCCGCTCTCTGAAGCCTGGAACCACGCCTCGGCCATCCGCCTGCTGGCAGAGACGGGCCTGCCGGACCGCACGACCCTGATGGGCGAAGGCCTCCTCCGGGTCGTGGACCGGATCATCCCCCGCCTGGATCCCGAGGGGGATCTCTACGCCCTGCTGGACCGGCTGAACCTGGAGGAGGCCGACGCGGCCTGGATTGAAGGCCTGCCCGCGGACCTGCGGACCCTCTGGGGGCCCCTGTTGGCTCCGCCCCAGGAGATCTGGGCCCACGCCGCCCACCTGCTGGCCCACCGGGCCGCCGCCGTGGGCCTGTCCCGCGACCTGCTGGCCCTGGACCCCGAGGGCAGCGACGTCGATTCTCCCTTTTTCCACCTCACCCAAGTCGTCCATGACGCCGGGGAGCGCCCCATGGACACCGAAGCCCGGGCCGCCTGGGAGGCCTGCTGGACCGCCTGCGTCGCCACCCTGGCCCAGGCCCAGGCCCGCCTCGATGACCGGGGGGTTTCCACCGACCTGGTGTTCCGGCTCGAACTGCTGGAGGCCCAGCTGGCCCGCATCGGCCAGATCCTGGACTTCGCCGCGGGTCAGGGGGACGGCACGGCCCTCGCAGCCGAACTGGTGCGGGGCAGTGTCGCCCAGCACGGGCTGCTGACGCTCCTGCGCACTACTGTCAAACGCCTGGCCCGCAAGGTGGTGGAGCACACCGGGGAGACCGGCGAGCACTACATCGCCCGGAACCGGTCCGAGTGGTGGGCCATGGGCCGGTCCGCCGCGGGCGGCGGCCTCCTCACGGCCGGCACGGCCCTGTTCAAGATCGGCCTCTCCGTCCTCCCCCTGGCCCCTCTGCTGCTGGGCGCCTCCCTGACGGCCAACTACGCGGTGAGCTTCTGCGCCATGCAGCTGCTGGGCTTCACCCTGGCCTCCAAGCAGCCCGCCATGACCGCGGCCGCCCTGGCGCGGGCCTTGGAGGAGGATGACGGCCAGGCGCAGGAGATCGAGCTGGTGGCCGCCATCACGCGCACCCAGGTCATCGCCACCCTGGGCAATGTGCTGGTCACCATGCCCGTGGCGGCAGGTCTCGTGGCCGGCTGGGTCTGGCTGACGGGCCACGCCCCACTGGGGCAGGAAGCGGCCTTGCACGGCCTCCAGGCCACACATCCCTTCCATGGCTGGACGCTGGTCTTCGCGGCGCTCACCGGCGTGCTGCTCTGGCTCTCCAGCCTGGCCGCAGGCTGGACCGCCAACTGGAGCGCCTACCGCTGCCTGCCTGAGGCCCTGGCCCAGAGCCACCGGCTGCGGTCCTGGTTCGGGGCGGGCGGCGCGGAAACCCTGGGCCGCTTCGTCCATCGGCACTTGGCAGGCTTCGCAGGCTACACCACCCTGGGCGCCCTGCTCGTCTTCGTGCCCATGGCCTTCGCCTTCGCGGGCATCCATGCGGAAGTGCGCCACGTCACCCTCCAGGCTGCCTCGCTGGCCCTGGGCTCCGCCACCCTCTGGTTCGAGGGCACCCTGGTCTGGCGGGAAGTCTGCTGGGGCCTGCTCGGCATCGGCTTCATTGGCGTCCTGAACTTCGCGGTGTCCTTCACCCTGGCCCTCTGGACGGCCCTGCGGGCCCGGGATCTCAGCCGGCGGGACAGCCGCCTCCTCTGGCTGGAAATCCTCAAGGCCTTCAACCGGAATCCCGGCCGCTTCCTCCTCCCCCCTCGCCGGGGTGCTACCCTCGACAGCCATGTCCCAGGAGATTCCCATGCGTAGCCTGCTTCTCCCAGTCCTGCTCGCCGGATCCGCGGTCCTTCCCCTCGCGGCCCCTCTGCGAGCCGAAGACAAGCCCGCCCCCGTACGCCTGACCCCCCTGCGCCTGAGCCCGACCTGCACGGTGTCCCAGGAAATCGGCATCAGCAAGATCGACCTTGCCTTCGCCCGGCCCGCCGTGAGGGGCCGCAAGATCTGGGGCGACCTCGTGCCCTTCGGCCAGGTGTGGCGGGCCGGCGCCAACAGCGCCACCACCATCACCTTCAGCCATGCCGCCAAGGTGGCCGGCAAGGATGTTCCCGCTGGCACCTACGGCTTCTTCACCATCCCCGGCGAGAAGACCTGGACGCTCATCCTCAACAAGAAGGCCAAGCAGTGGGGCGCCTACGAGTACAAGGCCGGGGAGGACCTGCTGCGCTGGGAGGCCACACCCCAGACCGGGCCCTTCATGGAGTATCTGGACTACCGGGTGATCCCCACCGATAGCGGTCACGCCACTGTGGAACTGGGCTGGGAGAAGCTGCGCGTGAGCTTCCCCGTGGCCTTCGACACCAAAGCCATCTACTGGGCCCACCTGGAAGACGCCCTCAAGAAGGCGCCGGACAACGACTGGGTGCCCTGGTACCAGGCCGCCAAGTACTGCCAGGAGCAGGCCATCGAACCCCAGAAAGCCCTGGCCTGGATCGAGAAGAGCCTCAAGGCCGGTGACAGCTTCTGGAACCACGAGACCGCCGCCCGGATCTACAAAGATGCCAAGCGCATGCCCGAAGCCCGCGCCGAACTCCAGAAAGCCATCGACCTCTCCAAGGGCAAGGCCCCGAAGGAATACACGGAGAATCTGGAGAAGGAACAGGCGGCTTGGAAGGCTGGGAAGTAGGGGTCACACGCCCTTCTTCTCCGCTCCCCAGATCACCTTGTGCAGCTGCACTTGGACGCGCACGGGCAGGCCGTCGGCGACGACCTGCTCGGCGAGCCAGGCGGGGTCGAGGCTGCCCCAGACGGGGCTGAAGAGCACTTCCAGGCGATCCCAGACGTGCCGCTCGGCGCACCAGGCCCTGGCCCAGGCGTAGTCGGCCTGGTCGCAGAGCACGAACTTCAGCTCGTCCTGGCCGGAGACCATGTGGTCGAGGTTGGTTTCGAGCCAGCGATGGACTTCGCCGCTGCCGGGGGTCTTGCGGTCTACGATCTTGATGACCTCGCGGGGCACGGGGGCCAGGTCGTGGCTGCCCGCGGTCTCAAGGGCGACTTCATAACCTAGATCCAGCAAGGCTCGCAGCAGCTCTGGCGCCTGTGGATGGGCCAGGGGCTCGCCGCCGGTGAGTTCCACGAAGGGGGCGTTGGGGCCCTTCCGCGGCGGGCCGAGACGCTGCTTCACCTCGTCCAGCAGATCTTCCAGCTCCCGCATGATCCCGTCGTAGAAGGCGTACTCGGTGTCGCAGTAGACGCAGCGCAGGGGACAACCCGTGAGGCGGATGAACAGGCAGGGCCGGCCGATCCGGGCGCCTTCTCCCTGGATGCTGTGGAACACTTCGTTGACTTTGAATTTCATCGGTCCACCCAGCGTCGTCCGCCATCCAGGGTGAGGATCTCGCCGGTCATGAAGGGGCTGTCGGCGGCGTAGCGCACGGCGCGGGCGAGGTCGGCGGGTTCGCCGAGGCGCTTCAGGAGCGTGCGGTCCGCCAGGAAGGCGGCATCGCTGCCTTCGGCCGGCAGCACTGCGCCCAGGGCGTGACCCACCACCCGCACCCGGGGCGCCAGCAGCTGGGCCAGGCCCGGCACCAGCGCAGCGAGCCCGGCCTTGGCGGCACTGTAAGGCAGGCGCTTGAGCCAGGGACGGTGGATCGAGGTATCCAGCATGAACTGGAGGCAGGCACCCTCGCCGAGGTGTGGCGCCAGGGCCTGGGCGCAGAGGAAGGGGAAGCCCAGGTTCACCCGCCAGGTGGCCTCCAGAAGCCCTGGCGTCCAGGCCCCGAGTGGCTGTTCAGGGAAGGTTCCGGCCAGCAGCACGGCGCCGGAAATCACCCAGCCCTCCGCCTTCAGGCTCTCCAGATCTGCCATCATTCGGGAGCTCAGTTCCGGGTTCTCCGCGTTCCAGACAAATGTCCGGATCTCCGCTGTCTTCGACAAGTCATCCACCCAGGTTTCGCCGTCCCAGGACCTTGAGCTGGTCAGCACCAGGTCGTGGTCCCGGGCCAGATCCTCCGCCAGGGCCCGGCCCAGCCGCTCCCTTCCGCCCACCAGCACCCAGCAGGCCCTTTCGTTCCGCGCGATCCGCTCCATCGGGGCATTCTTCCACAAAGGTCCCATGAACCCCTACCTCAAACGCATCCGCTGGCGCCTGCTGTGGATCAGCTTCGCCTGCCTGGTGCTGGCGCTGGGTTCCTTCGGGTTGAACCAGTGGATGTATGCCGCCTCTGATGACCAGTGCTCCTGGGTGGTGGAGAACGGGAAGATCGTCATCCGGGAGATCCTGCCCGAGGGTGTGGCCGAGGAGGCGGGCCTGCTCGAAGGCGATGAGCTGGTGAAGATCCAGGGCCGGACTTTTGAACCCACTCTGGAGGGCACGCTCAAGGCCCAGCGGTTCATCAACGCCAAGTCCCAGGGCACCATCCTGATCTACACGGTGAATCGGCAGGGCCGCCAGATCCTGCTGCCCCTGCGCCTGGTGAAGCCCCTGGACCTGGAGCAGCTGGCTCTGCTGCTGAACGGGATCCTGGCCTGGGCCATTGCCCTGCTGGTGGTGCTGTCGGCGCCCGAACGCAAGACCTCTCGGCACTTCTTCTACCTGGCGGCCACGGCCCTGCTGATGTCCGGCGCCACGGTGGCGCTCAACGCACCGATGGCCATGCGGATCGTCGTGAGTCTCATGGCCGCCCTCACGGTGGCCCTGCTACCCCCGCTGTGGGTCCACTTCTTCCTGCGCTTCCCCCATCCCTTCCGCCTGCGGAAGAACCGGCGCTTCCTCCTGGCCGTCTACGGAACCTTCGCGCTGATGGCCCTGGTGCAGTTTCTCGTCCGCCTCTGGTTCATCCTCAGCGACGGCGCGTTCCGCACCCCCGCCGGCACGCCCCCGGAGGGGTTCCTCAAGGCCGCGCTGAACGTCCTCAGCCTCCTGCCCATCCCGCTCTACGCCGGAGCGGCTCTGGCCGGCCTGGGCTTCTTCCTCGTGGGTACCTTCCGCACCCACGAACGGTTGCGCCGGGCCCTCCTGCCCTCCCTCATCGTGGCGGCGGTGCTCTGTCTGGACCTGCTGGCCTGGACCGTGCTCCAGGCCCGGTACGGAAGCAGCCTGCTCTTCCGCCGGCAGATCTTCATCTTCATGCTGCCGGCGCCGCTGCTGCCGCTGAGCTTCGCCTTCGCCATCTTCCACCATGGGCTCTTCGACGTACGGAAGGTGCTGCTGCGGTGGGTGAGCTACATGGCCATCCTGGCGGTCACGGTGGCGGCGTATCTTGGCGGCCTGGCCTGGGCCTTCTCCCACCTGTCCTCCATTCCACCGGGCTGGGCCGGGGCCCTCATCGGCCTGCTGGCCCTGCCCCTGGGCTGGACCCTGCGCCGCGTGCTGAAGGGCATCCGCCGCCGCTTCCGGCGGGACTTCTCCAGCACCCGGGAGATCGCCCTGAGCGCTGTGCGCGAGCCCCGGAAACGGTTCAGCGAGGAGTCCCTGCTGAAGTCCCTGCGCCGCGCTTTGGGCGAGGCCTTCCAGCCGCAGTTCCTGGAGGTGCTGCCCATCGAGTCCCGCCAGATCCTCCTCCCCGCCACGGAAACCACGGACCGCGACGACCGGCGCGTCCACTTCCCGCCTCAGCCTCTGCGGATTCCGCCGGGCCTGCTCCGTCTGGCCCGGGAGAACCGTGAGCTGGTGCTGGGCCTGGGCAGCGAAGAGGCGGACTGGATCCGGGAGCAGGGGGAAGGCCTCCGCGCTCACGTGGACGCCCTGGAAGCCCAGCTGCTCCTGCTGATCCTCGCCGGAGACCACGCCCACAGCGCCGTCCTGCTGGGGGGCAAGTACGCCGAGCTGAACTATGGCCGCGAGGACCGCGAACTGCTGCGCGAGGTGGCCCTGGCCGCCGGGCAGGTGCTGGAAACGGCCATGATGCACCAGCGCCTCCTGGCCCAGGAGCGCCTGAGCCAGGAACTGGAAACCGCCCGGCGCATCCAGGAGGGGCTCATCACCTCGCACCTGCCGCCCATCCCGGGTTTCCAGGTGGCCCTGCGCCTGGAACCCGCCCTGGAGACCGGTGGCGACCTGCTCTTCGTCAAGCGGCGGCCCAGCGGCAACTGGCTGGCGGCCGTGGGCGACGTCTGCGGCAAGGGCCTGGCCGCGGCCCTCTACATGGCCCAGGCCACGGCCCTGCTGGAACAGGCGGCCCAACGGGAGGACCAGAGCCTGGAGGAGATGCTCGGCTGCCTGGACCACACGCTCCGCCAGCTGCTGGGGCAGCGGGGCTTCCTCACCCTGGTCCTGCTGGAGTGGGATGAGCAGGGCCACTACCGGCTGGCCCGGGCCGGCCATCCCGGCGCCCTGATGCTCCAGGGGGTCGCCGAGGACTGCTCCACCGAGATGGTCCCCCACGGCCGCGGCCTGGGTCTGCGCCCGGCGGGCCCTGGGGACTGGGAGGTGGTTGAAGGGATCCTGCCCCCCAAGGGCTGGATGGTGCTCTACAGCGACGGCCTCTCCGAAGCCATGAACCGGGAGGGCGAGCTCTACGGCGTGGCCCGGCTGTGCAACCAGCTCCGCCGTCTCTGGGGCACGGGCAGCCCCCGGGCGGCTTGCGAAGCGGTCTTCCGGGATGTAGCGGCATTTGATACTCAGAACCGCGATGACCGGACTCTGTTTATCCTGGGAAGGGAGCACCCATGACCCGCCCCGCCCTCCGATGGACCATCCCAGCCCTCCTGGCCCTCCAGCTGCTCATGCTCTGGCTGCAGGGCGCCCAGCTTCACCGCCAGAACCAGGTGCTCCAGGGCCTGCGCGAGGACATCCAGGCGCTCACGGAATCCCTGGACTACAACCAGAGCCCGGTGTCCGGCAGCGACGACACCGATGCGGTGCCGGCGAGGACCCCCCCCAGGGCCCAGTCCCATACGCACGTCGCGGTGCTCGGCATCCAGGAGGAGCAGGAGGCCGCCGCCAAAGACCTGCAGGCCTCCCGTGAATCGGCCCAGAAGGCGGTGAAGGACGCCCGCGAGGTCCGGTCCAAGCTCTCGATCGAAGAGAATGCCCGGAAGGCCGAGGAGGCCAAGAAGGTCCAGGCTGCCACCAGCTCCTGGATGAACTGGGCCTGGGCCGCCACGGGTCTGGTAGCGGCTGCCCTGGTGGCCCGCTCGGTGATTCGCCGGCGGGGCTAATGTCCCTCCTCGAATACCTCCGGCTGGATCCGCAGTGCCGGAACCTGGCCGAAGGCGCCATCCATGCCGTGGCTCCGGCCCTCGAAGACCCCGACCCCGCGCCGGTGGTCACTCAGCTGGACGAATGGGCCTTCACCCTCGCGGGGCGCATGCCCCTGCCCTGGGACACCCACCAGGCCCTGGAAGCCCTGAACCAGCTGCTCTTCACCGAGCTGGGATTCGAGGGCGACCGGGACACCTATGACGATCCCCTGAACGCGCTGCTCCCGGCCGTGTTGGCAAGACGCAAGGGCCTGCCCATCGCCCTCTCCATCCTGTGGATCGATCTGGCGCGGCGACTGGGCTTCGACGCCGTGGGCGTGGGGCTGCCCGGACACTTCATCGCCGCCCTGCGGACCGAAGCCACCCTCCTCTGCTTCGACCCCTTCAACCGCGGACGTGCCGTGGGCGAGGAGGGCGGAGCCGCCCTGGTGAAGGCCGCCAGCGCCGGCCGGATCGCCTTCCACAAGGACATGCTGCGCCCCGCCACGGATCGCCAGATTCTCGTGCGCCTCGTGCGCAACCTGCACCTGCGCTTCATGCACGTCGAGAGCTGGGAGGAGGCCCTGTGGACCGCCACCCACCTGATCCTGCTGGACCCTGGAGACTCCCGGGCCCGCAAGGAACGGGCCTTCGTCCACCTCCAGCGGGACGAACCCGGGCCTGCCCTGGCCGACCTCCGCGAAGCCATGCGGTTGAGCCCAGATCCCGATCCCGAGATCCAGGCCTGGCTCCAGAAACTGGAACAGTGACGGCTGACAGCTGATAGCCGATAGCTGACAACTACCGTTTACCGCGCCACGTCCACCATCTTGATCAACGCTGCCTCGACTTCATGCGCGATGGGGACCAACGCGGGATCCTGCGAAAGCCCTGCAAGCAGGTCGGATGGGGGGATCAGCCCAATTCTCGTGTGCCCTTGCTCCGTGTAGACGGAAATGCGGCAGGGCAGCGCCATGTTCAGGCGCAGGTCGAAGCCGAGGACCTTGGCGGCCTGGCCCGGGTTGCATACCTCGAAGACCCGGCAGGCCTCCGGAAAAGGGATGCCCTTGCTGCGCAGGGTGTTCCCCAGGTCATGGACATGGAGCACCCCGAAGCCCCCGGCCACCACGGCGGCCTCCAGATCGGTCGAGGCCTGCTCGAACGGTTTACTTGATTCGACGATGTAGTACATCTACCACCTCCAGTGGATCTCCCGGCGGCCCCAAAACCGCCGGTTTCCGGGAGGAAACCCTACCACGACGCAGGGGCCCGAAGGCCCCCGCGACTGACAACTGATGGTAGATAACCGACAGCTACTTCTGCTGCGCCTCCACGACGGTGAGCGCCGTGAGGTGGATGATGTCGTTCATGTCGCTGTGCCGCTGGAGCACATGGACCGGGGCCGCCATGCCGCAGGTGATGGGGCCGATGACCTCGGCGCCCGCCAGCCGCTGCACCAGCTTGTAGCCGATGTTGCCGCTGGTGAGGTCGGGGAAGATCAGCACGTTCGGGCCACCCGCGAGGTCCACCCAGGGGTAGTCCTCGGACAGGATGCCCTCGCCCAGGGCGGTGTCGGCCTGCATCTCACCATCGCACTTGAGCTCAGGGCGCTGGGCTTTCACGATCCCCACGGCCTTCTGGACCTTGCGGACCAGGGGATGGTCCACACTGCCGAAGTCGGAGAAGGAGAGCATGGCGACCTTGGGATCCATGTTGAAGGTGTCCTTCGCCAGGTCCGCGGTGAGCAGGGCGATCTCAGCCAATTCCTCACTGCTGGGCTCGATGTTCATGGTGGTGTCAGAGAAGAACAGCACGCGGTTCTTAAGCACCATGGTGTAGACGCCGCAGACACGCTTGACACCCTTGCGGGTGCCGATGACCTCGAGGCAGGGCCGGATGGTGTCGGGGTAGTACATCGTCAGGCCCGCGATCAGGCCGTCGGCCTTGCCCATGCGGCACATCAGGGCGCCGAAGTAGATGCGCTCCTGCACCTTGCGGCCGGCCTCGAAGCTGGTGATGCCGCGGCGTTTCCGCAGCTCGTAGAAGGTGTCTTGGGCCTCCTTGCGCCAGGTGACCGTGCTGGGGTCCAGGACTTCGATGCCGTCCAGCGAGATGCCGTGATCGGCCGCGGCGGCCTTCACCTTGGCGGGGTCGCCCAGGAGGATGGGGATGCAGATGCCCTCTTCCACCATCTGGGAGACGGCCTGGAGGATCAGCGGATGGTCGCCCTCGGGGAAGACCACGCGCTTGGGATTGGCCTTGGCCCGGTGGATGACATTGCGGATCACGTCCTTGCTGCGCCCCTGGAGCCCCTCGAGGTGCTCCCTGTAGGCCTGCATGTCGGCGATGGGCTGCTTGGCAACGCCGGTCTCCATGGCGGCCTTGGCGACGGCCGGAGCCACCCACAGGAGCACCCGGGGATCGAACGGCTTGGGGATGATGTACTCGGGACCGAAGGTGAACTTCTGGCCCGAGTAGGCCTTCACCACAGCATCGGGCACTTCCTCCTTCGCCAGGGCGGCCAGGGCCTTGGCGGCCGCCAGCTTCATCTCCTCGTTGATCTCCGAGGCGCGCACATCCAGGGCCCCGCGGAAGATGAAGGGGAAGCCCAGGACGTTGTTCACCTGGTTGGGGTAGTCGCTGCGGCCCGTGGCCAGGATGATGTCGTCGCGGGTGGCCTTGGCGGTGGGGTAGTCGATCTCGGGATCGGGGTTGGCCAGGGCGAAGACGATGGGGTTCTTGGCCATGCTCAGGAGCATCTCGGGCGTCAGCGCGCCCTTGCTGGAGCAGCCCACGAACACGTCGGCGTCCTTGATGGTGTCCGCCAGGGTGCGCCAGGCGCTCGGCTTGGCGAACTTGTCCTTGTACTTGTTGTTGCCTTCCGTGCGGCCCGTGTAGACCAGGCCCTTGGTATCGCAGAGCCAGAGGTTCTCCAGCTTGACGCCGGCGCGGATCATCATGTTCGCGCAGGCGATGGCAGAGGCGCCGGCGCCGCTGAACACCACCTTCATGTCGCTCAGCTTCTTCTTGACGATCTCGGAGGCGTTCATCAGCGCTGCGGTGCTGATGATGGCCGTGCCGTGCTGATCATCGTGGAAGACGGGGATGTTCATCTCCTTCTTCAGGCGGGTCTCGATCTCGAAGCACTCGGGGGCCTTGATGTCCTCGAGGTTCACGCCGCCGAAGGTGGGCTCCAACGCCTTCACCACCTGGCAGAAGCGGTCGATGTCCAGCTCGTTCACTTCGATGTCGAACACGTCGATGTCGGCGAAGCGCTTGAAGAGCACG
>DASXUH010000226.1:0-3874 GCA_036504935.1 Geothrix sp. | reverse complement strand
CCCGAGGCGGCTCTGGCCCTGCTGGACCAGAAGGCCGCGGGCAAGAAGCTGCTGCTCATCACCAACTCGGAATGGAGCTTCACCTCGAAGATGATGGCCCACGCCTACGACCGGCATCTGCCGGAAGGCATGACCTGGCGGAAGCTCTTCGACCTGGTGATCGTTGCCGCCCGGAAGCCCGCCTTCTTCACCGAGCGCGGCCCCTTCTTCGAGGTGGTGGACGAGGCGGGTCTGCTGCGCCCCCTGATGGGCCACATGCATGCAGGCGGCCTCTATCTCGGCGGCTGCGCGGCCCAGGTGGAACGCGACCTGGGCATCTCCGGCGACGAGATCCTCTACGTGGGCGACCACATGTTCGGCGACGTGCATGTGAGCAAGCGCTCCCTCAGCTGGCGCACGGCTCTGGTGCTGCGGGAGCTGGAGGGTGAGGTTGAAGCGCTCGCCTCCTTCCGGGAGACGGAGCTGCGCCTCATGGCCATGATGCGGGAGAAGGAGATGATGGAGGCCCGGCTGTCCCGGGCGCGCCTTGCCCTCCAGCGCCTTCATGCGGGTTACGGTCCCGCTCCCGCAGCGGATGCGGCAGCCCTGGAGGCGCGCATCCTCGACCTCCGGGGCCAGCTGGTGGCCCTCGATGCCGAGATCGCCCCTCTGGCCAGGGCCGGCACCGAACTGGTCAATTCGAGGTGGGGCCTGCTCACCCGCGCCGGCAATGACAAGAGCCACCTCACCCGCCAGATCGAGCGTTACGCCGACATCTACACCAGCCGGGTGTCGAACTTCCTCCACGCCACACCTTTCGCCTACTTCCGCTCACCGCGGGGAAGCCTCCCGCATGATCCGGGTGATCACTTCACCGAGTACACCGTCACCCCGTAGCGCTCCGGATCCCACGGCGCCTCGCTGTTCCAGTGGCCGTAGGCGTGGCTGTCGTCGGTCCTGAAATGCAGGCTGTAGGCGCCCTTGGGAAGACTGATCACCTCGTCGGCCAGGCGGTTCTTGGTGGCACCGCCGGCATGCTGAGTGCGGCTGCGCTCCATGGCCCAGACCCGCTTGCCGGAGGCATCCTCGATCCAGGCCTCGTCGGCCATGTCCTCACCGCTGCCTTCGGCGATGGCGTAGACGCGGACGGACTGCGCCGCGGCCAGGGTGAAGGCAGCGCTGCGGTCCTGTTGGTTCCCCAGCCGCACCACCTCCGCCAGCACGGGCCAACTCAGCGGCTTGGTCAGCGAAACCGCCGCCAAGTCTCCATCGATGGGCACCGCCAACGTCAGGCCGTACATCCCCGGATCGCAGGGGGGCGCGGCATTCCAGTCCGCCGGCGAGTGGGAATCGTCCGTGATGAAGGCGGCCTCGTAGTCGCCTGCTGGCAACTGGATGGTCTCCACCTGGCGGCGGTTCTTTTGGGCGCCGCCGGCGAACTGGGCCTTGTCCATGCCCATCTCCCACACGCGGGTCCGGGTGCGGGCGTCCGTGATCCAGCCGTAGTCGTGCATGCGCCGTCCGCTGCCCTCGCCCACGGCGTACACGTGGAGCGTCACGGGCTTCCGGACGTGGAAGGCTTGGATCCAGTGCCCACTGTCAGTGGTGGCGGTGAGGGCCACGAGGATGTTCTTCCAGCGGAGAGGCGCCTCGAAGGCAGCCACCTCCTCCGGGTTTCCGGCGGGCAGGTAGATCTCCAGGCCGTAGTTCCCCACCTGCTCCCGCCAGTGGCGCAGGAGGCTGGCCTGATCTGCGCCGAAGGCCGCCAGAAAACCCCGGGGCCGCTCGGCCCGCTCGGTGTGGAGGGTCCGCCGGTCGATGTTGCGGGCCCACTGGACGAAGAGCAGGCTCTGGCCGAAACCGTGGTTGGCGAAGTAAGCCTCGTAGCTGCCGGCGGGCAGGTCGAGATACTGGTCCGCCACGCGGTATTCCCAGTCCCGCTTCGTGTTGGAGCCGTCCATCTGCCAGACCACCTCCCGGGTGGTGGCGTTGAGGATCCAGCCGTAGGCGAACAGCGGGCTGTCGTTGTGGGCGGGCATCAGCCGCCGGAGCCCGCCGCCCTTGGCGTAGAGGTGGACCTTCATGGCCCTCGGCAGGGTGAAGCCCTGGCTGCGGACCTCCACGGTCTCGAAACCTTTCAGGGAGACGATGCGGGGTTCCGGCTTCACCTCCGCGCCGTGCAGGGCCAGGGGCGCGAAGACGCTGAAGAGGATGAAGGTGGCCACGGCCTGGACCGTGCGGACCAGCGCCACCGCTTCGGACATCAGGAAGGACGACATGGGAACCCCCGGGGACTCCCACAAGGTAGGCCTGTTCCTCCTCCGGCCAGTGCCATTGATCGGTGAACGGTGGATCGGAACCGGCCACCGGTCCGCGCTTAGGCGCTCGTGGACGCCGCGATCCCACCCCCGGCCACGGAACGCAGGTAGAACTCCAGCATCGCGGTCAGAGAGGCCGGATCCCGCCGCAGGCGGCTGCGCAGGGCCGCGCCCTCCCAGCAGTCCACCAGGAGGTCCGCCATCTGCCGTACGTCACAGCCTTCGGGCAGCTCGCCCTGCTGCCTGGCCTCATCGAGGCAGGCGGCCATGCGCTCCGCGATGGCGGCAAAGCACGCCTCGATCTTGCGCCGGAAGGCCTCGCTGACCCCGGACAGCTCCTGTCCGAGCCCACCGAGGAGACAGCCCATGTACCCCTGCTCCCGGTAGGCCTGCTGTGTGAGCTCGAAGAACAACCTCACCCGCGCGAGGGGAGGCCGTTCCCGATCCTGGAGGCAGGCGTCGAGGCCCGCATGGACCTGCGCCATGTAGGCGTCGACGACCTGCAGCGCGAAGTCCTCCTTGTCCTTGAAGTGATGGTAGAAGGAGCCCTTCGGAATCCCCGCCACCGAGAGCAGGGCTTCGATGCCCAGCCCGTTGTAGCCGCGCTCCAGCAGCATGCGGAGCCCTGCCTCGGTCAGGCGCTGCTTGGTCGAATGCGTCATCCCCTCGTCTTTTCGATCAGGTGGTCGATGACGCAGCTGTGTTCGCGCTGGGGGCTGAACATGATGAGCTCCGCGTCGGCATCGACCCGCACATTGTGCCCGGGCGGCCAGTGGAACAAGTCGCCGGTGGCGACGGCCTCCTGACGGCCGGCCGCATCGGTGGTGGTGATGCGGCCCTTCAGCACGAAACCCCAGTGCGGACACTGGCACAGGTCGCCCTCCAGCCCCTTGAACAGCGGCGTTGTGTCCACCCCCGCCGCCAGGCTGAAGTATTCCCCGCTGAACTTCCCATAGCCGTTCGTATCCCCGAACTCCCGCTGCTGGCGCATGGTGACCCCGGGAACCTGCAGTACGGCCGGAACCGCATCCTTGGCTATTCTCATACGTACTCCTTGTGTTTTTAAGGCACTAGACTGATCAGTCCAGGGACACGATAGGCCGTGGCCACCCCCCGTCAACGGGTCAGAGTCAAAAAAATCCATCAAGCATCAATGCCTGTTAAATCCAATCGCTGGAACCATCCTATGGCCGCCCAGGCATGGATGCCGGGCAAGCGAGCGGAGATCCCAGCTGCATTTTGTCGAAAAATGCAACCAATGGGTTGCGCCAGGCGCTGGTCCGCCTAACATGCAACCAGGAGGTTACGCATGACGGTATCGAGCACCGACTCCATCCGGAAGGAGATCCATCTCCGCGCCCCCCGGACCCGGGTCTGGAAGGCACTGGTGGACGCCGAGGAGTTCGGCACCTGGTTCGGGATGAAGCTGGAGGGGTCGTTCGTGCCCGGCCAGCCGGTCTTCGGGCGCATCACCCATCCCAACTACTCGCACATCCACCTGGAGATGAGGGTCGAGCGCATGGAAGCGGAGCGCCTCTTCTCCTACCGCTGGCATCCGTACCCCATGGACGCGACGA
>DASXUH010000225.1:0-10664 GCA_036504935.1 Geothrix sp. | reverse complement strand
CTACGGAAACATCCGTTGACAACCTACGGAATACGCCGTAGATTGTCTGACATCCCGGAGCCACCATGCCTGACCTTCCCCGTCCTTCGGACTTCGAACTTGCCATCCTGCGGGTACTTTGGCGGCTGGGCGAGGGCACCGTCCGACAGGTCCACGAGGGCCTGAAGGGTGAGCGCCAACTGGGGTATACCACCGTGCTGAAGACGATGCAGATCATGGCGGAGAAAGGACTCCTGAAGCGGAATGAGAGCGCCAAGAGCCATGTCTATCGGCCGGCAGAGGCGCCGCAGGACACGCGTCGGGGCATGGTCAAGGATCTGGTGGACAAGGCCTTCGAGGGATCTGCCCTCCAATTGCTGGCTCATGCACTTCATGCCAAAAAGCCCAGCACCGCTGAATTGGACGAGATCCAGGCCCTCATCGACCAGGCCCGTGCGGAACGGAAGCGGACATGACCTGGATCGATTCAGCGTGCGTCCTCCGGCTGGGCTGGACCTTGGTCCACTTCCTTTGGCAGGGCGTGGCATGGGCAACCCTTCTGGCGCTGATGCTTTGGCTGGCCAAGGGATGCTCGCCGCGCCTTCGATATGGCCTGGCCTGCCTGGCCCTGGCGGGCATGATCGCGACGCCAATGCTGACCTGGCACCAGTTGGGACGGTCTCCCGTTTCTCACCGCATCCTGGGGGTTTCGCGAGGCGATTGGGCTCTGGAATCTGGCGGCGGCAGACCTACCCTCCCGGCGGCGAACGATTCCTCGACCCGAACCTGGGAGGGATTCTTTCCGGTGGTCGTGGGAGTGTGGCTCCTGGGCGTGGCCGCCATGAGCCTTCGCCTGGCCGGTGGCTGGGCCTGGCTTCAGTGGCTTCGCCGCCGTCCTGACACGGTGCCTGCACCAGACGACCTCCAGCTACGGCTGCTGCGCTTGTGCCAGCGCATGACCCTGGTGAGCAACATCCGGATCCTCCTCTGCGAGAAGGTGCCGGGTCCCACGGTGATGGGCTGGCTGAGACCTGTCATCCTCCTGCCGCCCGCAGCTCTGCTGGGCATGCCGCCCGATCAGATGGAGCTGGTGCTTGCTCACGAGCTGGCCCACATCCTGCGCCACGATTTCGCCATCAACCTTTTACAGTCCTGTGTCGAAGTGCTGCTCTTCTACCACCCGGCCGTGTGGTGGGTCTCCGCGAAGATCCGTCAGGAACGGGAGCTGTGCTGCGACGACCTGGCGGTGCGGACGACGGGGGACGCCCTGGACTACGCCGCCGCGCTCACCCGGCTGGAGGCTCTTTGCCGCCCGCCAATTTCCCCACGACATACGGCCCGGGGGTTGGCCCTGGGCGCCACCGGAGGTTCGTTCATGTACCGCATCCGTCGACTCGTCTCACCCATGGCACCCACCCCGCTTGCCCCCCGGGCGGGCTTGATCCTCGTCCTCCTGCTGGGCGGGATCCTAGCCCTTAAAGCTGGGAGTGCCTCGGACCAGAACGCCACTGTCCCACCTGTGGCTACCGAGCTTTCCCCCCATTTCGTCAGCGGACAGAGGCCGCCCGAAGGCATGATGTGGCTCCGCCGCTATGATCGGGACTCCGCGGATGGCATCCGCCACGCGAGAACGATTTACGTCCATGTGAATACGGTCCCGTACGGCAGCCTGATACAGGCCCTGAGGCAGCTCGAGCAGGCCCCGGCAGATCCGGCAAAGGGCTACGTCGAACTCGACCTGAAGGCCGATCCAGAGGCCGAGGATCCGCACGGCCTCTGGTCCTACCTGTTCTTGGGCGCGGACCCCGTTCGGGTCGAGCGTGTGGTTCAGGCCAGGGCCACCTTCCACTCTCTCAGGCCTGAGGATAAGAAGCCTGGAATCATCATCATCCAGAGGATGGCCAGATTCACTGCCCAGCTTGGCGTGCTCCCCGAGGGGCTGAACGTGCAGGTGTGGGCCGGAGATGTCCCGGCATCGGCGGTTCTGCATGCTCTCCAGCAGCTCTTGGCCATGCCGCCGGAGGCAGGGATCCCGCAGGAGGTCCGAGTGCAGGTGGCTCCGGGCGAGCCTGGGGCACGGATCACCCTGGACCTCAAGGACAAGAACCCCTCCGTGCTCTGGGATGAGCTCAACACGGCCATCAAGCCTAAACAGCCCTGACCGGCGGCGAAGCCGCCCTTGCTCCAAACGGCGACCGCAGGCCGCCGTTTGGGCCCTGCGCTCGGAAAATCAAGCATCCTCCCGTACAATGGTCGGTTCGGGAGTTTCCATGCTTGCAGTGCAGAACGTCACCATGCGCTACGGCGCGAAGATCCTCTTCGAGGACGTCACCACGACCTTCAACCCTGGCCGCCGCTACGGCCTGACGGGGCCGAACGGGTCGGGGAAGTCCACGTTCATGAAGATCCTCTCGGGTGAGCTGGAGCAGCAGATGGGGAACGTGATCCGTCCCCGCAAGATGGGCATCCTCCGCCAGGACCAGTTCGCCTTCGACGCGTTCCGCGTCATCGACACCGTGATCATGGGCAATGCGGGTCTCTGGAAGGCCCTGCAGGAGCGGGATGCCATCTACGAGAAGGCGGAAATGACGGACGAGGACGGCATGCGCGTGGCCGAACTCGAGGGTGTGGTGGCTGACGAGGATGGCTACACCGCGGAGAGCGATGCGGCCGTGCTGCTGGATGGCCTGGGCATCCCGGAAGCCCTGCATGGACGCAAGATGAGCGAGCTGCAGGGTGGCCAGAAGGTGCGCGTGCTGCTGTCCCAGGCCCTCTTCGGCAACCCCCAGGCCCTGCTGCTGGACGAGCCCACGAACCACCTGGATCTGGACTCCATCCATTGGCTGGAGGAGTTCCTCAGCCGCTACAAGGGCACCGTGGTGGTGATCTCCCACGACCGGCACTTCCTGAACAACGTCTGCACCCACATCGCCGACATCGACTACCAGACGATCATCCAGTACACCGGCGGCTACGACGACATGGTCATGGCCAAGATCCAGGTGCGGTCGCGCATCGAATCGGACAACGCCCAGCGCGAAAAGAAGATCGCCCAGCTGAACGAGTTCATCCAGCGCTTCGCCGCGGGCACCCGCAGCAGCCAGGTGAACAGCCGCCGCAAGGAGGTGGAGCGCCTGCAGCCCAGCGACCTGGCTCGCAGCAACATCCAGCGCCCCTTCATCAAGTTCAGCCAGGCGAAGCCCGGTGGCCGCTACGCCCTGGAATTCGAGGGCGTCCGAAAGGGCTACGACTCCGATAAAGCAGGGAAGGGGGGCCGCCTTGAGGTCATCAAGGGTTTCTCGGCCATGGTGCAGCGCGGCGAGAAGGTGGCCCTCATGGGCCGCAACGGCATCGGCAAGACCACGCTGCTGAACGCCCTGCTCGCCAACGCGCCGCAGGTCACTGAGCTGGGCCTGAAGCTGGATGGCGGCGAGGTGAAGTGGGGCCACGAAGCCAACGTGGGCTACTTCTCCCAGGATTTCGCCGAGAGCATCCCCAAGGGCTACGAGTTGGTGACCTGGCTGCACCAGTTCGACCCGGACGCCACCAAGGAGCAGATCCGTGGCGTCATGGGCCAGATGCTCTTCCGGGGCGAGGAAGGCAACAAGATGACGGACGTGCTCAGCGGCGGCGAGTCCTGTCGCCTGCTCTTCTGCAAGCTCATGCTGCAGAAGCCCAACATCCTGGTGTTGGACGAACCCACCAACCACCTGGATCTGGAAGCCGTCATCGCCCTGAATGACGCCCTCCAGCGCTACGAGGGCACCATCCTGTTCGTCACCCACGATGAGGACATCATCGACGAGGTGGCCACCCGCATCTGGCACCTCACCGATGACGGCATCGAAGACTTCCAGGGGACCTACGCGGAGTATGGCGCGCCGCTGGGGCGGTAGCCCGGCTCCGAAATCGCTTTGCGATTTCGGAGATAGAGGGAACTAGATGGGAATGGGCAGTAGCAACAACCGCAGCACTTCCTCGGCGACCTTCAGACCCACGATCGCGGGCATGTACGAGATGGTGCCCACGGGACGGCGCTGGCGGCCGGGGCCGCGGTGAGGCTCGATGTCGATGGGGTTGGCGGGGCGCTTGTTGTCGGCGGGTTCCAGCGAATAGACGCAGCGGATGCCATGGGTGATGCCGACCTTCCGCAACTCCTTGCGGACGCGGGCGGCCAGGGGGCAGAGGCGCGTGTGGCTCAGGTCGCCGACGCAGAGCTGGCTGCTGTCCGTGCGGCCGCCCGCGCCCATGGCCGAGATGATCGGCAGGCCCTGCTCGTGCGCGGTGCGCATGAGAGCCACCTTGCAGGTCATGGAGTCGATGGCGTCGATCATCACGTCGGGCCGTGGCGTCAGCAGGTCCGGCAGCGTGTCTGTGTGGATGAAGGTCACGCGGGGCTCCACGTCGCAGTCGGGGTTGATGTCCCGGATTCTCGCCGCTGCCACCTCGGCCTTGGGCTGGCCGATGGTGGAGCGCAGAGCGAAGAGCTGGCGGTTGAGGTTGCTGGGGCCGACGACATCGTGGTCCACCAGGCGCAGGTGGCCCACGCCGGCGCGGGCCAGGGCCTCCACGGCGAAGGAGCCCACGCCGCCCAGGCCGAAAACGGTGACGCGGGAGGCGCGCAGCCGCTCCAGTGCCGCCTCTCCGAGCAGCAACTCACTGCGGGAAAACCACCTCATGCCATCAGCTCCCTGAAACACCGCCCGCCATTGTCCCAGGTCAGGAGCTCCAGATCCGCCACGGAGGTGCCACGGAGACCTGCGGCGGCCTCGAACACGCGCTCCAGATCCCCCGCGCCATCGGTCTCCAGGAGCAGGTGGCCGGGGGCCACGGCCCGCAGGGATTCCCGCACACCCGGGCGGTCCGGTTTCATGAGGTCGCCGGAGAAGGAGAGGAAGACGCCCAGGGCCTGGAGTTCCCGGGCCATTTCCGGGCTTCCCGAATAGGCGTGGACCAGGGCGCCCGCGGGCGGCACGCCCTCTTCACGGAGGAGATCCAGCAGGCTTCCCCAGGCCTTGACCACGTGCATCGCGATGGGCCGATGCAGGGTGCGGGCCAGGCGCAGCTGGGCGCGGAAGGCCGACTCCTGGCCCATCCGGTCGGCGGCTCGCCGGGCGAAGTCCAGCCCGCACTCTCCCACGCCCGCAGGGGTGGAACGGAGCAGGGTTTCTAGCCGCGAGGCCCAGCCCGGCGCGGCCTCCTCCACGAACCAGGGGTGCAGGCCCAGCATGGGGATGACCTGGCCATGGGAGGCCGCATGGGCCAGGACGGCCTTCCAGTCCGCTTCGCAAGTCCCGCAGACCACCCGGCGATAATCCCTGCGAAGCAGAGGATCCTCCTGGGCGCCGACTCTCGGCAGGTGGCTATGGGCATTGAAGAGGGGGGGCATGGAACTCGCTCTCCGGATGGCGTAAGGCCGCTTCGGGTCTTTCCATGATAGGCATGAGAATCGAATGCAGAATGGAATGATATGCCTGTATTCATGCTGCTGGATTGAATATCAATTGTCAAAAACATGGCACATGTACCTCTCTTGTCTTGATCACGCTAGGAAATGCTGCGCCCCCTCGCGAGGGCACAACATAGCCACAACTGCTAATCTGGAAGCCGCGTAAGTGCCGTGGGTCCCGTAGCTCAGCTGGATAGAGCAGCTCCCTCCTAAGGAGCAGGTCGTGCGTTCAAATCGCATCGGGGCCACCAATTGGGTTGGTTCCTCTCCCTTCTTTTCACGTCCGAACAGAAGCTCCTTCGGAGCTTCTGTTCGCATGCGGAAAAGGATGGGAGGGACCTGAAGCGATCAATGGATCCGCGCGTAGGCCAGGCCGCCCCCGGGAGCGAGGAAGACGGCTTCATGATCAAGGAGGCCCACCAGCCGGTGGCCCTCGGCGAGGGAGGTGGGAATCCACTCCAGGGCGCCGTTGAGCAGGTCGAAGCGGGCGAGTACCAGGCCCGTGGATTCCGGCGCGCCGCAGGACTTGACCTGGCTCGGCGCGAAGACGCTGAAGATCACCTCCCGGCCCGCCCACGAGAGCATGGGGCCCCGGCCCACCCGCCCGAGCAGGGCGCGGCCAGGGATGGCGTCGTGGCAGGTGAAGAAGGTCTGGCCCGGCTCCTTCGGCCCCTTGACGGGATCGAGGATCGTGAAGGCCAGGCTGGCGCCCTCAGCCAGATACACCGTCCCATCCACGCCCAGGGCCATGCGGTTGAGGGGGACCAGCAGGGGCTGCCCCGTGGCGTCCTTCAGTTGCGCGCGGTCGCCGTAGGACCAGAGCACCGCGCCGGTCCGGAGGTCGCGCTTCTCCAGGCAGGGCTTCAGGGTGCGGTAGAGGATGAGGATGCCCTCTCGGCCCACGGCCATGTCCTCGACCGGAGCGGGGAGCGACAGCGCGTGCTCGAACTGTCCATCCTTGTTGAGGATGACCAGGCGCCCGTCGCAGACCATCCAGGTCCGGCTGTACGAGTCGATCACCCAGCGCTCGGGGACCGCGTCGCCGGCGGTCTCGGGAGCCGGCGGGGGCGCTGGCTTGGGCGCGGCGGGCTTGGGCCGCTGATGGCGCGGAATGCCGTACAGAAGGGCACCCGCGGCGTCGTAGTCGGTGGCGATGGGACCGGACGTGGCTGGGGCGGGCTTCGAGGCCGGGGTGGCTTTCCGGACTTCGGGAAGGGTGACCTGCAGGGTGGACATCAGGCCGCTCCCCTTCATCCACGACCGGAGCGACCGGGTGCCCGGATCGAAGAACACGAGGGATCCGTCCACTTCCTGGAAGGCCCAGCCCCCGGTCGCGCGCGCGGGATCCCAGGCCTGGGCCCGGGCTTGGGCTTGGGCGCGCAGGGAAACTGGACCGCAGAGGGCCAGGGTGGCAAGAAGGGGGATCAGAAGACGGAGTCTCATATATTACCTGCCTATATTTTATTATGCCTATGAGCGACTTTGGTTGAACCCTCCGGGCTGTGACGAAGCGCACGTTTTCTTCCAAGGACACCCAGATCCATTGAGTGGTGGAGGGTGGGTCCGCGATGGTCCGCTTCTTGCGATGATGGAGGTTTCCCGAGGGGCCCTCCGTGACGCGATCCCAGCTGAAGGATGAAGTCTTCATGAACATGGCGCTGGAGCTGAGCCGCCTGGGGACCTGCTGCCGCCTCCAGGTGGGCGCCGTGCTGCTGCGGGGCGACGGTGGCATCGCGGCGGCGGGATTCAACGGTGCGCTTCCCGGCATGCCGCACTGCACGCCGGAGACCTGCAAACCGGGCCAGCGCTGCCTGCACACGAGCCACGCGGAGGAGAACGCCTTGGGCTTCTGCGATGGCCCCGTGGCCACAGCTTACGTCACCCACGAACCCTGCCTCACCTGCTGCCGGGCCCTGGTGCGCCGGGGCGTGCGGCGCGTGGTGTTCCGCCATCCCTACACGAGCATCGCGGAACAGGAACGCGCGGAACGCCAGCACATCCTGGATCATTTCGGGGTGCGGTGGGAGCAGCACGGCCAGGCTTGAACTCCCTAGGTCCGGGCGCATACTGCTGAGCGCCCCTTCCTTCTGGAGACAAGCCGGTGACTGGAGACCTCATCCGCCTGCGGGTGAATGGCCGCGACGTCGTGGCGTCCGCGGGCACCATGCTGCTGGAGGCCTGCCGGCAGAACGGCATCGAGATCCCCACCCTCTGCTCGGATCCGCGGCTGAAGCCCGCTTCCAGCTGCCGGTTGTGCGAGGTCGAGGTGGAGGGCCGCGAGCGCCCCCCCTGCGCCTGCGCCACGCCCGTGGAGGAGGGCATGGAGGTGGCGACCCACACGCCGGCCCTGGAGGACTTCCGCCGCGCCATGCTGGAGCGCCTGGCCGAACACATCCCCGCGGAGGACCCGGCGCGGCTGGCGGAGAAGCCCTTCCGGAAGCTGCTGGACGCTTACGGCGTGGAGCCCTCGGGGACGAGGCGGCCGGAGGCGAAACAGCCGGAGCATCCGTACCTGGATGTGGACCTGTCCTGGTGCGTGGCCTGCGGCCGCTGCGTACACATCTGCGACGAGGTGCAGGGGCAGGACATCTGGACGTTCACGGGCCGCGCCGGGGATCTGGCCCTGGCGCCGGCGCTGCCCCCCGGACTGCGGGAGAGCGCCTGCGTGAGCTGCGGCGCCTGCGCCGACACCTGCCCCACGGGCGCCATCGAGGACGTCTCCCGCCTGGCGGCAGGGCTTCCGGAGCGTTGGGTGCGCACCACCTGCCCCTACTGCGGCACTGGCTGCGAGATGGACGTGGGCGTGAAGGGCGGGCGCATCACCGAAGCGCGGCCCGTGTTCGCTTCGCCCGTGAGCCGCGGCCACCTCTGCGTGAAGGGGCGGTACGGGTGGGGTTTCAACGATGCGCCGGACCGGATCACGGAGCCCTTGATCCGGCGGGCTGGGGCGTGGGAACCCGCGACCTGGGATGAGGCGCTGGCGGCCGCGGCGTCCGCCCTCCAGCAGGCCCGCAGGGCTGGAGGCCCCAGTGCCGTGGGCGTGCTGGCTTCCAGCCGTTCCACCAACGAGGAGAACTACCTGGCGCAGAAGTTCGCGCGCCTGGCCCTGGGCACCAACAACGTGGACTGCTGCGCCCGGGTCTGCCACGCGCCCAGCGCCGCGGGCCTGGGCCAGACCTTCGGCACCGGGGCGGCCACCAACAGCTATGCCGATATCGAACGGGCCGGACTGCTGATGGTCGTGGGCGCGAATCCCACCGAGAACCACCCCATCGTCGGCGCCCGCATCCGCCAGCGGGCCCGGGCCGGTGTGCCGCTCATCGTGATCGATCCCCGGCGCACGGAGCTGGCGGAGTTGGCCACCATCCACCTCACACCCCGGCCCGGCACGAACCTGCCCCTCCTGCAGGCCATGGCGAGCCTGATCCTCGGTGAGGGGCTCACGGACCTGGCCTTCCTCGGGGCCCGCACGGAAGGTCTGGAGGCCTACGCGGCCTCCCTGCGCGAGTGGACTCCTGAGCGGGCGGGCGCCCTCTGCGGGATCGATCCGGAAGCCATCCGGCGGGCGGCCCGGCTCTACGCCACCACGGACCCCGCCATGATCTTCCATGGCCTCGGCGTCACCGAGCACCGCCAGGGCACGGACGGCGTGGCGGCCCTGGCCCACCTCGCGCTGCTCACGGGGAACGTGGGCATTCCCGGCGCCGGGGTGAATCCCCTGCGGGGCCAGAACAATGTCCAGGGCAGCGCCCAGATGGGTTGCGAACCGTCGCGGCTCACGGGCTACCAGAAGCTCGCGCAGTCCCGGGAGATCCACGCGCAGGTGTGGGGCGCCGATCTGCCGGAGGAGCCTGGCCTCAACGCCCTGGAGATGATCGACGCCGCCGGAGATGGGCGGATGAAGGCGCTGCTGGTGATCGGCTACGACCCTCTGCTCAGCCATCCGGATGCGCGGGAAACCGCCGAGAATCTGAACGGCCTGGATGCCCTCATCGTGGTGGATCTCTTCCTCACGGAGACGGCCAAGGCCTTCGGCACGGTCTTCCTGCCCGCCGCCAGCCCCTTCGAGAAGGAGGGCTCCTACATGAACGGTGAGCGGCGCGTCCAGCGTGTCCGCCAGGTGGTACCGCCCAAAGGCGGAAGCCGGACGGACATGGCGATTCTCGCCGGCTTGGCAGAGCGACTGGGCGCCGGCCGGCACTTCCGGCACCCGGACGCTGCCGCCGTGTGGGACGAGGCACGCCAAGTCTGGCCGGCCATCGCCGGCATCAGCCACCAGCGGCTGGACCGGGAGGGGGGCCTCCAGTGGCCCTGCCCGGCGGAGGACCACCCGGGTACCCCGGTGCTCCACGCGGGTGGTTTCCCGGGGGGCCGGGCGGCCTTCCGCCCGCTCGCCTGGACGCCCAGCCTGGAGGTATGCGGCGGCGAGTTCCCCTTCCTGCTGAACACGGGGCGCAGCCTCTTCCACTTCAACGCCTCGACCATGACCGGCCGGACCCGCAACCGCGAGCTGCGGGCGGACGACGAGCTGGAACTTCACCCCGACGACGCGGCGGAGCTGGGCCTCTCCGCCGGGGATCCGGTCCATGTGCAGAGCCGCCACGGAGCCTTCACACTCCGCGCCCGCCCCACGAATCGGGTCCGGCGAGGCGAACCCTTCGCCACCTTCCACGCCCTGGCCGCCTACGTGAATCTGGCCACGGGTCCGGGCCGGGACGCGGTGACGGGGACGCCCGAATACAAGGTCACGGCGGTCAGGCTGCAGAAGGTTTCATCGACCTAAGAGTGCCTAACAAAACCCCGACAGGGCCGCGAGAAAGCCAGGTGGGATGCACCGCAGATATCGGTTTGTCTCGCGTATCGCCAGAGGCGATACCGAGAGGGAAGGGCCCGCAGGGCGATGCGGGACATCGTTCAAGGGCCGTGACGCCGCGGGGCGCCCACCTGGCTTTCTCCCTCCGGGCGAGGGTCGGCGGGCGTCGCGATGCCGCGTCACGCTCGTCGCGCGTAGTACCCGCTACGCGTCTCCTCGCGTTCCTCGCCTCGCTCGCCCGGCGACCCTCGCGCGGCCCCGTGGGAGTTTTGTTAGGCACTCTTAGTTCCGCAGTTCGATGGCGAGCAGGAAGCGGTCGCCCTTGGCGAGGCGCTCCTTCACCTGGGTGAAGTTCAGATCGAAGGTCTCGGTCTCGCCGGGCTTGATGGTGCCGACCTTGGTGCCGCCGGAGGCCACACCCAG
>DASXUH010000224.1:0-31795 GCA_036504935.1 Geothrix sp. | reverse complement strand
CTCAACCCTTCTACCCTTCGTCGTGGCTTTTCCCCAAGGGTCACACCCGTTCCCATCCCGAACACGGCAGTTAAGACTTGGAGGGCCGATGATACTGCTCCGCACAGGAGTGGAAAAGTAGGTCGCTGCGACGTTAAATTCGAACGGGTCACCCCAACAGGTGACCCGTTTTTGCGTACCCGTTTCCCGCATCCATCGATGTTTTGAGCGTTGCGCCGGATACACTGGTTACTCCGCGTGGAGGATCTAATGAGCAAGGGTGTTTACACCTTCGGGGGGAACCGCAACGAGGGAGGCGCCTCGATGCGCAACCTTCTCGGAGGCAAGGGCTGCAACCTTGCAGAAATGGCCGGGCTGGGCATTCCAGTGCCCCCAGGCTTCACCCTGACCACCGAGCAGTGTGGCGCCTACTATACGAATGGCCGACAGCTCCCCGAGGCCCTCAAGACCGAGGTCCTTGAGGCCCTGAAGTGGCTCGAAGGCGTCCGCGGCTGTGGCTTCGGGGCCGCCGAGAATCCCCTGCTGCTCTCCGTCCGTTCAGGCGCCCGCGTGTCCATGCCCGGCATGATGGACACGGTGCTCAATCTCGGTCTCAACGACCGCACCGTGCTGGCCCTGGAGCGGGCCAGCGGCAATTCCCGGTTCGCCTGGGATTCCTACCGCCGCTTCATCACCATGTACAGCAACGTGGTGCTTGGCGTGGAGCATGCGCTCTTCGAGGCGGAACTGGAACGCGCGAAGGACCGGATCGGCAAGCACCTGGATACCGATCTCGGGGCCGAGGACTGGAAGAGCCTCGTTTCCGCCTTCAAGGACATCGTGAAGGAAGAAACTGGAGCGGCCTTCCCGCAGGAACCCATGGACCAGCTCTGGGGGGCCATCCGGGCCGTCTTCGAGAGCTGGAACACCGCGCGTGCCATCACCTACCGCCGCCTGAACCGCATTCCGGACGACTGGGGCACGGGCGTCAACGTGCAGAGCATGGTCTTCGGCAACATGGGCGACGACTGTGGCACCGGCGTGGCCTTCACGCGTGATCCTGCCACGGGCGAGAAGCTCTTCTACGGCGAATACCTCATCAATGCCCAGGGAGAGGACGTGGTGGCGGGCACCCGCACCCCCCAGCCCATCACCCGCGTCCAGGCAGACGGCACGGGCCTGAAAAGCCTGGAGGAGGCCATGCCCGCTTCCTTCACCGAGCTGGATGCCACCTGCAAGCGCCTGGAGACCCACTTCAAGGACATGCAGGACATCGAGTTCACCATCGAGCGCGGGAAACTCTACCTGCTGCAGACCCGCAACGGCAAGCGCACGGCCATGGCGGGCATCCGCATCGCCATCGACCTGGTGGATGAGGGGCTCATCGACACCCACACGGCCCTGAAGCGCATCGATGCCGACAGCCTCTCCCAGCTGCTGGCGCCGGTCTTCGACCCCAAGGAGAAGGAGCGTCTGCGCAAGGAAGGCCAGCTGCTCACCAAGGGCCTGAACGCCGGTCCCGGCGCGGCCACCGGGCGCATCGCCCTGACTGCCGAGCAGGCCGAGCAGATGGCCCAGGAAGGGCCTGTGGTGCTGGTGCGCGTGGAGACGAGCCCCGAAGACATCTCCGGCATGGTGGCCTCCCAGGGCATCCTTACGGCTCGTGGTGGCATGACCAGCCACGCGGCCGTGGTGGCCCGCGGCATGGGTAAGCCCTGCGTCTGCGGTGCCTCGGCGGTGCAGATCGACATCGCGCGCGGTTTGGTGAAGGTGGGCGAGCACGAGCTGAAGGCCGGCCAGGACTGGATCTCCATGGATGGCTCCACGGGGGAGGTATTCGCCGGGAAGCTCAGCGCCCATCCCTCCGAGGTGAATCAGGTGCTGGTGGACGGCCGCCTGAAGGCCGAGGATAGCGAGCTCTACCAGCGCTTCGCGAAGATCATGGCCTGGAGCCACGAGGCTAAGCGCCTCAAGGTCCGCACCAACGCCGATACCCCCCATGATGCCGCTGTGGCGCGGGCCTTCGGTGCTGAAGGCATCGGCCTCTGCCGCACGGAGCACATGTTCTTCGAGGGCGATCGCATCCTTGCCGTGCGCGAGATGATCCTTGCCGCAGACATCGAGGGACGCAAGAAGGCCCTGGCCAAGCTGCTCCCCATGCAGCGCGAGGACTTCGAGGGGCTCTTCACGGCCATGGATGGTCTGCCCGTGAACATCCGCCTGCTGGACCCGCCCCTGCACGAGTTCCTCCCCCAGGATGAGCCCGGGCAGCGCGAGATGGCCGAAGTGCTGGGTGTGGACCTAGGCACGGTGGAGCGCCGCGTGACGCAGCTCCACGAGTTCAACCCCATGATGGGCCACCGGGGCTGCCGCCTCGGAATCACCTTCCCCGAGATCATCCGCATGCAGGTCCGCGCCATCGCCGAGGCCGCGCTGAACGTGGCGGCCAAGGGCGTCAACGCCGTGCCCGAGATCATGGTGCCCCTCATCGGCACCGTGCGCGAGCTGACCTACACCAAGACCGAAATGCTCGACGAGATCGCCCAGGTGAACCAGGAGCGGGGCGCCCAGTTCGCCTGCCCCATCGGCACCATGATCGAGATCCCCCGGGCCGCCCTCACCTCCGACAAGATCGCCGCGGAGGCCGAGTTCTTCAGCTTCGGCACCAATGATCTCACCCAGATGGGCTTCGGCTTCAGCCGCGATGATGCGGGCACCTTCCTGCCCGAATACGTCGGAAAGAAGATCCTGGAGGACGATCCCTTCCAGAGCCTGGACCAGGAGGGCATCGGCGAGCTGGTGCGCATCTCCTGCGAAAAAGGCCGCGCGGCCCGTCCCGGCATCAAGCTGGGCGTCTGCGGCGAGCACGGCGGCGATCCCCGCAGCGTGAACTTCTTCCACGGCGTAGGGCTCGATTACGTCAGCTGCAGCCCCTACCGCGTGCCCATCGCCACCCTGGCGGCGGCCCAGGCGGCCTTGGCTTGACGTAGACCCTAAACGAACACCACCTTCTGCGTGGCGGATGCCACGATGTAGCACCGTTCATTGTTGGACCGCGGGTCGGCCGGGAGGAGGAAGAACCCCGGACGTTCCGGCTGGTAGCCCTGCGTGGTGCCCACCAGCACCTCGCCATCCTTGAAGGTGACCTGGACCTTCCGGCCCGGCGCCGGGGCCTGGGCGGGAAATTCGTTGGTCTTCTGGTGCTCCGGATCCCCGCTCAGGCTCCGGACGAAATACAGGGCCTTGAGGTCCGGGACCTTCACCTCCAGCGGCTTCTCTCCAGCCCCGCTTCCGTTCGTGGAGATGTGGAAGAGGTTCTTTGCCGGCAGGAAATCGTTGGTCTGGCCCTTCAGGGTTCTTCCGTCCAGGAATCGTGCCACCACTTGGTTCATGGGAGTCTCCAGGCCGTTCAATCACGCGGACATCAAAAGGACCCGCTTGTGGAGTTTGGTGCCTTTAAATTACAAGCGTAGGGCTTTGCGCGCAAGACCCGATGCCTTCAATAAAAAAACAGGGCCCACCGGATTGGCACACTCCTGGGAAAGCCGGGCCAGGGACCTGGCCGGAAGCGCGATAGAATCGCCCTTTTCGAGTGAATCATGGCCAAGACCGCGACCAAGACCGGATCCGACCAGCCCGAGATCATCTATTCGATGATGAGGGTCAGCAAGATCTACAACAACAAACCCGTCATCAAGGACATCTCGCTCAGCTATTTCTATGGCGCCAAGATCGGCGTCCTGGGCCTCAACGGCTCTGGCAAGAGCACCGTCCTGCGGATCATGGCGGGGGTGGACCACGATTTCAACGGCGAGGCCGTGCTCAGCAAGGGCTACACCACCGGCATCCTGGACCAGGAACCCTGGCTCGACCCGGACAGGACCGTGCGGGAGATCGTGGAGGAGGGCGCCGCCGAGAAGGTGGGCTGGCTGAAGGACTACAACGCGATCAGCGACCAGTTCGCCGATCCGGACGCGGACATGGACGTCCTGCTGGCCAAGCAGGCGGAGCTGCAGGACAAGATCGACGCCCACGACTGCTGGGACCTGGACTCGCGCCTGGAACAGGCCATGGACGCCCTGCGCTGCCCGGATCCGGATACGAAGATCGCCGTGCTGTCCGGCGGCGAGCGCCGCCGCGTGGCCCTCTGCCGCCTGCTGCTCCAGGAGCCGGACATTCTGCTGCTGGACGAACCCACCAACCACCTGGATGCCGAGACCGTGGCCTGGCTGGAGAAGCACCTGCAGGACTACAAGGGCACCGTCATCGCCGTCACCCACGACCGCTACTTCCTGGATCACGTGGCCGAGTGGATCCTCGAGCTGGACCGCGGCGAGGGCATCCCCTGGAAGGGCAACTACTCCAGCTGGCTGGAGCAGAAGCAGGGCCGCCTGGCCCGGGAGGAGAAGTCCGACCAGAAGCGGCAGAAGACCCTGGAGCGCGAGCTGGAGTGGATCCGCATGTCGCCCAAGGGCCAGCACGCCAAGAGCAAGGACCGCATCGCCAACTATGAACGGCTGGCGGGCGAGGAAGGCCGCCAGAAGGAGCAGGAACTGGAGATCTACATCCCCAGCGGTCCCCGCCTGGGCGACCTGGTGGCCGAGCTGGAGGGCGTCTCCAAGGCCTACGGCGACCGTGTGCTCTTCGAGAACCTGAGCTTCGCCATTCCCCGCGCCGGCATCCTCGGCATCATCGGCCCCAACGGCGCCGGCAAATCCACGCTGTTGCGGCTGCTCACGGGCCAGGAGACGCCGGATGCGGGCTCCATCCGCCTCGGGGAGACCGTCCGCATGGCCTATGTGGATCAGCTCCGCTCGGGGCTCAATCCGGACAAGAGCGTGTTCGAGGCCGTCTCCGGCGGCTACGAGCAGATCGAGCTGGGCGGCAAGCTCATCAACGCCCGCGCCTGGCTCAGCCGCTTCGGCTTTTCCGGCGACTCGCAGCAGAAGAAGATTGCCGAGTTGAGCGGTGGCCAGCAGAACCGTCTGAACCTGGCGCTCACCCTGAAGAGCGAGGCCAACCTGCTCTTCTTCGACGAACCCACCAACGATCTGGACGTGAACACCATGCGGGCCCTGGAGGAGGCCATCGAGTCCTTCGCGGGCAGCGCCGTGTTGGTGAGCCACGACCGCTGGTTCCTGGACCGCCTGGCCACGCACATCCTGGCCTTCGAAGGCGATTCCCAGGTGCAGTTCTTCGACGGGAACTACAGCCAGTACGAGGAATACCGAAAGGATGTACTGGGCCTGAAGCCCTTCGATCCCCACCGCATCAAGTACCGGAAGCTGACGCGATGACGGCGGAGGTTTCCCGGGCCTCGCGCCTGACCCTTGGGGCGGCCGGAGCCGGGCCCTTCCTGGGTGGGGCCGCGCTCTGGCTGGGCCTCGCCGAAGACGCCATCGCCCTCTGGGGCTTCGGCGCCGCCTGCCTCCTGCTGGGACTCCCTTCGCTGGGCGCCTGGCTGCGTATCCGGGAAGGGTTCGGGAACCGGGGCCTGGAGCGCGAGCGCCTGACCCTTCGCACCACCAGCCACCTTTTGCGTCTCCTGGCTCTGGGTGTGGCGCTGGCCTCCGTCGCGGCGTTCATGGGCGACCGTTCACCGCAGGCCGGTTTCTCTACCCTGGCTGTCGCGGCCCTGGCCATCGTGCTCCTCGGGCCCCTCTGGCTCGCGAAGCGGGGCTTGGCCGGGCTGCATCCCAGCCTGGAACTGGAGGCCGCGCGGACCCGCACGCTGCTGGAGCTGGCGGCCATGCTTTTGGCGGGCGGCCTCCTGGGCCGCTGGTTCCCCTGGGCCGACGCCGCCACCGGGCTGGCTCTGGCTCTGCGCCTGTTCCTGGGAGGACGCACCCTGGCCAAGGTCACGACCCTCCAGGCCGCTTCCTGTGGCAGTTGCGGAAGCTGCGGCTGCGGCTGATGAAAGTGCTTGAGCTGTTCTCGGGCCTCGGGGGTTGGCGCTGCGCCCTCGGGGGTCGGGGCAGCGTGGCCGCCGCCTACGATGTCAGCGAAGCCGCCAACGCCACCTATGCGCTGAACCACGGCTACCGGCCGAAGGCCCGGGAACTGGCCACGGTGCCCCCGGCGGAGCTGGCGGCCCACGGCGCCGACACCTGGCTCCTGAGTCCGCCCTGCCAGCCTTTCTGCCGAATGGGGAACCACCAGGGCCTGGCGGACCGCCGCTCGCGCGCCTTCCGCCACCTGATGGAGCTCTTCCGTGACGCGCCGCCAGAGCACCTGGTGCTGGAGAACGTCAGGGGCTTCCTGGGTTCCGACGCCCACGCCCTGCTGGCCGAGCGCACCAAAGCCCACGGGATGCACCAGCTGGACCTCCAGGCCTGCCCCAGCCGCTTCGGCCTGCCCAACCAGCGCCCCCGGGTGTTCATCGTGGCTTCCCGGAAGCCCCTGACCACACGGCCTCTGCCGGATCGCCCACCCCGCGGCCTGGCGGAGTTCCTGGATCCCGAGGAGGATCCTGCGCTGTACTTGCGGCCCGGGATTCTCTCCCGGCACCGCCACGGCATGGATTTCGTCACACCGGAGGACCGCCGCAGCACCTGCTTCATCGGCGGCTACGGCCAGCGCTTCGTGGGCAGCGGCTCCTTCCTGAAGACCGACCGGGGCGTGCGCCGCTTCTCGCCCTCGGAGGTCGCGCGCCTGCTCGGACTTCCGGGGGGCTTCCGTTTTCCGGAAGGCCTGTCCCTCGAGGCCCGCTACCGGCTGCTGGGCAACGGCCTGTCCATCCCCGTCGCGGCCTGGGCCCTGGATCACCTGTAAACTCAAGCCATGCGTCTCCTGCTTTCCGCCTTCACCCCGGAACTGGGTCCCCTCGCGGAGGATCCGCCCCCGGGCTGGGAGACGGCCACCGTGGGCATCGGCGCCGTGACCGCGGCGGTGGCCACGGCCCGATTGCTGGCCGAGCTGCAGCCCGAGGCCGTCCTCTTCCTGGGCACCTGCGGGCGCTACGACGACCGCCTGGCGCTGTTCGAGTGCCTGTGGGCCTCCGAGGCCATCGCCACTTCTCTGGAGGAGCGGCGGGGCGGCGCCTATCGGCCCGGCCTGGAACGCACCCGGTGGGTTGCGACGCTCCCGGGGCCGTTGCCGGGGCACCCGGTGGCTGTGCCTCCGGCCATCACGTCCACTCAGGAAGGCGCAGGCTTCCTGGCTTCCGTGGCCCCGGCTGAGCACCTGGAACTGACGGGAGTCTTTGCCGCCTGCCGTGCCGCAGGTGTGCCCTGCGGTGGGGCGCTGGTGGTGGTGAACGATGTGGGCCCCGAAGCCACGGTCCAGTGGAAGGCCAACCATGCCGAGGGCAGCCGGCGGCTGGTGGAGGCGCTCAGGGCGTCGGGCTTCTTCGAAGGGGCGTGAAGGCCACGGCACCATCGCCGGTCTCGATGCCCCAACCCGCGGGAACGGCGGAGAGGCGCACGCCCGCACTGGGGCCTGTGATCCACCAGGCCGTCCCCGCCTGGCGCAGCGTGTCCAGGGTTTCCGGGTGCGGATGCTCGAAGCGGTTGCGCAGGCCCGCCGGAATGACGGTCACTTCCGGCCTCAGCGCCGCCACCCAGGCCGGGTCCGAGGCGTTGCGGCTGCCGTGGTGGCCCACCTTCAGCAGGCGGTGGGGCCGGGGGCGAGGGCGGTCGCCCGGGTCGCCCAGGTCCATCAGGTCCCGCTCCTGGATGGCCAGAACGTCGCCCATGAGCCAGAGCTCGCGGTCCCGCCAGGCCACGCGCAGCACCGTGGACACCATGTTGGGGTCAGGCAGGGCGTAGGCGCGGGCGGGCCAGCGCACGCTGAAGGCCGCTTCGCCGCGGGCCCAGGCATCGTCTCGCAGCAGACCCGCGGGATCCGCTCCCGCTGCGGGACGGAAGGGCGCCCAGGGATCCTCATCCTCGGCAGTCACCGGCACGGACGTGGAAGCCAGGGGCCAGATGCGCGCCAGGGTGGCCCAGCCGCCCGCGTGATCTCCGTGGGCGTGGGTGAGCACGAGATGCACGGGCTCCCGCACGCCCCGGCGGCTGAGGACCCGCGCGAGCCGCCGCCCCGTCCAGGGGCCGGGTCCGGTGTCGATGAGGGTGGCCTCTCCGCCGGGCACCCGCAGGAGCAGGGCATCGCCTTGGCCCACATCGACGGCTTCCAGCGACAGGGTGTCCGGCGCCCGGCCCACGCCGCGGAAGGCCAGCAGTCCCACCGAGGTGGCCACCAGCCCCAGGGTGAGTGCCCGGGTGCGCTTCAGCCGTCCCTGGAGGTGGGCTAGGGCCAGCCAGCCCAGCGCCAGCAGCAGCCAGGGCCAGAGCAGGCCCGTGGCGAGTGGCGCAATGCCGGTGAGGGCCGGGACGAGGCGATCGCCCATCCAGGTCAGGGTGGCCGCGGCGCCCTGGGTGAGGCCGGGCAGGGGGAGCAGGATCAGCGCGAGGCAGAGGGGCGTGAGGAAGGCCACCAGGGGCAGCACCAGCAGGTTGGCGAGGATGCCCCACCAGGGCGCGCCGCCGTGCAGCAGCGCCAGCAGGGGCATGGTGGACAGCCAGGGCGCCGCCAGCCGGGCGAAGGGCAGGGCGAGGCGGCCCAGCAAGGGGGACAGCAGGCCGGCCAGGGGTTCCGCACCCCAGAGCAGACCCAGCAGGGCCCACCAGGCCAGCAGGAACCCCGGCTCCACGCCCGCCGCCGGGTGGCCCAACAGCCACAGGAGCAGGGCCATGTGCAGGCCCGCCACCGGCGGCAGCTTCCAGCCGCTGCTTCGCCCGATGGCCCAGGCCACGCCCATGAAGAGGCCGCGCCACACGGGGGCTGAGAAACCCACCAGGGCCGAGTAGAGCAGGCCCGCGGCGATGGAACCGGCGGCGGCTCCCCGCAGGCGCAGGCGGCGCAGGAGCGCCTCCACGGCAGCCATCACCAGCGTCACCTGGAGGCCCGATACGACGAGGATGTGGAGGGTTCCGCTTTCAGCGAACACGCTGAAGTGGGCCTCGTCCGCAGGCGGGATGCCCAGGGCCAGGGCGCCCCACAGATCCTTCGCCGTGGGGCCCAGGGGCAGGGCCTCGAACCGGCGCCGGGCGAAGGCCTGGAGGCGCAGCAGCCAGGAGGGCTTCGGCGGTCCCAGCACTTCCATCAGTTGCGTCGAGGCCAGGTGGAGGCGGCGGGGGGCCTCGTCGCTGCGGGCCCGCCACAGCGGGCGCTCCGCCAGGAAGACGGGCGCGGGCTGGATGGGCCGCAGCTCGGCGCGCAGGCGCACGGGCGTGCCGGGCGGGGGTGGCGCCTGCTCGCCGTCGGCGGGAATGGTGAGGGGCAGGGAAAGGCCCTTCAGCGACCCAGGCGTGGATACTTCCAGGTGGCTTCTCAGCCGCTCCCCCTGGAGGGTCCAGGGGGCGTCGATCCGGCCCTCCAGAGCCTGGTATCCGGAGGGCAGGGCTGCCTCCCACCGGGCCTTGTGCAGAAGCCCCAGGAAGGTGAAGCCCGCCAGGCCCATGGCCAGGGGCACCACGGCCCAGCGACGGATCCAGAACAAGGGGAGGGTCAGCAGCCAAGCCAGGATGCCGAGGGCCACCCACCAACCGGCGATCTGGCCGGTCCAGCGTTCCGGCGTCAGCCAGGGCACGGCGCAGGCGGCGGCCAGGGCCCAGGCCAGAGGCCAGAGCGAGGCCCCGGACAGACGCTGCCACAAACTGGATCTGGAAAGCATGGAGAGAAGTCTATCCGGCCTGTCCAAACCTTGACAGGGGGGCCCAAGCCCGGGACTCTGACAGGCATGAACCCGGCCCGGGCCCTGCTGGTGGACGACGATCCCATCATCCTCGAGGTGGTGGGCACGCTGTTGTCCCGCCACGGGCACGAAGTGGTGGGCACGGGGTCCGGACGCCGGGGCGCCCAGTTCCTGAGGAACGAGTTCTTCGATCTGGCCGTGGTGGACCTCATGCTCCCCGACCTGAACGGCCTGGATCTGGCCCGGGAGGCGGTGGCCAAGCCCGATACGGTGGTGGTGGTCCTGTCGGGATCCACCTCGGTGGAGACGGCGCTCCAGGTCATGCGCATGGGCATCTACGACTACGTGCCCAAGCCCTTCCGGACGGAGGAACTGGAGCACACGCTGCTGCGGGCCATCGAGAAGTCCCAGCTGAACCAGGAGAACAAGCGGCTGCGCGAGCAGATCCAGGGGCAGGTTCCCGGTCCCCAGATGGTGGGCTGCTCCGATGCCTGGCAGAAGCTCCAGACCCTGCTCCGGCGGGTGGCGCCGTCGCCCTCCACGGTGCTCATCACAGGGCCCTCGGGCACCGGCAAGGAACTGGCGGCCCGGGCCATCCACCAGTGGAGTCCGCGGTCCCAGGGACCCTTCATCCCCATCCACTGCGGCGCCATCCCGGAAACGCTGCTGGAGGACGAGCTGTTCGGCCACGTGCGGGGCGCCTACACGGACGCCCGCACGGACCGTCCGGGCCGCTTCCAGCAGGCGGAGGGCGGCACCCTGTTCCTGGACGAGGTCGGCACCATGCCCCTGAGCCTGCAGGTGAAGCTGCTGCGGGTGATCCAGGAGCGGGAGCTCACCCCGCTGGGATCCACGCAGACCGTGAAGGCTGACTTCCGTCTGGTGGCCGCCACCAACGAGGACCTGGGCAGCCTCGTGGAGCAGAAGCGGTTCCGGGAGGACCTGTTCTACCGGCTGAACGTGATCCCCGTGCAGATCCATCCCCTCCGGGAGCACCCCCAGGACATCCCCGTGCTGGTGGCCCACTTCCTCCGCAAGTTCGCCCGGGAACTGAACCTTCCGCTCAAGCAGGTGGAACCCGCCGCCCTGCAGGCCATGGAGGCCTATGCCTGGCCCGGCAACGTGCGTGAGCTGGAGAACGCCGTGGAGCGGGCCATGGCCCTGGGTTCCGATCCGGATCGGCTGCTGCACCAGGATCTCCCGGCCTCGGTGGCGGGGCTCCTGCCTTCTCCGGCCTTCCCGAGACTGCCCCGGAACCAGGATCTGGGCCGTTTCCTGGAGGAGCTGGAGCGCCACCTGGTTCTCGAAGCCCTCAGGGCCACTGGCTGGAACAAGAGCGAAGCGGCCCGGCGCCTCGGCATGCGCCGCACCACCCTCCTGCACCGCCTCCGGGCTCTGAGCATCCCCCTGGATCCCCAGACGGGCATGGCACAACCGGCCCCCGCCGCGGAGATCCTTGATGCGTGATCCGAAAGATGCCGTCCTGGCCCTGTGGCTGGCCTGCCTTCCGCTGGGGGCCTGGTCGCCCAAGGTCCACGAGGCCCAGACCGCCAAGGCCATCCGCCTGCTGCCCCGGAACATGGCCGCGCTGTTGCGGGCCCATCCCCAGGCGCTGCTGGAGGGCGCCCGGGGCGTGGCCAACGACCAGCCGCCCACGGCGGAGCAGGTGGAAGCCCAGTTCCGCACGGTCCTCCGGCTCAGCGAGGAACACCACCGTCCCGAGGACATCGTCCGCGACCTGGGCGTGCTGGCCCACATGGTCCAGCTGCTGACGGATCCCTCCGCCCTGGAGGGCCTGAGCCCGCTCCGGGACAGCTTCGAGGCCTATGCGGACGAGAACCTGACCCACCTGCTGGTGACCCAGGAGCCCTACTGGGCGGCCACGGGCAGCCTGGATCCGGGGCCGGCCCTGCGCCGCCTCCTGGCCACCAAGCAGGAACGGAACCGCCGGCTCCGGGAGTGCTTCGATGAAGACCTGGGCCGTCGCCTCGGCCCCTGGGATGACCTGTCCGTGCCCTTCGCCCAGTTGCAGCTGGCTTTTTCCAACGGCGTCTATGCCACGGCCAACCTCTGGATCCTGGCTTGGCGCACGGCGGGTGATCAGTGGGAAATCCCTTCCCATCCTTGAGGGACGCGGAGGGGCCGCCTGCGATCCCTCCTCCCCTCTGGGGCTAGGCGAATCGCGACTTTCGGGCTATTGTTCCAACCATCCCTCTGGAGAAGTCATGGCCACCTACACCCGTCTCGGGTCCTACCTCCTGGCCTCCGAACTGGCCACTGATCCATTCGGTTCAGTCCACCGGGCCGTGGTCATCACCGGCAGCAACTTTGATCGCCACATGCTGGTGCGGACCTTCTCGGAGGAACTGTTCCAGGCGGGCATGAACACGCGCCTGGCCGAGGCCGGCCGCGTGGTGCCCCTGCTTGGCGGCGCCCGCATCTACGGCCTGGGCTATCGCCTGGAGACCAGCAGGACTCCGCATGTCGCCTGGGACTACGTGCCCGGCCGCAGCCTGGCCCAGCTCATCGAGAAAGCCAAGTCGGAGCAGATCCCCTTCGGTGTGGATCACGCGCTGACGGTCATCCAGGGCGTGGCCCAGGGTATCGTCCAGATGCAGGCCAAGGGCGTCAACCACGGCGTGCTGAGCCCCTACAGCGTGTGGGTGAGCTTCGAGGGGGCCGTCCAGCTTGTGGACGCGCCCTTCGCCGCCCTCGCCAAGAGCATGCTGGCCAAGGCCCCCAATGCGAAGCGCAAGCTCGCCCCCTACCTCCAGGGGCCCGAGAACGATGCCCTCCAGCAGGATCTCTTCGCCCTGGGCGCCGTGCTCTACGAGCTCCTCACCTTCGAGAAGCTGCCCGTCGGTGGCGACCTCCAGGCCACCCTGGACCAGGCCACCCTCAAAGCCGCCCAGGAGGAGGCGTCCCTGCCTGCGGAGATCCGCGCCTTCCTCGGCCGCCTGCTGCTGGGCCGCCAGCCCTTCCCTACGGTGGACGCCTTCAGCACCGAGCTCGAGCGCGTCCTCTACGACGGCGAGTACAGCCCCACCACCTTCAACATGGCCTTCTTCATGCACACGCTCTTCCGGGAGGAGAACGACCGGGACGCGGCGGCCATGAAGGCGGAACAGGGCGACAACTTCCTCGCCTACACCGCTGCTGGCGAAAGCCTGCGCAGCGGCGCCACCCGCGTGGAGCATATCGATGGCCATGCGGAGGAGCAGGCCAGCCAGAAGAACACCACCCTCCTCATCGGCGGCGGCCTCGCCGCGGTGGTGATCCTGGGTCTGGGCTACATCTTCTTCGGGCGCCCCAAGGTGGACCCGGCCATCCAGGCGCAGCTGGTGGAGTTCCAGCGGATCAAGGCTGAGATGGAGCAGCAGAAGGCCGACCTCGACGCCAAGGCCCGGGCCGAGGCCGAGAAGACCGCGCAGCTCCAGAAGCAGCTTGGCGAAACCAAGTCCGCCGAGGAGAAGGCGAAGATCCAGAAGCAGCTCGAGGAGAACCAGCAGCGCAAGCTGGATCTCGAGCGGCAGCAGAAGGCCGCGGAACAGCGGCTGGCCGACCAGAAGCTCGCCGAACAGAAGCTCGCCGAACAGAAGAAGAAGAGCGCCGAGACCAAGGTCGCCGCGGCCCCCCCGGTACCGGAGGCGCCCAAGCCCCAGCCCATGCAGGAGGCTTCACGCCAGGCTGCCGCCGTGCCCACGCCGACCGCCGTGCCCACGCCCCAGGCCGCCGCGCCCCAGCAGGCTAGTTCATCGGCCAATGACCAGCCCGCCCGGGTGGTGAGCCAGGTCGTGCCGATCTTCCCCCTCCGGGCCGTCCAGATGCGGTGGGAGACGAACCTGGACCACTTCGTGCGCCTGAAGGTGTTCGTGGGTGAGCAGGGCCAGCCCCTCAAGGTGTCCGTGGTGGAAGGTGTGTCCGGGGCTTTCGGCTTCGACGAAGCGGCCATCGAGGCGGCCAATAAGTCCAGCTTCAGTCCCGCCGTCCGCGACGGCCGGCCCGTGCGCGGCTGGACGCCCGAGATCGTCTACAAGTTCCCCAAGCGTAGGTAGCAGCAGCTTGGACATCCGTGAAGCGGGCCCTCCGGGGCCCGTTTTACGTCAAGGATTGCGCCGCCGCGTTGGCCAGGCGGTCCACCCGCTCGTTCTCCGCGTGCCCTGCATGGCCCTTCACCCAGCGGGCTTCCACGTGGTGCCGCGCCAGCTGCGCGTCGAGCGCCTGCCAGAGGTCCGCGTTCAGCACGGGCTTGCCGTCGGCCTTCTTCCAGCCGCGCCGCTTCCAGTCCTTCAGCCAGGTGGTGATGCCTTTCACCACGTACTGGCTGTCGCTCTGGAGCAGCACTTGGCAGGGCTTGGTGAGCGCCTCCAGGCCGCGGATGGCGGCCGTCAGCTCCATGCGGTTGTTGGTGGTGTCCGCCTCGGGGCCTGAACCTTCCTTCTCCTGGATGCCGCCGGCGAGATGCACCCGCAGCAGGTACCCCCAGCCGCCCGGGCCGGGGTTGCCTAGACACGCGCCATCGCAGTAGAGCTCGATCTTCATCCCACCAGGGTAGGCGATGTGGCGGCGACTTCGGCCACGGCCTTGCGGAGCAGCTCCACGCCCAGGTCCAGATCCGGTGTGGTGAGGTTCATGGCGGGGCGGAAGCGCAGGCCCTGCAAGCCGGTGGAGAGGATCATCATGCCCAGCTCGTGGCCCTTGACCACCACGGCGTTGCGCAGCTCCGGCGTGGCGATGTCCAGGGCGCAGAAGAGGCCGCGGCCGCGGGGATTCGCGGTGAACTCGGGGAAGTCGCGGTGGATCTCCTGGAGGCCCTTCAGCAGGCGTTCGCCCTGCTTCACGCCATGCTCCAGCAGGTTCTCCTCGCGGATGACGTCGATGATGCGCGTGCCGCGCACCATGTCCACCAGGTTGCCGCCCCAGGTGCTGTTGATGCGGCTGGGCACCTTGAAGACGCCCTCCACCTCGTCCAGGCGCCGGCCGGCGGCGATGCCGCAGGTCTGGGCCTTCTTGCCGAAGGCGATGATGTCGGGCTGCACGTCGAACCACTGGTGGGCCCACCACTTGCCCGTGGCGCCGAAGCCTGTTTGCACTTCGTCGAAAATGAGCAGGAAATCATGACGGTCTGCCAGGACCCGGAGCTTCCGCAGGAACTCGCCCCGGAAGTGGTTGTCGCCGCCCTCGCCCTGGATGGGCTCCACGATGAGGCAGGCGATGTCATCCGGGTTCTGGGCCACGGCAGCCTCGATGGCGGCGATTGATTCCGCTTCCGCCGCATCGACCTTGGCCAGGTCCATGGGGAAGGTCAGCTTGGGGTTCGGCACCCGGGGCCAGGGGAACTTGGGGAAGTACTGGTGCTTGCGGGGATCGGCCGTGTTCGTGAGGCTCAGGGTGTAGCCGCTGCGGCCGTGGAAGGCCTCGCGGAAGTGGATGACCTGCGAGCCCTTCTCGCCCTTGCCTGCCGCCAGGTTCTTGCGCACTTTCCAGTCAAAGGCCGCCTTCAGGGCGTTCTCCACCGCCAGGGAGCCGCCGTCGATCCAGAAGAGGTGGGGCAGGTAGTCCGGTGCCGCGTGGGTGCCGAAGGCCTCCACCCACTCCGCGAAGGCCGTGGTGTAGATATCCGAATTGGCGGGCTTGTTGACGGCGATCTCGCCCAGGCGCCGCACGAACTCGGCCTCCCGCAGGCGGGGGTGGTTGTGGCCCAGGGGCGTGGTTGCGAAGAAGGTGTAGAAATCCAGATATTTGCGGCCATCCCGGGCATCCACGATCCAGGAGCCATGGGACTTCTCCAGGTCCATCACCAGGTGGAACCCGTCCACCAGCATGTGGCGGCCCAGGGTCTCGAAAACGGCGTTCGGATCAACGTGTGGACTGGACATGGGAAACCCCTGAAAACGGTTCAGTGTATGGTTGGGATCGGAGCGGAGACACGCATGATTCCCTGGATATCGGTTCAGGAAGCGCCTCTGGAGGCGATGGCTTTACGAAGTGTCATGGAGGATCCCCATGCCGGGGCCCTCGTGCTCTTCGAAGGCCGGGCCCGGGACCACCATGAAGGGCGCCCCGTGCTGGAGCTGGCCTACGAGGCCTACGTGCCCATGGCGGAGAAGGAGCTGGCCCTCCTGCGCGAAAAGGCCATCGAGCGCTACGGCCTCACCCGCTGCGCCATCCACCACCGCATCGGCGTCGTGCCCCTCACCGAGGCCGCCGTCATCGTCGCCACCAGCAGCGCCCACCGCGCCGAGAGTTTCCAGGCCGCCGCCTGGATCATGGACGAGATCAAGCAGCGGGTGCCCATCTGGAAGCGCGAGCGCTACAAGGATGGCTCCGAGAGCTGGGTGGAGTGCACGCACCGGTTCCAGATGGGGTAGTCCTGAGTCCTCAGTCCTCAGCCTTCAGTCCATCTGGTGGCGGCCTTCGGCCGCGTCACCTTTTGCCTTTGGGCCGTTTTGTTCAGAGCGACCGCTCCATGCCCCGACCCGCCCCTGAAGACTGAGGGCCGAGGACTGAAGACTGAACTTGTTTTTCGCTAAAATTTCGCCATACTTGGATCCCCCAGGAGGTCCCGGTGCTGGCGATGTGGGTTCCTGAACTGCCGTTCCAGCTGGCCTGCGGGCGGGATGGCGCCCTGCGGGACCGGCCCCTGGCCTTCCTGAACCCCGAAAGCCCCCGTTCGCCCACCCTCTGGTTCGTGAACCGCCTGGGCCGGGCCGAGGGGCTGGCCCCGGGCCTGCCCATGGACCAGGCCCTGCGGCGGGCGCCGGGCCTGCGGGTGCTGGATCCCTCGCCCCAGGTCTGGTGGGAGGCCCAGGCCGGCCTGGGGGAGTTCCTCCAGCACTGGACGCCCCAGGGTCAGCTGGGCCGTCTGGGCGAGGCCCTGGTGGAGCTCCAGGGCACCCAGCGGATCTTCGGGCCCCTGGCGGACACCGCCGAGCGCATCCGCCGCGAGCTGGCCGAGCGGCACGGCTGGGCCAGCCACGGGGGCCTGTCCCTGAGCGCCACCGCCGCCCAGCTCGGCGCCCGGGCCGAGCACCACCTGGAACGCGTGGCGGACGGCGGCGAGGCCGCCTTCCTGGGCCCCCAGCCCCTGCGCCGCCTGCCGGACCTGGCCCCCCGCCTGCACGACCGCTTCCACCGCCTGGGCCTGCGCCGCTTCGAGGACCTCCAGCCGGTGCCCCTGCCCGTGCTGGCGGAACTCACGAACCCCAAGCTGGCGCCGGACCTGCGGGCCCGGGTGCGCGGCGAGGACCGGCCGCGCCTGCCCCTGCTCACCGAGCGTCCCGGCCACGCCCGCCACGGCTGGCGCCTGCAGCCCCCCCGCCTGCCCGAGGAGGTGGCCCTGGCCGCCCGCTGCCTGGAGTGGCTCTGGTCCGATCCCCGCCACCCCCGGACGCTGATGCTGCGCTGGTGGGATGTGGACGGCGAACCCCACACCTGGCGGGCCTCGCCCGAGGACCTCACGGTGCCGCCCCTCGTCCTGGCCCGCCGCCTCCAGCAGGCCTTCCTGGCGGGCGCCACCCGCCGCCTGCTCGTGCGCGAGGTGGAGCTGCGCCTGGCCTGGGGCCTGGGCCGCGAGCGCGGCCTCTTCGAGGATCCCCGCAACGCCAAACTCGACCGCCTCGAACCCGTCCTCGCCCGCCTCCGCCGCCGCTTCCCCGACCGGGCTGTCCTGCCGGGGTGGATGGGGCAGGTTTGTCTTGAAACAAGCTGATAAAAGCCTAATATCCATGGAGGCCCCGTGACCCCCACCATCCACCGGGAAGGGCCCTTCCGGTTCTTCTTCTACAGCCATGAGCCCCGCGAGCCGCCCCATGTCCACTTCGGTCCACCCTGATCATCCCGAACCCCGGGCCACGCACCTCTGGTTCGAGCGGGAGCGCCTGGTCGTCCAGCTCCGGGACGGCCGGGAACTGGCCTGCCCGCTGGCCTTCTTCCCGCGACTGGCAGCGGCGTCCGCCGAGGATCTGGCGGACTGGCGCCTCCTCGGCGGCGGCAGGGGCATCCACTGGCCGCGTCTGGACGAGGATCTGTCCGTGGAGGGACTGCTGGAGGGCCGTCGTGCTCCCGAAGCGGATGCCCGGGCCAAGGCCCTGGCTCCGCGATTGCGGGCCGCCCGCAGTCAGGCCGGCCTCACTCAAGCCCAGCTTGCTCAGCGGATGGGCCGCTCCCAGGCCCTCGTGAGCCTCGCCGAGCGGGGCGCCCTGCGCATCGGCACCCCCTACCTGCGGGCCGTTCTCGACGCCTGCGGCCTGCCCGACGATTGGCAGCCCTGACTCAATTCGGCCATCAGGTGATCCACCGAAAAGATCACCGCCAAGACACCAAGTTCCTTTTGAACTCGCGAACGCCAAGGGCGCTCGCGAGCAACTTTCGATCGGCCCCCATGTTCGCCCTCGGCATTTCCGATTTCTCCCTTGGTGAAGGCGTCTACCCGGCGAGGCAGCTGCTGTCGCTGGCGCGGCAGCTGGGCTACCGCGACCTGGTCTGCTGGGACCGGGGGGTGGCGGGCTATCCGAAGCTGCGGGCGGAGCTGGAGTGGATCCACGAGGCCCGGCGCCTGGAGGGCCTGCCGCCGGATCCCCGCTGGACGGGCTTCCGCCTCCACCTGGGCAGCCGCTTCACCTGGCGGGGCCACGGCTACGGCGCGCTGCCCTTCAGCAAGGAGGGCTACGCCGCCCTGAACCGCCTGCTCTCGGCCCAGGCCCATGACGCGGCGCCGGGGCCCGGCATCCCGGGCCTGGGCGCCCCGGAACCGCCCCGGGATTGCGTGCTGCTGGCGGAGGATCTCGCGGGCCTGGACGCCCTGCTGCGGGAGGGGCTCTACGGCGCCCTGCTGGCCCATCCCCGCCGGGCGCAGGAGGCGCGGAAGGCCCTGGCGGCGGGCCTGGAGGTGGTGGCGCCCCAGGTGCTGCGCTTCCGCACGGCCGAGGGCCTGGAGATGCACCGCCTCAAGCGGGCCATCGACCAGCAGGCCACGCTCATCCGCACCGAGGCCCTGTGGGATCCGGCGGAGGCCGCCGTGCCCCGCGCCGACTGGGAGGCGCGCTTCCCCTTCGCCGAACCCGCCGTGGCGAAGGCCACCGCCGCGGTGCTGGAGCGCATCTCGGGGTGGCCCATCCACTGGGGCGCCTGGGTGCTGCCCGATCCCCTGGGCCGGGAGGGCACGGATCTCGACGCCCACCTGCGCGAGCGTGTGCGGGCAGGCGTGGAACGCCGCTTCCCGGTGGTCCGCGGCGACATTCTCGCCCGCATGGAGCAGGAGCTGGACCTCATCGCGTTCAAGGGCTTTGCCCGCTACTTCCTGCTGGTGCAGGACATCGTGCAGGCGCTGCGGCACGAGGGCCTGCCCACCCACATCTGCGGCCGGGGCAGCGGCGCGGCCTCGCTGGTGAGCTACGCGCTGGACCTCAGCAACGTGGATCCCGTGGCCACGAACCTGATGTTCGAGCGCTTCCTCACGAAGGAGCGCAAGGATCCGCCGGACATGGACATCGACTTCGCCTGGGACGAGCGCGACCGCGTCATCCAGGCCGTGTTCGAGCGCTACGGGCGCCACCGCGTGGCCATGGTGGCTAACCACGCCTTCTTCAAGGCCAAGGGCGCCCTGCGGGCCGTGGCCCAGGCTCACGGGCGGCCCGACAGCGAGCTGAAGCAGCTGGCCCGCTTCGTGCGCGGCTGGGAAGGGGGCCTGGACCGCGCCTCGGAGAACCCCGCCTGGGACACCATCCTGCGCCAGGCCCATGCGCTGAAGGGCCACTTCCACCAGTTCTCCGTGCATCCCGGCGGCACCATCGTCACGCCCGGCCCCCTGTGGGAACACGCCGCCTTCCAGCCCGCGCCCGCCAAGGAGGGCGTGTCCACCACCACCTGGGACAAGGACGGCGTGGAGAACTACGGTCTGGTGAAGATCGACCTCCTCGGCAACCGCAGCCTCGCCGTCATCCGCGATGCCTACGAAGTGCTGGGCGACCGCAAGCCCGCCGACCCCGGCACCCATTCGCGGAACGACCCCGACACCCAGGCCCTGCTGGCCCGGGGCGACAGCATCGGCGTCTTCTACGTGGAGAGCCCCGCCACGCGCCAGCTCCAGCAGCGGGTGCGGAAGGGCGACTTCGAGACGCTGGTGATCCACAGCAGCCTCATCCGCCCCGCCGCCTACCGCTGGGTGGACCGCTACGTGAAGCGCAGCCGGGGCGAGGAGGTCTGGGAGCCCAGCGATCCCGTCTTTGCGAACCTGCTGTCCGACAGCTTCGGCGTGCTGGTCTACCAGGAGGACGTCATCAAGGTCTGCGTGGCGCTGGCGGGCTGGAGCCACTTCGAGGCCGACCAGCTGCGCAAGCTCCTGGGCAAGCCCGACTGCGAGGAGAAGCTGCCCTTCTTCGAGGCCCGGTTCCGCAGCGGCTGCGCGGCCCGCGGCGCGCGCCCTTCAACGGTGGACGAGGCCTGGGACATGATCCGCACCTTCCAGGGCTACTCGTTCTGCAAGCCGCACTCGGCCAGCTACGCCCAGGTGAGCTTCGAGAGCGCCTGGATCAAGGCGCACCACCCGGCGGTGTTCTTCGCGTCGGTGGTCACCAACCAGGGCGGCTACTACCCCGCCATCGCCTACCTGGGCGATGCCCGCCGCCATCGCCTGGTGGTGCGGGGGCCCGACGCCAACGCCTCCGCCTGGCCCTTCACCGCCGAGGGCGAGCAGGCCCTGCGGGTGGGTCTCATGCAGGTGCAGGGCGCCCTGGCGAAGGAGGTGGAGGCTCTGCTGGAGAACCGGGAGCAGCACGGCCCCTTCGCGGATCTGGACGATCTGCTGGGCCGGGTGAAGCTGTCGGTCACCACCGCCGAAGCCCTCTGCGCCGCCGGGGCTTTCGACCGCTGGGCGCCCGATGGCGACCGCACGCGCCTCATGTGGGCGCGGCTGGGCGGTGTGCCCCCGGGCGTGCGCCCGCGCCCCACGGACGCCTTCGACCGCGCGGACCTGGAGCTGCAGACCATGGGCCTCACCCTGGAGATCCACCCCGCCGCCCTCGCCCGTGTGCGGAAGGGCGGGGGCCCCGACCGCGCCGCCGACGTGGCCAAGGTCCTAGCCGGGGAGAAACCGGGCCGCCGCCTGCGGTTCTGGGCGCTTGTGGTGGCCGACAAGGAAGTGGCCACCGAGAAGGGCGAGCGCATGCAGTTCGTCACCTTCGAGGACGACACCGGCCTCTGTGAAGCCGTGGCCTTCCCCGACACCATCCGCCGCCGCCAGCGCCCCTTCCGCGTGGGCGACGTCGTGCCCATCAGCGGGCAGACGACGCTGCAGGACGGGCTGGCGGTGTTCGAAGTTCAGTGAATAGGAGAATCAGCCACGGATGGACACGGATGACGAATGAAACCAACCGGCCTTGCCTGCACCGAAGCGCGGAGCGAAGCCGAGGAAGCGAGAAGATTAGAGAGAGCGGGAGGCAATGCAGGCGGGGTCCGAGTTGAGCGGAGGGTTAGGGCGACCGGGCGGGACCTTAGCGCTTTGCCCATTCAAGTAAGGCGAGCTGTGCGGCTTGATTCACAGACAAACCAGCTTTCTGGGCTTTGTATGAGAGCGCCTGCCAGATGCTTTCTTGGACCCGCAAGGAGTGAGGCCGAGTGGGTTCAATGACCGCTCCCTTTGCAGGGCGACCTGGTTTGGTGAGGCGACCAGTGATCTGAGGCCCAAAATTCTTCTCGGCCCAGGAAGCTTCCTTCTCGATGTTGGCTTCGAGTTCGGCGAGGGATGGACGCTTGCGAGTGGTCATGGCGTTCTCCTTTGACGAGATCGGATTGGAAATGCGGTGATGGGGTAAAGCCCATCGTCGGTTTCAGCGAAGATCACACGGATGAGGCGGCCAGTGTGATTAGTGCCTTCGCCGACGAATCGATATGGAACCTCGCTTGGAATCGAAGCCCAGTCTTCAGCGTCAAAGACGGATTCCACGTCCTCTGGTTCGAGGCCATGCTCTCGGATCTTTTCCAGGTTTCGTAATCCCCAGAGGAGGTGCATATGAGGCCCCCCCAAAACAAATGTATCACATTTAAATAGCCGCGCAAGACCCTGCTTCAAGGAACTTGGGGAGGCCTAACTCAGTATCAGGCGACCCGCACGACCAGACGGCAAGCGGTGCCTTGGTTTAGGTTGTGATAAAGAAATGCCGGATGCTGGGAATTCCGTGCTCATGCTGCCCCCAGGCCGGTCGGACGCTCGTCACAACCGGGGCGAACGGGGCGAATCGGCCTCTGAACGGTGGTTGTGAGGCGAATGGGAAGAGCCTTTTTAGCCGGTGATGCACGGTGATGACGGTGATAAAGCAGGGCAGGTCCCCGCATGGGCCCGCCCTGGGTGGAGCCCATGCTGCGTGCTGCCGGGGTGCAATCACTGTAATCACCGTTCATCAGCGGCTGAATGCTTTTGCTTTTCGATCCGTGTCCATCCCTGCCGGCCGCACGGCTCTGGGCCGGCTCCCGCTGGGCGTGCAGGCTGGCTTCCTCAGGGTGCCTTGTGATCGAGAGCGCTGATCCGGGGGGCGAACACCCATGGCCTTGCCGTGAGGGTCACGACCCCGGGCATTGACGATCCATGGTTCGTTAGTCAGTCGGCCTGTTGCAATGAGGCCGCTGGCGCCTATATTGAAAAAATCCGCATGCATATAGCGTGTGAGATTTATTTTCAGTTGGTGAAACAATTCAGAGGAGAAAGCCATGAACCAGGTTCCAAGCTTCACATTCGCCTCGCGCACCAGCCGCACGCTCGGGCGCTTCGGGCTGGCCATCGCCTTGGCGGGCGGCATTGGAATTTGCGTGCCGGCCTCGGGCCAGGCCGGCGGCGAACAATCGGGCCAGGCCGGCGGCGAACAAAACGAGAGCCGGATTGCGCGCGGCTTCGCCATCGTGCCGCAAGGCGTGACGCTCAACCTGCAGGGCCGCAACCGCGCGCTGGTCGGATTGGGCAGCTACATCGTGAACACGACCGGCTGCAACGACTGCCATACGAATCCCTCGTACCTGCCCGGCGGCGACCCCTTTGCCGGTCAGCCGGAGCTCGTGAACAGCGCGCAGTACTTGACGGGAGGTCGGCAGTTCGGGCCGTTCACCTCGCGCAACTTGACGCCGGATAGCACGGGGCGCCCGGCTGGCTTGAGCTTGAGCGAATTCCTGAACCTGATGCGCACCGGCATCGATCCGGATTGGACACCGGCATCGGGTCGTCCGCAAATTCTTCAGGTGATGCCGTGGCCGGTCATCGGCAAGATGACCGATCGCGATCTGACGGCCATCTACGAGTACCTGAGCGCGATCCCGTCGCTGCCCAACAACCCGAACCCGGGCCCCTGAGTGCGCTTCGCCGCGCCGGCCTTGGAGTTGGTGCTGCAGCGCCAGCTGACACTCGTGGCATATCGGTTGCTGGGAGACGATTGCGAATTTGGGAACACGCCCTGATTGTGTTTGCTTTTCGATCCGCATCCGTCCGTGGCTTAAACCACCCTTCGCCTGCCTGCCCGCCCCTGGAATCGCACCGCTCGCCCCAGGCCTGCTTCCGATTCTGAGGGGTTCGGGGCAGGATGCTTCGCGGAGGTATCCCATGCGTCGTATCGCTCTTGCCCTGCTCGCGGCCGCGCCCGTGCTCTTCGCCCAGGCGCCGCCCCTTACCCTGCCCGAGGCCAGCCCCAGGGCCCACGTCAGCCAGATGGTGGGGCTGACGGACATCGACGTGAGCTACCACCGGCCGGCGGTGAACGGCCGCAAGGTCTGGGGCGGGCTGGTGCCCTATGGCCAGGTCTGGCGGGCCGGGGCCAACGAGAACACCGTGGTGACCTTCTCCAGCCCCGTCCGCGTGGGCGGGACGCCGCTGCCGGCGGGGCGCTACGGCCTCCACATGCTGCCCACGGCCACGGCCTGGACCGTGATCTTCAGCAGCCAGTCCCACGGCTGGGGGAGCTACAGCTACGAGGCCAAAGAGGACGTGGCCCGGGTGCTGGTGACGCCCGTGGCCGCCGAGCCCACCGAGCGCCTCGCCTACACCTTCGACGATCCCAGCGAGCAGGGGGTCACGCTGTCGCTGCGCTGGGAGAAGCTGCGGGTGCCCATTCCAGTGGAAGTGGACACCAAGGCCGTGGTGGTCCAGAGCCTGCGGGAACAGCTGCGCGGCCTCCACCAGTTCTTCCCGGAGGCCTGGAGCGGCGCCGCGGGCTGGTGCGCCCGCAATGACGTGAACCTGGATGAAGCCATGACCTGGGTCGACCGCTCCCTCACCATGCGGGAGTCCTTCACGGGCCTGCGCGTCAAGGCCGCACTGCTGGACAAGAAGGGGGACACCAAGGGCGCCGAAGCCCTGCGGGCCAAGGCCCTGACGAAGGCCACCGAAGTGGAGGTCAACCAGCTGGGCTACACGCTGCTGGGCCAGAAGAAGATGGACGAGGCCCTCGTCCTCTTCCAGCGGAACGTCCAGGATCATCCCGACTCCTGGAACGCCTACGACAGCCTCGCCGAGGCCTACGCCCTCAAGGGCGACAAGGCCCAGGCCGCCGCGAACTACCGCAAGGCCCTCGAACGGGTGAAGCAGGCGGACCAGCGCACCCGCATCCAAACCGAGCTCGACAAACTCAAGTAGCCCGGACGGGCGCTTGCATCACCGGCGAAGGATTCCTGACAAGGATCTTCAGCCGGTGGTGCACGGTGATGGGCGGTGATCAAGCAGGGTGGGTCTCCGCATGGGTCCGCCTTCGGTGGCTTCCGGTGGCGTTGGAGAACATGTTGAAATACTATGAATAAACAGACATTGATTTAATTAAACATATTTATGGTCCCACCGGTGCTACGCTTCGGCCCCAACCACAAGAGGGGAGGAAGCCCATGAAGGTTCGCATGGCCCAACTGCTCATCGCCGCCGCCCTGGTCGCGGGGGTCGGCTTGTCCGCCCAGGGCAAGCCTTCCGCAGCCTCGATGGATGCGCTGGTGGCGGCGCCGAGGAATCACAAGGTGCTCTACGAAGATGATCACGTGCGCATCATCGAAGTCACCGTCCAGCCGGGGGAGACCGAGAACCTGCACTCCCACCACTATCCCTCGGTGTTCATCTACGATGCGGCCCAGCCGAAGATGCGGAACCACTTTGCGGATGGCACGGGTTGGGATTACACCAGGAACCTGGGGGGCTTCAGCCAACAGAGCGGAGGACTCCACTTGCCGCCGCGAGCGAAGGCGGCCATGGCCAGACGCGAAGCGGATCTGCCAGCCGCTCTGGAGGCAGGCTGGCCCGCGGCGATGGCCATGGGACCCGACACAGGCCCACCGCACCAGGTGACCAACCTGGACACGTTCCCGCATCACTTCTACCGCTTCGAGTTCAAGCGGATCGAAGGCACCAGCATCATGAAGCGAACGGTCTATTGAACGGCCGCGCGAGGGTCGCCGGGCGAGCGAGGCGAGGAACGCGAGTCGAAGCGTAGCAGGCACTACGCGCGACGAGCGTGACGCTGCTGGATTTCCTGAAATAGACCCGGCTCAGAGGTCCGGCTTGCAGTCCTCGCAGGGTTTCATGCCGGCCTTCTTCGCCTCCGCCACGGACTTGAAGTCCACGCGGGTGCCAGCCTTGTTGATCTCCTTCACCCACTTGCAGTTGGCCTTGTGGTACAGCTTCGTCTCCTTGCAGCCCACGATGGCCTCGACCCTGGCTTCGGCCTTGGCGGGCGTCTTGGCCGGATTGGCGATCCGGGCCGCCAGGGGGGCCGCCACTAGGCAGGCCAGAACCACGAATGAGAGTCTCCGCATCGGGCACCTCCCTGAATGCGAATGCGAGACTCAGTTTCGGTTTCCACGGAATTCGCGCCAAGGAATCCGCCGGACCCCACCGGTCCGGGGAACAACCCAGGATTTGAGGGCGGTCTGGGTCTGGAAGGGCCATCGTCCAGTTTCTGGAATGAGCGACCTAAGAAAAAACAATCGTAATTTTGATTGACCTCGAAGCGGGGGGCCCCTAACCTCCGGTCTCATGAACACCCCTTCGGAAAAACGAGCCAGCCCTCGGACGGCCCTGGATCGGGTGGTCCAGTTCGAGCGCACTGCCAGCGAGGCCGAACCTCCCAGCGAGGGGCTCAGCCTGGGGATCGGGCGCGACATCGGCCCAGGGGGCGCGAGTCTCCTGACGGACTGCCCGCTGCGTCCGGGCGAGGTCCTGAAACTCCATGTCCCCGCCGAGACGGAGCCTGCGGAGGAGCTGCTCATCTCCGAGGTGACGTGGACGCAGCCGACTCGCAACGGCTTCCGCGTCGGCCTGCGGTTCCTGGCCTGAGGCCTCCTGCTAGGATCCTTCCAGATCCACAGGTGGAGGTCCATGCGGCGCCCGGTCCACAGGCTCAGCCTATCCCTGGCGGCGGGGCTGCTGGTGCTGAGCGGCTGCTCGCGGCCCCCGCGCCCTGTGCCCCTGCGTCCGGTCCGCGAGCGTCCGGCTGCCCAGACACCGGTGGGGAGAACGCTCCCCCGCCTGGGCTACACCCTGCAGGCGGGGGCCTTCGCGAAGGTGGAGAACGCGGCGCGGTTCTCGCAATCCCTGCAGGCCCAGGGGCTGGAGGCGGCCTACTACGCGTCGGGGGATGGCCTCTACCGGGTGCGCTTCGGGGACTTCACCACGAAGGAGAAGGCCCGGGCCCGGGGCGAGGCCCTGAAGGCCGCCGGAATCATCGAGGCCTACTGGGTGGTGGCGCCGGATGGTTCGGCGCCTGGGGCGGGCGGGCGGTTCCAGGCGCATCCCGAGGATGAGCGGGGCCTCCGGGCCAGCCTGGTGGACACGGCGAAAGGCTATGTGGGCGTGCCCTACCTCTTCGGAGGCACCACGGAACGGGGCTTCGACTGCAGCGGCCTCACGGGGGCCGTATACCGGCTGAACGGACTGCGGCTGCCGCGGTCCTCCCAGGCCCAGTTCGAGGCGGGCCGCCCGGTGGATCTGGAGGAGGCCCGGGCGGGAGACCTCCTCTTCTTCGCGACCAATGGCGGCGGGCGGGTGAGCCATGTGGGGCTGTACCTGGGGCAGGGAGCCTTCATCCACGCGCCGCGCCCGGGGCAGGGCATCCGCCAGGACCGGCTGACCGACCGCTACTACAGCGGGGCCCTTGTCGGGGCCAGGAGCTACCTCTAGAAAGACGGGCAGGGCCGGACGATTGACGCCAGTCTGACTGAGACTCATATTCGCCGTGTCTTCGGGCCACTCGTCGTAGAACCTTGGCAAAAGGGGGGTTACATGGTCACCTTTTCCTATGAGGAATGTCTTGAACGGTCCTATCGGGTCAACTGGAAGATCAAGGATGTCCTGGGAACGATGGGCTTCGATCTGGGCCGCCCCTGGCTTCCCGCGCCCCTTTCGGGCGCCAGCGGCATCTTCTGCCTGAACGCAGAGGAGAAACGGAAGCTGACCCACGTGGAGATGGGGGCCTACGCCCACCTGTTCGGCTTCGTGGAGGCTTTCATCGCCCCTGAGATGGTGGCTTTGGCCCGGGATTCCGAAACAGCCAATGAGGCGGCCTTCGAGGCCCTCACCAACTTCGCTGCCGAAGAGGTGAAGCACATGCATCTCTTCCGGGAGATCCGGAAGCGGGTCGATGCGGAGCTGGGCTTCCCGCTGGAGCTGCTGGAGGGGCAGGACAAGGTCGCCAGCGCCGTCCTGGGCCGGCACCGCGGCGCCGTGCTTCTCCTGACGGCCGCCATCGAATGGTTCACGCAGTACCACTTCACCAGCGCCATGAAGGACGCCGATGAGCTGGATCCCCTCACCAAGGAGATCTTCCGGTGCCATTGGCTGGAGGAGGCCCAGCACGCCCGCCTGGATCACCTCGAAACCCTGCGGGTCTTCAAGGACATGTCCGAGGCCGACCGGGACACCGCCATCGAGGACCTGATCTGGCTTCTGGCCGCTGTGGACGGATTGCTCCAGCAGCAGGTCGCCCATGACCTGAGGAACCTTGGGCGGTACCTCGGCCGTGCCTTCACGGAGGACGAGCGGCAGGACATCCACCGGGGCCTGCTGAAAGCGAAGCGCCACTGCTTCATCGAGAGCGGGGTGGTCCATCCCAACTTCCAGGAGCTTTTTCTTTCCGTGACAACCCGGGCCCAGCAGGCGAAGGTGCAGTTGGCCGTAGGCCTCCTGCTCCAGGAGACCCCCGCGCATCCGGCCAGCGGTTGAAGCGATTTGCGGGTAGGCGTCGATTTTTTGAAATTTGAATGTGAATTGGCCTTACACTGGAAATCGCCCGCCGGTCGTGCGGGTATCTAAAAGCGTTGCTGCCTCGCCTGGAAGGAACAATGCATCTACATCCAGGACGAAGAAAGCAGGTAGTCAAATGGCTCAGGGAACCGTGAAGTGGTTCAACGCCGAAAAGGGTTTCGGATTCATCACCCCCGATGACGGTGGTGCGGATCTGTTCGTTCACCACTCCGCCATCGAGACCACGGGTTTCCGAACCCTGGACGAGAATCAGCGCGTCAGCTTCAACGTGGGTCAGGGCCAGAAGGGCCCCCAGGCGACCAACGTCACCAAGATCTAGACCCTACTGTTCAACATGAACCGGCCTCCTTCGGGAGGCCGGTTTTTTGGGGATCCCCCCGGGCCACTCCCACAGGATGGCCCCATTCAGCATATTTCCTTGGCCTGAAAGGCCTCCGACCCTATTCTGGTTCCTTGCGCAAGGAGGAGCCCATGGCTCATGAAGGTCACGAACACGGACCGAATTGCAACCACGATCACGACGATTCCTTCGAAATCGAAGTCGTTGAACTCGAAGACGAGAATGGCGAGAAGGAAGAGTTCGCGATCCTGGAAGAGCTCGAGTTCGAGGGCCGCAACTTCGCCATCCTGGCGCCCCTGGCCGAGCTGCAGGCCCAGGAGGAGGGCACCGCGAATCCCGAGGAGGGCCTGAGTCTGGAGATCTTCGAGGTGAAGGACGACATGTTCACCCCCCTGGAAGATGACGAGCTGGCCGAGCGCCTCATGAAGCACCTCGATGAGCAGGAAGCCAAGCTTAAGGCCGAGGAAGAGAAGGACTGACCGCTACCCATCATTCGCACGAAGGCCCCCGGTTGGGGGCCTTCGTGCGTAGGGGGTGAAGCCAGGTACCCTGGAGGCATGTTGTCCGACCCTATCCACTTCGATGGCCGAATGCTCTTTCTCACGGAGGATCCGGAACGGATCCGCCGCCAGCTGGCAGGCGAGGACCTGGACCCTTCCGATACGGGCCCCCTGCGGGACCAGATCAGCACGGACGAGATCACACCCGCCTTCATCTGCTACCACTTCGACGAGAAGCTGGGCGACTTCCCCTACCTGGGGCTGCAGTGCGGTGAGGCCTTTCCGGTCACGGAGGGCTCGGTGCGGGCCGGCGGCTTCACGGTGAGCGTGGCTGGCAAACGCCGGGGCAAGGGCAGCAGCCGGGAAGCCAGCCCCTACGCCGAGTTGTGCGCGGGCATCCGCCTGGTCATCGCGGAAAGCTTCGAGCGCATCTACCGGCAGAATGCCCAGAACCTGGGCCTGCTCACCAGCACGGATTCCGGCCTGATTCCGCGCATCCGGCGGGGCGAGGCCATCCCCCTGGCGGAGTTCACTGCAGGCCTGGATCCCGTCACCGCCGAGATCGTGCGCCGCGGCGGACTCTTCGCCTACAACGCCGCCCGCATGCAGGGCGAGGTGACGCCGTCCCTGCCGGACCACGGCCCGCGCCCCATGACCTACGCCGAGAAGCTGCTGGCCCGCCATGCCGTGGTAGACGCGGCGGCAGGCACGGTGGGCCTGCCGGCGGTGAGGCCCGGCGATGGCCTCTTCGTGCAAGCGGACTGGCGTTTCAGCCATGAGTACGTGACGCCCATGGCGGCGAGCTTCCTGGAGAAGGCGCTGGGACCAGAAGCCGTGCTGCACGATCCCGCCTCCATCCTGGCCTTCCGCGATCACCTGACCTTCCTGCACCACAGCATGAAAGCCGAGCATCGGGCCCAGGGCCTGCTCTCGGTGGCCGAGCGCCTCAAGCCCGCCCAGGAGGCCTTCTGCGCGAAGCACGGCATCCGGCTCCACGGTGAGCTGAGCGATGGATCGGGCAGCGAGGGCATCTGCCACGCCATCATGGCCGAGCGCTACGTCCTCCCGGGCCAGGTGGTGGTGGGCACGGATTCGCACACGCCGCACGCCGGTGCCCTGGGCTGCCTGGCCTTCGGCGTGGGCACCACGGACATCGCCTGTGCCTGGGTGACGGGGGATGTGCGCGTCACCGTCCCGCCCACGCTGCGGGTGCGCCTGAAGGGCCGCCTGCGCCCTGGCGTGTCTGCCAAGGACCTGGTGCTGCACCTGCTGGCCCAGCCTCTCATCCGGGAGGGCGGCGCCATCGGCCACGTCATTGAGTATCAGGGCGAGGCCCTGGTGGATCTCGATACCGATGAGCGCGCCACCCTCACCAACATGGCCGCGGAGATCGGCGGCTTCACGGGCCTGATCGCGCCGGATGCCGAGACCGCGCGCTTCGTCAAAGAGCGGCGGGGCGTGGAACTCAGGCTCGAGCCCTGGATGCAGAGCGACGAAGGCGCGGAGTACGCCCATACGCTTGAGGTGGACTGCACAGTCCTGGGCCCCATGCTGGCCCGGCCCGGTGATCCCGGGAACGGCATGGCTCTCGCGGATCTGGACGAAGCCGTCCCCATCCACATCGCCTACCTGGGCAGCTGCACGGGCGGCAAGCGCGAGGACCTGCGCCGGGCCTACGAGGTGGTGCAGGTCGCCGCGGCCGAAGGGCGGCGAGTACCGGAGGGCGTGCAGTTCTTCGTGCAGTGCGGCAGCGAGGACGTGCGGCGCCACGCCGAGGAGCGGGGCTGGATCGCGGCCTTCGAGGCCGTGGGGGCCGTGGTGCTGGGCAGCTCCTGCGGGGCCTGCATCAACGCGGGGCCCGGCGTATCCACCCGTCCCGACCAGGTGACCATCAGCGCCATCAACCGCAACTTCCCCGGCCGCAGCGGCCCAGGCCAGATGTGGCTGGCCAGCCCAGCCACCGTCGCCGCCAGCGCCTTGGCCGGGCGCATCGTGGGGGCCTGATGGATCCGGTCCATGCCGCCCGCTACCGTGCCCTGATCCTGGCGAATCTCGCCCGCCCTGGCGCTCCGTTCTTTGATCGAAACGCCAGAATCCTCATTGTGGACGTGGCCCGCCAGCGCCTGGGCCTGCTGGAGGACGGACGTCTGGCCTTTGAGGCCGCCATCTCCACAGCGAAAAATGGCCTGGGCTGTGAGGAGAACTCATTCCGCACGCCCACAGGCTGGCACAGCATCCACGCATGCATCGGCGCGGGGGCAGAGCCCGGGGCGGTCTTCCGCGCCCGCGTGGCCACGGGGGAGGTCTGGCATGGCGAGGCCCGCGAGGATGACCTGATCCTCACCCGCGTCCTCACGCTGGATGGCCTGGAAGAAGGCTGGAACCGCGGCCCGGGCCGGGATTCCCTGGAGCGCTTCATCTACCTGCATGGCACAAACCAGGAAGGACAGCTGGGCAGCCCGGTTTCGCACGGCTGTGTGCGCCTGTCGAACGCCGACGTGGCGGACCTCTTCGAGCGCGTGGCGGAGGGCGACGCGGTGCTCATCGCGGAGGGTCTGCCGGGCGATGGCCTGGGCCTCGGGAGGCTGCATTTCGCCGGCGTGGCGGGAAGCGGCATGAGCGCCCTGGCCCAGTTCGTAGCCATGAAGGGCGGCCCGGCCAGCGGCAGCGACCGCAGTTTCGACCGGGGTCGGCGGCCCGAGGCGAGGGCCCAGCTGGAAGCCCTGGGGGTGGTGATCCATCCCCAGGATGGCTCGGGCCTCGAAGGGGACTGCGCCGCCCTGGTGGTGTCCACGGCCGTAGAAGACGAGGTGCCGGATGTGGCGGCGGCGCGGCGGCTGGGCGTGCCCGTGCTGCACCGCTCCGAGCTGCTGGCGCACGTCGTGGCTCGGTACCGCACGGTGGCCGTGACGGGCACCAGCGGCAAGTCCACCACCGTGGCCATGGTGTTCGAGATCCTGCGCGGGGCGGGGCTGGATCCCTCCGTCATCACCGGCGGCGAGCTGGTGGCCCTGCAGCGCGAGGGCCGCTGGGGCAACGCCTGGGCGGGGGCTTCCGATCTT